>JABIPQ010000003.1 GCA_018698975.1 Gammaproteobacteria bacterium
CGCGGCGAAGTGGGTTTGCTGACGCGCAACATCAAGGTGCAGGCCTCAACCGACGCGGAACAGTCGTTCTTTGGCGGTCACATCATGGGGATGGTCACCAGCAAGATGTATGTCGAGGGTGTTGAGCTCAATCGCATGGGCCAGAATCTGGAACTTGCCCGCTATCCGATCCACTGGCACCTTGTCGGGGACGCTGGCGCTGGCCAGTACGTCAGGAACACGGCGATCCACGATACCTACAACCGCTGCGTGACGGTGCATGGCACCAACAACCTGCAGGTTGAGAACAACGTGACCTACAATACTGTGGGCCACTGCTTCTTCATGGAAGACGGCATGGAGACCGGCAACGAGTACATCAGCAATCTGGCAATCCAGACCAAGTGTCATATGAGCCTACCCTGTGATCCGACCAACCTTGCCCCGTTCGGAGCGTCCCCGGACGGTTTGAACTTCAAGACTACTGGTCAGGACTTCCCGGAAATCCTGATTCCTTCGGACAATACGGCCTCGTCTTTCTGGATCACCAATCCGGATAACACCTACCGCGACAACGTGGCCGCAGGTTCTGACTCGACTGGTTTCTGGTTTGCCTTTCCAGTGCATCCAACTGGTGCATTCGAAGGCTCAGATGACAGCCAGGCAACCTGGCCGCGTCGTACGAAGCCCCGCGAGTTCAAGGGCAACGTCGCCCATTCCAACGTTGACGCTTTCATGGGCGACCGCGCCCCCCGGGCCGATGGCCATTTCGCCGTGGGTGGGTATATTGCCCTCGCTGATCCCACTGACCCGGACAGCCCGCAAGTGGAGTCCGTAGTTGAGGATTTCACCGCCTACAAGAACCGCAACAGCGGTATCTGGGCCAGAGGACAGTTGCACCTATATAAGAACCTGAAGATGGCAGACAACGGCATTGGCTTTACACATGCCACTGGCGGTGGCTCATCCCTCTATACGTCACGGGTGGTTGACTCGCTGTTCGTGGGCGAATCCGGGAATATCGGCAACCCCAGCGAACCAGCTGAACTGGCCTACGGTCGCAGCCTGCCGCAACCCGCTGTCGCGGATTTTCCGATCCGCGGCTACGAGTTCTACGATTCCCACCATGAACTGGATGGCAATACCTTCATCAATTACATAGACAACGACACCCGCAAAACTGGAGCGATCTCCTACCTGCTGTTTACCAGCTTCGGCATGAGCTCCAACAACACGGTACAGCGCTCGACCTTTGAAAATGCCAAGCCGGTGTATTACCCGCCGATCGACAACCGCTGGAGCAACGATGATTATGGCAATGCGGTTTACCTGTCCTCGGTATTTAACGACAGAGACGGCACCATTACCGGTGTCCCCAATTCCTATATCATCAATAACACCGGAATTGACGCCGATGACGCTTGTGAGGCCAGGCCTACCTGGAACGCTGTGGTATGTACGGGCGATATCGGGCGCATGAATGTTGGCGGCGGTGGTGGTGCTTTAGGATTCGGGCGTGGTGGTGCACCCACTACCTTTGAAATTGCGCCAGGTGGTGGCCGCATCAGAGGGACTCGTCCGCCTTCAGTGCCTGTTGTGCTCAGCCGCAATGGCAATGAATTTACTGCTAACGGGACAACCAATGTGCGCGCAGGCACTGAGTACAAGGTAAGCACCGAAAGAGAATCCGTGAGCATCAGACTGACTGAGCTGGATGCCGGCTCTTGGGTGATGTTCGAGCTGCCGGAATTCACTACGGCAGCTTCAGGTACGCAGCAAAGCAGCCTCGAAGCGCTGCACATGGCCAATACCACCTCGTATTACAAAGGCAACGACGCCTTGTGGGTCAAGCTGGTCTCCACTGGTGACTTCCGTGGTGGCGGTGGCCCCCCTGGTAGCGGTGGTGGCGTTGTTCCCGGAGTGAGCCTTGAGGTCAGCCGTTGAGTTGAGCCTGATTGTTTCATGAATGCAAGCGGCAATGCACTTGAGCGTCGCCGTTTTGCGTAATTGGTAGTGCTGCTGATTCCTGCATGTCTTTCCACGATGGTGACCTTTACCGACTAATTTAAGTCAGGCATCTCTCGGCAACTTCATGTTCATGCCCATTCAAGGCATGCTCCTCGGCGTGCCTGTCGCACAGATCACACTGGCAGAACCGGCTATGTCCGGCAATGCCTGGGCTCCACGCATCGCACAGGGCATGGACACACTGATCGATTATGTCCTGAACGGATTCACTGACAGTGCCGGCGTGATGCCGATGAAGGGCGAGCGCCTCGACCGCTGCGATGAGGAAATCATCGGGGCAGTGGAATACATGGTCGAGCAGGCCGCTCAGCAAGCTACAGCGCTGGCGGCCAGTATCATTAATGCGCGACCTTAACGCTCGATCCGGGCAATACTTTCTGACTTCATGTTCATGTTGAAAGCCGGGCTTTGGATGACGCCCATCAACAAGGATGAGAAGCGATAGTTTTCCTCAGCTGCGTCACGCGCAATGGAGCGTACCAACGGCATATCTTCAATCTCCATGCCTCGGCCTACAGCATAGGTTAGCAGCTTTTCAGTCATGACTCTGGCGAACTGCTCACCGTTGCGTATGGTCAGATCTCGCAGGCTGCTGATGCCATCCAGATAAGTTCCGTCTGTAATAGTAGACGTTGCATCAATCGGGTTGCCTGCATCCATTGTGCGCCACTTGCCAACGGCGTCGAAGTTTTCCAGGGCGAAACCCATTGGCTCGAACATCATGTGACAGGAAGAGCAGGACGGGTTGGTGCGATGCGCCTCCAGACGATCACGCAAGGATTTAGGCTTCTCACCTGCATTCTGACTCAAATCTATTTCGACGCCCGGTGGTGGATCGGGAGGACTGACTCCAAAGAAAGTTTCCAGGAACCACTTGCCACGTTTAACGGGTGAAGTTCGCGCTGCTTCAGAAGTAATAGTTAACAGGGCACCCTTGCCTAACAGTCCATGACGTACTGCAAGCTCCGGATCATCAAGCTGCACTTTGCGGAACTGCGAACCGTACACATCAGAAATACCATAGTGTTTCGCGAGGCGTTCGTTGACGAAGGTGTAATCCGCTGTCAGTAAATCCAGAACACTGAGGTCTTCCTGAATAATGCTGCCGAAGAACATTTCGATCTCCTGCTGAAAAGCTTCACGCAGGGTGCTGTCAAAATCGGGAAACAATTCTACAATCGGCTCACTTGCTGCCATGCCGCGAACATTCAACCATTGGCCAGTGAAGTTCACTATAAAAGCGTCTGCACGCGGATCAGCAATCATGCGCTGAACTTGTTGTTGAAGTACATCCTCATCATGAAGGCGGCCTTGTGTTGCAAGGTCAACCAGCTCTCCATCGGGCAAGCTGCTCCAGAGAAAGAAGGAAAGTCGTGAGGCCAGCTCGAGATCACTAAGCATATAGAGCGAACCTTCGGCGATATCAACGGGTTCAATCTCGGAGCGATAGATAAATTCAGGATCTGCCAACACGCGTTGTAATGCTGCTTCAATACCATAATCAAAGCTGCCACCTTCTTCGCGCCCGACCAGGTAAAAATTCATCATCAAATCAATGTCAGAGTCAGTTGCCGGACGTCGATAGGCTTTGCTGACCAAAGTTGAAATGATCTGGCGTGCGCAGTTCCCTTCCTGACTGACATTTTGGGGATAGCACTCGAAAATCTTTTCACGGCTCGGGGTAAGAGTAGCGGGTACACCGTTGTAGGGCCCTTCAATAAAGACCTGGCCAACATGTGGATAGAAGGTATAGCCATAAATTGAACCAGGAGAATTCATGGTGCGCACAAAGGATTTATTTATGCTGGTATCGGGTAGGTCGCTGGTGGCGATAAAGGTAATACCCACCTTGTGGAAACCTGCCTTGATTGAGATAGCTGGCGTACGACCGCCATTGCCTTCCTGGTTACCAATTTCAGAATCCCAGTCATATAAATAGACGCGCTCACCATCGATACTAACTTCAAGCTCCTCGCCCGATACGTTACCCAGAACGCGGGTGAAATAACCGGTCATGCCTTTGACTGTAAATACATATTCTCCATCGGCAGGAAACTCATGCTCAATTAACATACCGCCGCGCGTTCCGAAGGGGAGCCCTTCAATATGTGTGTTCTAGGAGGTATCAACCGGTACGTCGAATATGGCCAGTGTCGGCGCTGTCTCGGTGCCGATGGTCAGACGACTGATTTTCCCTGCCGCTGACAGGTAGGCTTCTATAAGGGCTGGCGAAGTGGTCAGAGTTCCTGCCATGTTGTCGAAACCATGGCTGGAATCATCCGGTGGCAGAAAGGTCGATGCATCAATATTAAGTGCCAGCAAATCACGAATGGCATTGGAGTATTCAGTACGGTTTAAACGATGCAGACCCGGGGCAGGAAGATGCGCAGGTTCCAAAGCGGCCCGCTCATCAATTGCCTGTTCCAGGATCACAGCCAGATTTTGCACGATATCGCGATCCGGACGTGGTTGATCCACTGGAGGCATCATGCCAGCGCGCAGGCGTTTAATAACCTTCTCGCCAATTTCCGGATACTCGGCGATGGTGTGCACGTCCATGCCTTCCAGATCAACACCGCCTGAGTAGTCTTCAAAGTTGTGGCAACTCACACAATATTCTTCAAGGATGGCGTTAGCGTCGATGCCATCAGCTTGCGCCAATAAAGTATGACTGAAGAGGGTACACAGTCCGAGTGTGACGACGAGACGGAATGATGTATTGATAATTCGTAAGCCCATGTTAATACTGCCTCTCTCAAAATTTGTTTGGGTCAATGGGAAGTAATAAATCAAAGGTATACTCTAATTTTTTATATAATTGGCGTGTATGACATAAAACAAACAATAGCTGAATTATGTGTGATAGGAATAAGGAAAAAAAAAGGAAGATTAAATGGGGGTCAGAGCAAAATTAGTCTAGTTTTGGACATGCTCAATCCTTGAGTCCAAAGCGCATTTCCTGGCACACTTTGATTCAATCAATTTAACTCATTGAATAAATTAACGAATCCTTCACGCCTCTGTTAAAAATCCTCTTGCCATTCATCAACTAACGCCAAGACTCGCACACCCTTGTGCCTGGGCTGCTTGATAAAAATTACACCCAGCCTTTTGATTCTTTGGTGATTCTTTCTTTGACCCTCCCTGGATTCTTATACTCAATCTTCAGGCTGCGTTTCGCTGGGTCTTATCCATGGTAATAATGAGCCGGATGTCAGGCCGGTCAGATTATTTTCCATGCAGGAGTATTCCATAATCCTGAATCCCTCAGGTTGGTGAGTCCAGGTGTTGGATACAGTCCAGGCTTCTGTATAGGCGCCCGGATCGTCCAGCGTGAATGTGTGCTCGATGGTATTGGCATCAACACGGGTAAAAGTCTGAATGATCGTCGCCAGGGAACTCATCGGATGACCGGCGGTGTCGACCTTGGTATAGCCGTTCAGGTTTTTGGTGACCACAACCAGCGTATCGTCTTCCCAGTGACCGACTGAGTCTCCCCACCAGCTTGAGGGAAAGTCAGGATCATGGGGACGCCCGTCTGTTGGAATCATATGAAACCAGCTGTTTTGTTCCGCCAGCATCACCAAATGATCGTTGTCATGTTTAAGTGCAATTGGCCAGGGTCCGAATACTGTTCGGGAGATACCGAAGGGCATGCAGCTGCCGGCGTAGTCGCCCTGCTCGGGATCGGTGCGGTCATATTTCTCCCACTGGGCAAGTCCCCACTCACTATAGGGCAGCTCCGCTACATAGCCGGGTCGCCTGGTATCCGTCACATCGGCACGGCGAACCTGCTGCCAATATCCTGTCATGCTGGGCTTACCATTGGAAAGTCGTGGTATCTCTTCAGCATTTTGTGCGGATGTATACCCAATCCCGAATGACAGAATCAGAATAATAAGCGCTGCATTTTTTACTAGGGTCTTCACTATTTGGCTATTCACTTCGAAACCTCCTATTGGGCTGCAATCCCGGTAAACCATCGCTCTGCTCTGCAGAAACCATGCAAAGCGGAGATAATTTGCACGGGCCTTATTACCAGACTTCAGTGCCATCCGGAGTCATGAAATCACCCTGGCCAACGCGCAGGCTTTCCTCGTTTCTGGCGCGGGCACCCTCTACAACAACCGAATCCCCTGGTTTCAGGTCATCTTTTCTGGCGCCCCTGCGATACATGCTGTTGGGAGCCCCACCTTGTACTTCATAGGTCAGAATAGCCCCGTTTTCCTGGGGTACGTCGACAAAAACACTGATGTGCGGGTTCATCCAAACAACTTCTTTTACCGTCCCTACCAACCTGATTGGATTGTCTGCATCAAACTCTGCTGCAATTGAGTGATGAGCGAATAAAGGTGTTGATGCCAGCAGTAAACTACTGCCTACAATTAAATATTTAAATAGTCTTATCATCATGCCCCCTGACTCTGATTCCTGGTATAAGAATAGAAAGAATAATCGGGAAATTAGTGATCGTCCATTCAAATTTACATTCTTAATCTCGCTTCCTTTCTTTCTCCTAAATTCTTAAGATACTTAAATCTATAACATACCCAAGATTAATGGGTGCGACCCACGACCGGGCACCACTCCTGAAAATCCATTACACTAGCCCACATTTCCCTGCGCCTGGCAGAACCTGTCCATTTATAGACGGCTTTTCTACTAATGCTGACAACAATAATCTACGTAAGCGGGGCCCTTTCTCTTCACTTTACTGATGTGCAAAGTCAAAATGCTTTTTTCTTTGTGCTGCTGCCTTTAATCAACATCCTGTTTTTTATTTTTCTGCTGTGGCAATTAATTTTCTATCTGGCCTTAAATTCTTTCTCCAATGATGACTCCAGCTTTTCCGACCTTCTTGCTCAGATCTGGCATCTTGGCTACACCATAGAACGCATTGGTGTTTTCCATGCTCTGCTCAACATTTTCTTTTTAATCATTAATGCCATTTCATTTTTTATTGCTGTTTTTTATTATTTCGATTTGTTCTGGGTTTTAATCAGGGGACAGTGACTTTTATTTTAAAAAAGTCACTGTCCCCTGATTTTAAAAACTGAATATATCTTCACCCTTATCCGGCGCTTCCATATCCTGTTCGTGAAAGCGCTCCCAGTTTTCTGCCCAGGGGCGTCCGTACATGTCTGGTACTATGTAATCAATCTCTTCTCCCGGGGCTGCCGGTGTGGCGACGCCGCTGATATTGAAAATTGATTGCACACACTCGATAAATTGATAGGGATCGCCATCGTTGAGCCCGCCCTGACGCTCAAGGTTGCGCACGATGCGGATAGGTTCCACTAAGGCCTCGGGATCATAAAAAATGGCTTCATGGTTCAGGCCGTATACGTCGCCATTGTCATCACGATTAGCCGTATATATTTCGACGACCTGCAGCTTGCTGGAAAACTCCATGCCGCCATGCACTTTCCAGCCCTGGATATTGGAGGTCCAGGTAATCAGCACCTCTTCATCCCAGAAGCCAATTGTTTCCCCATACCATTGCGGTACATCAGCGCCCAGTCTTGGTACTACGCCGTCCATATTAAAACTGCGACCAATATGAATATTGGTGATGAAGTTGTCGGCATCGCCAGCGAGAAGCTGCACCAGTTCAGGGGTAACCAGCAACTGATGGGGCTGGTTGGTGACACCGTGATAATGAAAACGGCGCATAAAGCCTTCGGGCCAGCAAAACATGGCGGGCCATTGTGCCGCATTGGTATTGCCATGGTGGTAGGCCTCCTGCACAAAGCGCGTCTGGTATTCCTCGGTCATCAGCGACAGGATGGTAGGCACCTGATTCCAGAATAACTCTGCAGACCAGTTTTGTCCGCGCGGCCATACATAGCGGCCATTCCAGTCACCGGGCACAGTGGCATAGGTATGTTGTGTGGGACCGCCGCGTGATTGTGTTTCCTCAAGCAAGCCAGTGTAGTGTGCTTCGGCGCTTTGAAACTCATAAGGGCTGATAATAGCCGCGCGCGGATAATCTCTATCACAATATCCCCATGCTGCCGTGCTCGGTGGGTTGTTACCAATCAATCCGGTAGCCCATTGCGCCTGAATGGCCTCAGAGCTGTTGCAACGGAAATAGCGTGGGTCGCTCCATAAGTCGCGATCGGCGTAAAAATCTTCGGAGGTGAATAAATCAACCGGCAAGGGCTCGATCCCTTCAGGGGAATCTCCATTCATAGCGGGCGCCCTGCTGGTTTCTATACGCAAGCCGTCTGCACTGATAATGGCATCATTAAACGGGCCAACCATCCAGTATTGTTCCGGGTAGCCGGCAATTTCTGCTGGCGGGTAGGATTCCAGTTGCGCCGGATTGGTTCTTGCCGGACCAGGAATAGCAGGCGATAAAGGTGCTCCGCGTCCCACGCTGACAAAACCCGGATCAGCTACCTGTTGCGCCAGGACGAGCATGCCATGCATCCCTATGACGCTGGCAATCACAGCACTTGCTAATGTGCTTTTAGTTTTATGACTTTTCCTGCTCATCCTGCCCCCTGAAATTTATGTAATTTATTACATTGCAACGTTTCAATATATAGAAGTATATGGAGATCAAAGACGCCATGCTATCCCTTGTAGGAGCGGTTTTAACCGCGAAGAACGCAGCTCCTTTCCTTCGGGACTGAAGTCCCTCCTACAAAAACCGCTATCCCTTGTAGGAGCGGTTTTAACCGCGAAGAATGCAGCTCCTTTCTTTCGAGACTGAAGTCCCTCCTACAAAAACCGCTATCCCTTGTAGGAGCGGTTTTAACCGCGAAGAACGCAGCTCCTTTCCTTCGGGACTGAAGTCCCTCCTACAAAAAACCGCTATCCCTTGCAGGAACGAAAAATGCTGATTCACTCCTGCGCCATTGAGGGCTTTAACTCCCTTCACTATTCCCTGTAGAATCGAGCGTTCTACTTTTATAGAACGTCAATACCAACAATTATAAATAAGGGAAATTTGCCATGAACAAGAAACTGACTATGGCTGTGCTTTGCCTGTCTTTTTTAGGCAGCTCTGTAGCCAATACTGTAATGGCCCAAAATGTAGACACTGCAATTGCCGATGCGCAACGCGCTCTGGGTAATGTGCGATCAGTCACGTATTCGGGCTCTGCCAGAAATGTTGCCTTTCAACAATGTGGTGCAAGTGGCGTGGCATTAATTTGCAATAGCACGCACGACCCCATGCGCCCGATTACCAATTACACATCTGTCATTAACCTTGCAGCACCTGCAATGCGTCATGGTGGTGACACTATGAACATGGGCGGAGGCGGCTCTACCGCTATCAGTGCCGGCACTTTTTTTCAGCAAGTCACAGCGCAACAGGCCGATCTTTCTGAATCCTGGGCCAGCTCGCTTGAGCTATACATCACGCCCTGGGGATTTTTGAAAGGTGCTGCCGAGAACGCCACTACTTCCAATCGCCGCACAATAAATGGCGCCAGCTATACCGTATTGAGCTGGAGTCCGGAAGTGAAAGCACCCTCAGGTGCCAGCTATGTAATTAACGGCTACCTGAATGATGACAATCTTGTCGAACATGTTGAAACCTGGGTAGGTAACAACATCATGGGCGACATGCATATTTTTGCCTCCTACACAGGCTGGCGTGACTTTGGCGGCTTTCTTGTGCCGACCCAAATTGAGCAAACCCGTGGCGGCTGGCCTTATTTTGAAGTCGACATCACCGCGGCAGATGCCAACATGCGCAATGTTGCCTCAATCCTGCCAGCACCGGCCAACGCTGGTGGCGGTGGTGGTGGCGGCAATGCCAGAGAAATTACTGTCATGCCGGAACGACTTGGCGACGGTTTCTATCGCCTGAATTCAGGCCCGGGCAGTTATGATTCCCTGATCGTTGAATTTGAAGATCACATCATGATGCTGGAGGCCGGCGCCAATCATGCTGTTATAGAGGCCTATATAGAAGAAACAAAACGCCTGATTCCCAACAAGCCCATTCGCTACATAATGAATACCCATCCCCATTCTGACCATACTGCCGGTTTACCCGTGGTGCTTGCCGAAGGTGCAACCGTAATCACGCAGGCGAATAACCAGGAGTTTTTCGAACGCGCACTGAACACTCCGCGCACCTTGCTTGACGATGCCCTGGCCAGAAATCCGCAGAAAGTGTGGGTAGAAGCAGTGAACACCAAAGCTGTCTATACCGATGGCACCCGTACCGTAGAGATGTATCACATCTATCCGGCGCCCCATTCCAACGGTTTGATGGTGGCCTATTTCCCTGAAGAGAAAGTGCTGTTTCAGGGTGATTTTTCCCTGCCGGCTCCAGGTGGAGTAGGTAATGATCATGTGCAGGCTTTAGTACCGGCACTGGAAAAACTCGGTGTCACTGACTTTGAGCGTTATATCAATGTACACGCCCCTGCAGAACCTCAGACCAAGGCCATGCTTTGGGATGCTGTTGGTAAATAAGGTAGGTAACTAAAAAGGCAAAAACAAAAAGCTAAGAAAGATACGCTTAACTTTTTAACGAAGTAAAAAAAACCGGAGCAGACACCATGCCTGCTCCGGTTTTTTTATACAGCTATAACTTCTATTTCTGGAAATTCGTTCTAGAAATTCCTTTTAGAAATCATACGAAGCACCAACTGAGTAATAGGCACCATTAAAACCAAATGGCGCAGAACGACGGGAATAATTAAATACCCCTGCGCTGTCTACTATAAGTGCTCCACCGGGGCCATTTTCAATTGCACCAGTGCGTGAATTACCTATAAGGTTTCTATCAGGTGTGACATCAAAAATATTGTTGCCGGCAAAGGTTAGCGTCATACCATTCTCAAGCGCATAAGAAACACTTAAGTCGGTAAGAATTTCCGCACCGTATGTCTGTCTGCCACCATCGGTAACGGTATATTCGCCATATCGGTTAAATGCCAGACTCGCTGTCAGCGCATCCCGATAATACATGGCCGATAAACTGATACGGTCTTCAGGCTGCCATTCCTCGATGATAGAAATGTCCTGAGCACTAAACACAGCACTGGTAGGCACTGTTGCCAGTCCTGAACCCGATGGAGTAAATAAATCTTCTACATCAGTACTGGTAAAGTTCGCCGCCAGCGTTAAGTTCAGATCGCCACCGGCCATTTCAAGACCACCGTAAGTAGCAACAACATCTACACCCTGTGTTTCGGTATCAGCACCATTTAAGAAAAACTGTCCTGCGCCTGCGCCCGCTTGTATCAACGCGGAATCCAGTGCACCTGACAAACCGCTACCCAGTCTGTTGCTTATCACAATGCGGTCTTCAATGTCGATTGAGTAAAAATCAACAGTGACACTTAAGTTATCCGTTACATCTGCGATGACACCAAAACTTAAATTGTCAGACTGCTCTTCAGTAAGGCCCGGAATACCAATGGCTTGCGCCAGCGTACTGTCATTACGGAAAGTACCGACCTGCTGTGCGATTAACTCTGAAGTATCACCGTTACCATTAGCATCATTTACGTCCACAACAAATTGCGTGCCGACATTATTAAAATACAGTTGCTGCATGGAGGGTGCTCTGAAACCGGTGCTAATAGCACCACGTACTCTCAGGCTATCAGTGAGTCCAAGATTAGCGGCAAGTTTGAAATTTATGGTGTCACCAAAGCCATCATAATCATCATAACGGGCAGCGCCTGACAGGGTCAGATTGTCAGTAGCCAGATATTCAACATCGGCATATACCGAAAATACATCCCGGCTTTCATCCACTGCCGAGTTGGGACCAATACCCCCGAAACCCTGGATGCCAGCGGAACGATCATCCGCATAGAGACTGACACCGTTTTCTGTATCGTAATCCCGATAGGAGTATTCATCACCGGCAATGATTTTAAATTCATCCGAGCGTAACTCTGCACCCATGGCAAAAAATACATCGCCATAGGCCTGGGTGAAATCAACATTAATCGTTTCCAGTCCAAGCTCAAGTCCATAGGCACTTGCAGAGCGAGGCACAGAAGCGCGAATCTCAGCTGGACTTGATGTAGTTGAATAACGCAGTGAATTAGCAAACGAGGAGTTCAGGGAATCACTGGTTATATAGTCAATGGAGTTGGTGCCTTTGGTGTAGGAAACATCCAGAGTGGCATCATTATTAAGATCGATACGATAACCAAAGTTATAGGACAGATCTTTTATATCGGAATTAATTTTCGGCAAAAAGCCCGCGGGTATGGTGGCATCACCATCAGCCATGGGCGCATTACCGCCAGTATTTCCGTTATGCCGAAAGAAAGCAGCAGACTGATTTTGCCGTTTTGAATAAGTAATGAAGCCATAAAGCTCGCCTTCACCCACTTCAATACCGGAATTTAATGTGAAAGCATATTGCTCGGAATCGGCATCGCCGATACGAAATGTCTGTCTTGGTGCACTTACTTCGCGCGGATCACCCGCTTCCACTATGCCATTGCCATCCGTATCGGCGCAGCCAGGAAACTGGCAAGAGCCATGTAAGCCTGCACGATTGGTATTACCACGATCACGATAATTGAATGACGTATTCAGGTAACCAGTGCTACCCAGTGAAAAGCCTTTGCTAACATCGACGTTTGTCGTTTCACCATCGCCTTCACTGAATTCACCCCGGGACACAGAGAGGCGTCCGGCTTCAGCATCGTCATTGAGAATAATATTAATTACACCGGCAATAGCGTCAGATCCATACTGAGCAGCGGCGCCATCACGCAAAACTTCAATACGTTTGATAGACGCAGCAGGAATAGCATTCATATCCGTGCCTGCAGTACCACGTCCTACAGAAGTGTTTACGTGAATTATTGATGCCTGATGTCGACGCTTACCATTAACAAGTACCAGCGTCTGGTCCGGACCAAGTCCGCGCAATGTAGCTGGGCGTAGTGCATCAGTACCATCACTGATACTGGAACTGGAGAAATTAAAAGAAGGTGCCAGAGACTGCAGCATACGACCCACTTCGGTATGGCCAGTGGCGCGCAAGGCATCAGCTTCAAGACTATCAACAGGAACCGGGATGTCCTGGGCACTACGTCCAGGTTGCCTGGACCCCAGAGTAATAATTTCCACGATTTCCCGATCGCTTGGTTGAGCTATCACCGGACTTGCCATACCAATAACGGCTATTGCCGATATCACAGCCATTGATAAGGAACTGGCCTTGAAATGCGGCATATTCCTTCCATTGGAAAATTGATTAATGCGTTTCATGCTTTCTCTCTTAATTGAACATTGTTAAATTATAGACCGACAAAAACCGCCAAATCACCTGGTTTTCCAAATCAACTAGACTTCAGGGCCTAATAAATACAAACACTCTCAAGGCACTGAGAGTGTTATTAAGAATATGTGCTCATATTCCTGATGAATTGATCCAGAGTAAAATACTCACGGTCTTGAGCCATCCTAACACATATTTAACAACGTTCAATTATTGGCATATCTTGATTCAATTCAGATCGGGTAACAGAGTCTGTGCAGGCCGGAAGAAGCCCGCAGAGCCGCCGTCCGACAAGACATCTGAGTGCTTCTCCCTTTTACTTGACCCTCTGATAGTGTAAAGTGCGCGCCTTTGCTGTACTTCCCTCTCCTGTTGGTGGCCATTTCCGTCGGCTCCCCCCAAAGATCTAAAGTACTTTTTGCCAAAAACATGACGTTTTTGGTCTTGTATTCTATTGAGTTAACAAAGCCATAAATGAATTACGTTTTAAACCTGTTTGACCGCTCCAAAAATATCAATTACATCACCGAGGTTCTTTCCGGATTAACTGTCTCACTGGCACTGGTTCCCGAAGCTATTGCCTTTGCGCTGATCGCCGGACTCTCTCCGCTGACCGGACTCTATGCTGCCTTCAGCATTGGCCTGATCACTGCGGTATTTGGCGGTCGCCCCGGCATGATCTCGGGCGCCACCGGCGCAATCGCTGTGGTCATTGTCAGCCTGGCGCAGAGTCATGGTGTCGAGTACATCTTCGCCACCGTCATCCTGGCTGGCATAATTCAGATGACTGCAGGCTTTCTCAAGCTGGGCAAGTTCATCCGCATGGTGCCGCACTCGGTGATGTTTGGTTTTGTGAATGGCCTGGCGATTGTGATTTTTCTGGCACAGATGGCCTCATTCAAGGTGGCCGGCGCTAATGGCGAACTGGACTGGATGATTGGTTCGCAACTGCACATCATGCTCGGCCTGGTTCTTTTAACCATGGCCATCATCTGGGGCCTGCCCAAACTCACCAAAGCCATTCCGGCCTCACTGGCCGCGATTCTGGTAATTACCGCAATCGTGCTGGGTCTTGATATCGATACCCGCAATGTTGGTGACATCAGCTCCATCAAGGGCGGCTTTCCACCTTTTCATATTCCCGACATCCCGCTTACCCTGGAAACCCTGCGCATTATCTTTCCCTATGCCTTTATCGTAGCTGGTGTTGGCCTGATCGAAAGTTTGCTCACCCTGAACCTGATTGATGAAATCACCGAAACCCGGGGCAAAAGTAATAAAGAAGCAGTAGCCCAGGGTCTGGCCAATTTTGTTACCGGCTTTTTCTCCGGCATGGGCGGTTGCGCGATGATCGGCCAGAGCCTGATTAATATCTCCTCCGGTGCCCGAGCCCGCCTGTCCGGCATCGTGGCTTCTATCATGTTGCTGATCTTCATTATGTTTGGCGCAGAATATATTGAACAAATGCCCATCGCCGCGCTCACCGGTTTGATGATCATGGTCGCTATTGGCACCTTTGAATGGGCCAGCATCAGAGCCATTGGCAAAATGCCCAATCGTGACAACCTGGTAGGCTTCCTGGTAGCAGCAATTACCGTCCTGCTTCACAACCTGGCCCTGGCGGTATTAATAGGCGTAATAATTTCTGCCCTGGTGTTTGCCTGGGAAAATGCCAAGCGCATTCGCGCCAGAAAATATGTAGACGAAGATGGCACCAAGCACTACGAAATTTACGGCCCGTTGTTTTTTGGTTCCACCCAGGCCTTCGCAGAAAAATTTGATGTGCCCAATGATCCAGACAAGGTGATTATCGATTTCAGGGAAAGCCGCGTAAATGATATGTCCGGCATCGAAGCGCTGAACAAACTCACCGAGCGCTATTTCAGGGCGGGCAAAGAAATACACCTGCGCCATCTCAGCCCCGACTGCCTGAAGCTGTTAAAGAATGCGGCCAAGATCATCGATGTAAATATTATTGAAGATCCCACCTACAAGGTGGCAGTAGAAATCTAAGTAGGCCGGAAGATCGCCGTAAACCGGAAGAACACCGTAGGGCGGAAGAAGGCCGCAGGCCGATATCCGCCATGGCGGACGCAGTCCGCCCAACACATCGTAGAACCTACCTGAACCCGTAGGTCGAATAAGCGCAGCGCCATCCGACAAGGCGGACACTGTCCGCCATTACCAACACCCCCACCCTGACCAGGGAAATAACCACAGCACAACACTGATTCCTTTATCTATGCACATTATAGATATTGACTTGCCACCGGGCTGAGAGACAATGTCTGGATCGGTGACAGAGAGAGTCCCCAGCTGCATGTCTCGCCTCGCACTTGCACCTGCTTTATTTTATTAACCATGTAAAGAGGAGTTCAACGTGTCTGAGCGTCATCATCAACCCAGTCATCGTGCTGGCAACACTTTTAGCACTGCCTGTGTTGCAGCATTTCTATCCCTCTATTGTTTTACCCTTGGCGCTCAACCAGAACTGCCGGTCACGCGCTTACTGTTCGAACCGGTACCTATTCCGGCTGAAGGCCTGGCGGGAACGGATGAATCACTCACTGCTCTGGCCAACATGCCTGCCCTGGTATCCAGCGCTGACCTTGAAGAGGAAGGCATGGATGGCGCAACTCGTCAGCAACTTCTGGCAGATATCCAGGAATATATAAGCGCCATTGGCGACAAGGAAAGTGAGGAAGGCCCCTATTCCGAACAGCTTATTCAGGACCTGTCCAGCGTCGGCCTGCTCCAGCAGCAGCTGGAAGAACACGAACAGGCAATAGAATTTTTTGAACGGGCACGCAATCTGAGTCGCATCAATGAAGGTCTGGATACCTTGATCCAGGCGCCAATGATTGAAGGGGAAATTGAAAGTCTGGCTGCACTGGGACGTTTACAGGAAGCCGATGAATTACAGAATGGTCTGCTGGCGATTCATCAAGCCAGTTACGGCGCTGACGCCGAAGAAGTCGTCACTGCCATGCACGCCCTGGGGGACTGGAACCTGCAAGCCTTTCTGGAGAGATCCAATATCGCGCTGAATATCGGCCGGGTCAATGCCGCGCAATATCTTGCCAATACCAACTACAATTCAGTTGATCAAACAGCAAACAATAATTTCACGCCCGAAACCAGCGATCCCACCAACACGCCGCTGTATAAATTATACCTGGCGCAGACGAACTATTTGGAGGCCATTAATATTCTGATCCAAAACAAAAACTACACGCACCCGGAAATACTGGAACTGGAACGTAAATTTCTCACCACCGCTTTTCTGCGCACCCACCAGGAAAATATTGTCTACGAGCCGGACTTCTACCTGAACAGAAAAACCAGTGCTACAGGTACGCGTCTGGATACCAGCACCCAGGACCGCATGAACTCCCCTGACTTTGACAGCGGCCTGTCCTCTCTAAAGCGCAGTCTGTCCTATATCTCTGTCAATGAGCAACGTACTTCACGACAGGTGGCCGAAGCCATGATAGAAGAAGCTGACTGGCACATGTTGTTTGAACGCAAACGTCTGGGTAGGGACAAATACGAAGAGGCCTATGCCTTCTTCCAGCAATACCCGGACATGGAAGCGCAGATCGCTGACTATATTTATCCGGATGTTCCGGTAGTCCTCCCTGTGTTTTTACCGGCTCCCAACAGCCGGGAAAAGCTGGGCATTGGCGCAGATGATGAGGTCAAATACTTCGGCTATTTTGATGTTTCCTTTTCCATCAACCGCAACGGCCAGGCAAGACGCGTCAAGTTCCAGGGCGAGGGCGGTGAAGTTACCCGTAACATGGAAGTCCGTCTGGCCCAGTACCTGAAAAACGTGCTATTCAGACCGCGCTTCGACCGTGACGGCAAACTGAGTAATGATGAATACAACTTGCGTTACTACGTGGGCATCTGATCATAAGCAGATAAGAGAAAGGCGCCTGATGGCGCCTTTTTTATTGGTTTATCAAGCTCTGCTAATTTTTACTCAGCTGGCACTGACACCCCCGGGTAAAGTTTTTCCACACACTGCGGGCAAACACCGTGAGTAAATGTAGCCTCTGAACGCTGAGAGATAAAGCGCTCGATCTCATTCCAATAACCCTTGTCATCGCGAATATTTTTGCAGGAGAAAATGGGGTCTGACCCCATTTTACCTCAGCCCCGTAGGTCGGATAAGCGCAGCGCCATCCGACAAGGCAAACAGCGTCCGCGCAAATCAAATATCTCCGCCCTCTTTACCTCTAATAAAGCCAAGCTGCTGCTCTATCATCCAGTCCATCACCTGCAAAAGTTGTGCATAATCTGCCGAAGCTCCCTCCATGGTATTCAATACTTCGACGATCGCTTCCAGCGTCGAATAATAATCCGCCTGCGCTGCCTTGCGAATTTGATAACGTGGCTGGCTCTGCGAACTAAAGCTATAACGCGGCAAGGACTGCAAGAAAGGTGAGCTGAGCAATATCGCCTTGCTCTTCCTCCAGGTGCCATCAATAAAAACCAGTGGCCGCGGCGCCTGGTCAGCCAGCTCCGTGATGTCTTCACTATCCGCACCCGGATAAATAAGCACGGCATTTTCCCAGCGCGCTGACTGCACCGGGTCTACGGTAAAAGCAGTCCTGTCTTTCACTTCAGATACATTGACCTTACTTAACGACAACTCCGCAATCCGTGAAGTGCCAATAGCATGATCCTGCTCGCGGCTGTGCTGAATAATTTCAACCGGCCATCGATTTTCACAGAGCTTGATTAGATGACAATAGCAAACCGCCAAGGGTTTTCTGCACCGATCACACAGACTTCTCTTTGGGCTCATCATCAAATCTCTTTCAATAATTAACAGGTACACAATAAAGGGAAGCTTACATTTGGTAGGGTGGAAGAGCGAAGCGATATCCGCCGTTCTCGCTCGCAGTCCACCTAATACATCGTAGAACTTTCCTCAACCGTAAGCCGGAAGAGCGCAGCGATGTCCGGCATCAAGAACACAAAATCACGCCAGCTTACTGCTTTGCTTGACGTCTTCTGTCAGCCATACCTTGATCAGCGATTGATACGGCATATCTCTTTTGTTCGCTTCTACCTTGATGCGACCAAGCAAGCCTTCAGGCAGGCGCAGGGATATGGTTTTGGTGGAAGGTTTTAAATTAGCCAACGTGACTTTTTCAGCATTACCCCACTCCAGATGATCACTAGAGTCATGGCTCTCCCAATAGGCACGCTCTTGCGCCTGCGTTTTGAACTCAGGAATTTTTTTCACTTTGCTCATAAAATTTTCTCTCTTTCCTGTGCATATCACGCGCTGAAATAACTCTGATCAGTGGGCGGGAAACCCGTAAGGTAAAAGTGATATGCAGACACCTACCATCATCTGTATTCCAAAAAGGGGACGCAGGGATTATTTTTTAATCCCTCCATCCCCATTATTAATCACTCGACTGAAAATACAAAAGGATATCCATTTCCTGGTGAAGCAAGCCGATAATATCGATCACCTGTCTGGAAATGAGATAGAACACCACATGCTGGCCATGCGGGAAACTGTAATGACCGTGCGCAATTTCATTCCGCTGTCTGCCGGCCCCTGGGTTCAGCGCCAGCCATTCAAAGCGCTTCTCCAGACTCTTCAAATAGCGATTGCGCTGCTCTTTACCCCACTGTAATTCTGAATACTCGCCTATCCCTGGCAAGTCCTCCCTGGCCTTGCGAGTAATACGATAGCGGGCATCAGGTTTTTCCGTCCAGTTCATTAATCAACCCATCCATGGAAAAATTATCAACTACATCACCGGCTTTCGCCTGCTGTGCGCCTTCTGCCAAGTGCGTACGTAACACGTCAAGCTTACACTTCCTTTCTTCAAGGGTACGCAATGCATCACGCACAACCTCACTGGCCGAACCGTAACGACCGCTAGCGATTTCATTGCGAATAAACACTTCCCAATGCTTGCCTAGACTCAAACTGGTGGTGGCCATAATCTGCCCTTTATATTCAATATTGTTATTTATGAATATAGTGCGGCATTAGCCAAAAAACAACTATTCACCTATCAAGGGGTCTATCAAGGGGTCAGAGTACTTGATAGAAAAGGAGTTACTCAGGCCGCAATCCCCGAGAGCGTGATATTCTGAATATCGGTCCTTCTGCTGGCATGCTCCATGGTAATGGAAACAATATTTCCCTGGGCATCCACATCCAGCAAGGTGTTTTCATCCAGATCCCGGGTTTCAGCCACACCAGTGCTTTTTAACTCTATGTAGAGCGTATCTGTATCTGCAAAGTAGCTGACTTTCATGGCTTGAACCTCCGAACAAAAAAGGCCTTATGGACAGTTTCCCGATCGTGCAACAGGATTACTCGAAGATAACGATTTCCAGCTTCCGGGATTTTCCCCCAGATTCTAATCCTTCCATCCATTTGCGTCATCTCTGACTCCGGCGTATCAATAACCTGCTGAATCCATTCGGTTTTTATTATTACCCTGTCAGCTTTTTTACTTAATGACTGAAAATAACGAGTCGTTTTCACCGAATTCCATTTCTCTGACTGTTGTTGTTTGCTTCAACTCTTCCTTTTGAATGATTCAACATAGTCCCCGTTATGCGATCCCGCCAACCCAAAGTCCCAAACACAAAACACCAACACCCCAACCCCCGAACCCCCGTAGGGCGGAAGAGCGCAGCGATATCCGCCAAGGCGGATGCCGTCCGCCCTTTAATCATCCCCCTTTGATTTTCCACAAAATCCCATTACCCTACCCCCATGCCCACACACACACCCAACAAACCCACCAACCAAATAAGCCCCGTAGGTCGGAAGAGCGCAGCGTCATCCGACATGGCGGACACCGTCCGCCCACATCACAAACCCGGCATCCTCACCCGCCGTAAATTCCTCGAGGCCTCCACCGCAACCACCGGCGCTTTCGTCATGGGTTTCTGGCTACCATCCAAACCCGTCAGCGCCCAAACCGCCACTGAAGACTCCACCGCAATTCCCGAAGTAAACGCCTGGGTAGTCATCGAACCCGACGACACCGTAATAGTCCGCATAGCCCAAACCGAACTCGGCCAGGGCGTGTGGACCTCCAATGCCATGATGGTGTGCGAGGAACTGCAATGTGACTGGAGCCGTGTGCGCCCCACCTATGCCTCGGTGAACCGCGATGGCCGCGAGATGGCGCCCGACTGGACTCTCAATGTCCCCGGCAATGGCGCACAGGATCCCAATGGCGGCGGTGACCCGCAATACCGTGATCGCCAGCGCCTGCGCGGCATTCCCGACAGCCTGTACCGGCGCATGCGCACCAATGAGGCCGCCTCGGTACGCGATGGTCGTTACTATTTACAACTGGCCGGCGCCGAAGCCCGCGAACGTCTGCTGCTGGCCGCGGCAAATTTATGGGATGTGCCTATAGAAGAACTTACCGCCAAAGACAGCCTCATCACCCATGCCCAAAGTGGCAATGAAACAACCTACGGCCAGATCGCCCACCTGGCCGCCACCACGCCCCACCCGGATCCCGAATCCATCACCATCAAACCCCCGGAACAATGGACCCTGATGGGTACCGAACAAAAGAACCTGGATGTCCCCGACAAGGTCACCGGCAAAACTAAATACGGTATTGATATCCAACTACCCGGCATGAAGTGGGCGGCAATTAGAAGCTGCCCGGTCTACGGCGGCGATGTGCGCAGCTACGACTTCGATGCCATTGCCAACATGCCCGGTGTGCAATCAGCCTTCCAGTTTCCCATTCCCGACCCCGCCCTCACCCGCGGCCGTGTGTTCAGCGGTGGCGTGGCCGTTATCGGGGACACCTGGTACCAAGCCAACGAAGCTCTGAAGCAGATGCCCATCGAGTGGGATATCCCGCCAG
>JABIPQ010000028.1 GCA_018698975.1 Gammaproteobacteria bacterium
TGTTTGCTGTAAGTGCCCGGCAAGCCGCTGAAGAACTCGATGCTGTAGATTCCGGTCATGCCGAGGTGAGCCCCTGATGCCGCTTCTCAGTCCTGAAATGATTGAAAATTTTCATTTTCTAAGACCATTGTTCCTTTATGGTCTTATTCCCACGCTGATCATTGTTTGCCTGCTACTTTTTATACAAAGCAATCGCAGCACCTGGACCCGTGCCATTGATCCCGCACTGTTACCGTTCCTTCTTGACAAGAACAGCTCTCCACGCAGCACCTATCCCTTGTTTGGCTTACTTCTGCTATGGACTTTGGGACTTATCGCTCTCGCCGGACCTGTATGGGAACAAATTCCTGTCCCGGTTCAGGAACGTGAAGATGCTCTGGTCATTGTGGCTGACATGTCACTGTCCATGTATGCCAACGATGTGGCCCCCAATCGGGCAATACGGGCACAGCGCAAAATAGTTGATGTTCTCAATACACGACGTGATGAAGGTCAGACAGCACTTGTGGTCTATGCTGGTGATGCTCATGCCGTAACGCCTTTGACCGATGATGTGGAAACCATCAATAACCTGGTGTCTTCTCTAGAGCCCAACATCATGCCGGTGAGAGGCAGTAAACCTGAATACGCAATCGAGCTGGCTTTGACCCTGCTGGAAAACAGCTCTCTGCCACAAGCGCAGATTTTATTGATGACCGACGGCATCAATGCTGATGATATAGGTGCAGTTAGAAATCAATTGCGTGGCACACTGCATACCTTATCGGTCCTCGGCATTGGGACTGATGAAGGAGCCCCTATCCCCATGGCTGAGGGCGGCTTTCTCAGGGATAGTACTAACGCTATCGTTATACCCCGCCTGGAACGCTCACTCTTGCAGGAGCTCGCTGCGGCCACCGGTGGGCGCTATGCAGATGCCCAGTTAATCGACCAGGATATTGAATATCTGTTGGATCAAAGTGTATTCGACGAAAATGACAACCTGATCGAGGTAGAGCGCGAATTTGATATCTGGTATGAAGCAGGTCCCTGGTTATTACTGCTGGTCTTACCCTTGGCCGCACTTAGCTTTCGTCGTGGCTGGTTGCTGGGTTTATGCCTGGCTGTAATATTTTTACCGGAAAAAAATGCCCTCGCCTGGGAATTAAAAGATTTATGGGTGAAAAAGGATGTTCAGGCTACTGAAGCATTTGAGGGAGAAAACTATGAACAGGCAGCAAGCCTGTTTAAAAGTGAACCCTGGCGAGCTGCTGCAAACTACCGCACCGGAAATTTTGAAAATGCTATAGCTGATCTTAGTCTCCTCGAAGATGCAGAATCGCACTATAATCGCGGGAATTCATTGGCGCGTCTGAACCGCTATCCGGAAGCCATCGCTGCTTATGATCAGGCTTTGGCTCTGCTTCCCGACAATGAAGATGCTCAGTTTAATAAAGAGCTGCTGGAAAAAATCATGGAACAACAAGAGCAGGAGCAGCAAGAACAACAGCAAAATAGTGACGGTGAAAATCAGGACGAGCAGCAACAAGGCGAACAACAGGAAAGTGAAGAGCAACAACAAAGCCAGGATCAGTCTGAGCAATCGGAGCAGGAACAAGAGCAAAACCAGCAGGAAAATCAGGAACAGCAGGAATCCGATGAGGAAACTGAAAACGAGTCGGAAACCGAAGAGTCTCCTGAACCACAAGATGGAGAGCAGCCCGATTCCGAAGAAGAACAGGCTATGCAACAATGGTTGCGACGTATCCCTGATGACCCTGGTGAGTTGTTGAGAAGAAAGTTCCAGTACCAGGCTGCACGACGCAGATTTGAAGAAATTCAGAACCCCAATCTGGCTGAACAGGAAGAAAACGAACAGATATGGTAAAGCGAATAATATTTATACTAAGCCTGCTATGCCTGACCCTGCCTGCGCAGAGTCAAACACAAGCACAGCTTCTAAGTGCCTTTGTCGATAGAAACGAGATTACTCTCAGCGAAATTCTTACCCTGACTATCAGGGTAGACAATACTTTGGGTAATACCCGCCCTTCTCTGGCCGGACTGAATCGGGATTTTGAGCAAATTGGTAATGTCAGTACGCGTAGCTCATATAGCAACATCAATGGCACCGTGCAGTCATTTGTTGACTATATTGTACAGGTACGCCCGCGTTCTACTGGCACCCTGACAATCCCCTCCTTTCGCATCAGCAGCGAAGTCACTACGCCTATCACAATTTCTGTGGGCGAAGCTGAACAGCTCAGTAATGCTGGTAATGATGAAATATTCATTTTTTCCGAGGTCAGCAAGGAGCGCGTTTATGTGCAGGAACAGCTGCTTTACACAATCAAACTCTATTATTCCATCAGCTTTGATCAGGGGGCCCAGCTTACATCGCCACAGGTTGCTGATTCTGTCGTACAACAGCTGGGTAGCGACGAAACCTACTCTGAAATAGTGGAAGGCGTACGTTATAACGTCACAGAAAGAAATTTTGTTATCTTCCCCCAAAGCAGTGGCGAGTTAACTATTCCGCCAGTCTACTTCACCGCAACCGTCGGTCGCCGCGGTGGTCTTACCCGTTTCTTTAATAACCGCACCAGTGTGCGTGAAATAAACCTCTCCAGTAATATTCATTTGATTGATGTGCAGGGTAAACCAGCCAGCTTCCCCGGCCAGACCTGGTTGCCAGCAAGCAATATAAGCATTATTGAAAGCTGGAGCGGCCCGGTTGAAAATTTGTCTATAGGCGAATCTGTCACCCGCAATATCCAGATTGCGGCCAATGGTCTCAGTAGTTCTTTACTTCCCGGGATTAGCTATGATGATGCACCGGGACTGAAGTTTTACCCGGATCAACCAGAACGGGAAGATTCTGCTAATGAATTGGGAGTAACAGGGTCACGTACTGAAGGCACCGCGATTGTCCCCTCTGAAGCAGGTGATTTTGTCATCCCGGAACTGGTCATCCCATGGTGGAACACCACTACGGACTCATTGGAACGCGCCGTTATTCCTGCCAGAACAATTACCGTATTGCCTGGAGCAACAGCCAATATTCCTCAGCCCGGGGCCTTTCCGGCTATCCCTCTGAACGGGCAGAACGCACCGGATTCAAATCCACAATCCAGCACAAATAATTCCGGTCTTACCCTATTCTGGATATCAACAACCGCGGTATTTGCTGTTGCCTGGTTTTTCTCCACGACCATGTGGATGAGAAACAGACGTCAACTGGCTTTTATGACAACAGCAACACCGGCGATGATGCCGCAACAACGCTCCAAATCAACGCCTGTAGCGTCACCAGATGCGGGGGCCGCATTGAAAGTATTTAAAACATCTGTTGATAAAGGAAATGCAGATGAAATCAGACGCTGCCTAATCGCATGGGCAGACGCCTTTTACCAGGATGAAAAAGTCCTTTCACTTTCACAACTGAGTCAGCGTGTTGGTGATACAGAGTTTGACGCTCTACTTCAGAGCCTGGAGCAATCTATTTACAGTGTCGGGAAGGATGCTGAAGCATTCGACAAAAATGCCTTGCTTGCCTTCGTTATTCAGGTTCATCAAAAAGGCAGCCATAACAAGAAATCAAAAAAAGATTACGGCCTGCCACCACTGTATAAAAATTAGAAAATAGATTTTTAAATATCAATAATTAATCAATCAGCCTCTTAACTTCGAGACGGCCTGAAACTAAAGACAAAATATCATGAATGTTGAAGAAAACATGATTCCATTTATGAAAGGCTTGAAGCGACGTAATCGTGGTGAAAAAGAATTTCATCAGGCAGTGTATGAAGTGGCTACTGACATCATTCCTTTCATCAAGAAGCATCCAAAATATCAAAACGCCCTGTTACTGGAACGGCTTTCTGAGCCTGACCGGGTAATCAGTTTTCGCGTTTGCTGGGTGGATGACCAGGGCAATATAAGAGCCAATCGCGGCCATCGTGTGCAGAACAACAATGCCATTGGTCCTTACAAAGGTGGTCTACGTTTCCACTCCAGCGTAAATCTCAGTATTTTGAAGTTTCTGGCTTTCGAGCAAACTTTTAAAAATTCTCTTACCGGTCTTCCGATGGGCGGTGCAAAAGGCGGTTCTGACTTTAACCCGAAAGGAAAGTCGAATGCTGAAGTCATGCGCTTTTGTCAGTCCTTCGTGACCGAACTTGGCCGTTACATCGGTCCCGATATTGATGTGCCAGCCGGCGATATAGGCGTAGGTGCGAGAGAGATTGGCTATATGTTTGGTCAGCTCAAACGGCTGACCAATAAATTCAGCGGTACGCTCACCGGCAAAGGTCTCGAATACGGTGGTAGCCTGATCAGAAAAGAAGCAACCGGTTATGGTGCCGTGTATATGCTTGATGACATGCTTAAGCACCACAAACAGAGCATAGAGGGTAAACGAATTCTCATTTCCGGTTCTGGCAACGTGGCTATCTACGCTGCAGAAAAGGCTATTCACCTGGGCGGCAAAGTGATCACTCTATCTGACTCTTCCGGTTATATTTATGACAAGGAAGGCATTAATGCAGAAAAACTTGCCCTGGTAAAAGACCTGAAGGTCAATCGCCGTGGTCGCATCTCTGAGTACCTCAATACCTATGATGCAGAGTTTGTAGCTGACCAACGTCCCTGGCACTTGAAGGCTGATATTGCTATCCCCTGTGCCACCCAAAATGAAATTTCTGAAGACGATGCCAAAGCGCTAATCAAGAATGGCTGTATCGCGCTTGTTGAAGGTGCGAATATGCCAACGGTCAAGGAAGGCATAGAAATTTTTCAAGATAATAAAGTGTTATTTGCGCCAAGCAAGGCAGCCAATGCCGGTGGTGTCGCTGTGTCAGGTTTAGAGATGAGTCAGAACTCCGCACGTTTGAGCTGGTCTGAAGCCGAATTACAGCAGTATCTGAAAAAAATCATGCACGACATCCATGAAAAATGCGTAACCCATGGCACTGAGAAGGAGTATGTAAATTATTCCAAAGGGGCTAATATTGGTGGCTTTATTAAAGTCGCAGACGCCATGCTGGCTTATGGAGTTATTTAGAGCCTGGTCTAAATATAAAAATTTAAAAAAAAAGCCCGGGATTACCGGGCTTTTTTTATCAGGCTGATTTTAAGAGTCTGTTGTTTTTACCATTAATAGCTATTTGACGTGGCTTCATGGCTTCAGGAATTTCTCTTTCAAGTTCAATATGCAGCAAACCATTTTCCAGAACCGCTTTAGTAACCTTGACGTGATCGGCAAGTTTAAACTGGCGTCTGAAATTTCTTTCAGCGATTCCGCGATGCAGGTAATTCCCTTCTGATACCTTGTTGCCTTCTGCTTTATTAGAGGACACCGTCAGCGTACTGTTTTCAACTTCTATGCTGATGTCTTCATCAACAAAGCCGGCGACAGCCATAGTGATACGGTATTCGTCGTCTTTAACTAATTCAATATTATAAGGGGGGTAGCCGGAAGCAGCTCTTTCATTTGTTGAAACGCTGTCCAGTAGTGAGCCCAGATGATCAAAGCCAATGGCCGAACGATACAAGGGGGAAAAATCAAATGATGTCATACGTATATCCTCGCTTTCAAGCAATATAGTTAATGTCATACCTGTCCCGATAAAGCAGAAATGAAACAGATAAACAGCCGGATTATTACCGGCCACACGAAGCTCACATGAGCCTTCGTATTAACTATGTATGGGCCTGAAAATTTAATTCAAGGGACAGGATGAAAAAATAGATTTAGCCAGATCAATTTTTTAATGGATTATTGCGACGACGGATATACACCAAAAAAGTACAAAAGGGTAAATAGTAGGGAGCTTTCTCCAAAAAAAGCCCTAGCAATTGATAGAGGCTCACATCAGATATTTCCAGTAATAAACCTGCGTACCAGACTGGCCAGGTACACGATAAAAATAAAAGAGCGGCAATAAATCGTGGCTTTCTATCCCTTTTTCCTGAGGTCAGAAAAATACCTGTATGCAGAAGCAGACAAAGAATAAATATAGGTAACTGTACTTGCATAATGGTCTCAATATTTCAGGTTCTTTTCTGTCAATCTTTACTTTTAATCAATAATGCTTATTGAAAACCCACTACTGCATTTTCCATGTAGAAGTTCTAAATGGCGCTTATTTAATTAATATCAGTTTCTCTAACTTGTCTTATCATCAGTGAAAATTAGCCACGAATTTTAAAGTTTTAAGTCCTAAATTCCGTTGACAGTTTCTGCACCCATTTCCTGCTGCAAAGAAAATCTGGCCATGGATTTGCCGTCGACGATAACACTTTCCTTGAACATTCCCAGCGGCCTGACCCAGTAACTACGCTCACTCTCATCACCATACAAAGGAAAATACAACACCAGGTCTTCTTCAGTTTCAGTATGCCTGGCCGAACCAATGACCTGGTAATCCATGCCTTTATAATGTCGGTAGCGCCCTGGCGTTATCAATGACTTCATGAAATTTCCTGTTTATTTGTTATGTGTTTTTGCTTGCGACTGACGGGTTTTCAAAGATTATTATCGGTCTATACTTTACTGGAGTCTTTCTGCCTCGGGCAATAATTATAACGTTAGCTGTTTTTTCCGTGCTCTAAGCAAGCGTGTTAATTGATTACTCTAAATTTCCGAACAGCATTTTTTAATACTTTTAGCTGTTCTTCATGCTTGTTCATATTGCTGTCTTTGAAAGCAAGATCCATATAAATCGCTGTGATGCTTGAAACATCATCTGACCATTGTGGTTGTAATACAGCTATTCTTTCACTGTAATGGCTTGGAGCTTCGCCAGCTTGACGGCTTATTCCATTATCGGCCAGAAATTTGCAGAACTTGAGGTACAAAGCATTTTCTGGAGATTGAGGTTTTTCTGCGGGTTTACGCAACACAATTAAAGCCACCAGGCCTATCGACAGGAAAAACATGCCTAGCAAAGAATAAATAATTTTGGTTTTAGAGACACTGTCGAACAAATGACTGAACAAGGCGAACTGCTGGCCCACATCATAATTAAGGACAAATCGGTTCCAGGCATAATCAATCATTTCCATTCGCAGTATAAGATCATTTACCAAAAAACTACTGCTGCGCAGATTTAGTAGAGAAAACACCTCATCATCCAGAAA
>JABIPQ010000029.1 GCA_018698975.1 Gammaproteobacteria bacterium
TAAGTAAAACGTTGCAAAAAGGCCACGCCCTTACGATGAGATTTTAGCTGCTGGACTTCTGAAGCCCTGGCCAATTCATCCACCCGGTGGGCAGGGGTGACGACAATGGGGCACAGCGGTGTTAAATGAGTGTCGTCCAGACCTTTGTATTTCATGGGTACCCCGAAAAATCCTGCGGCACCCAGAGTTTCTACTTGTGGATTGAGTTCTTCGAGATGACGCCTGAAGCTTTCTTCCCGTTCATCCATACACATCACAATCTGGGCATGCGGTCGCTTGTTTCGGTTAACCCAGTTTCCGCGCCGGAAATTTCCTGCTATGCCCTTGAACAGGTCATTGCGGTAATGAATTTCATAGGCGAGCAACCAGACCCGGTTACGGATATCAGGACTGAATTCATCCAGTGTCTGCAACATGGCTGTCAGTACTTCCTTGCTCAATATGGGAAGGGCGTTTTTACCCAGGCCAAGGTGCTGGCAGAGCCGAAACAGTTTCCAGCCTTGATCGTGAGCAGTGCAGGCAGCGTCACCGTCATGGTTTTGTTGCCAGGAGTGAAGGCTGTTTGCCAATGCCAGCCAATGTGATTCTTCAGCATTTTGTTGCTGGTCTAATTTGTCTGTTTGCTGACTCAGGGTTTCCGGCAGTTTCCCCTGTTGCCAGGCCGTTCGTACCCAGCATTCCAGAGAATGCCTGGTCAGGTGGGCAGAGAGTGCAGAATAATTGCCATCGCATTGCCAGAGTTGTCTGCAAAGCTGATCCAGGTAAAGTTTGTCCAGTATTAGCCTGATCGCCAGCCAGTCAGCCAGGTGAGGCTGCAAGGAATTCAGACAATGATAGTCGGGATTTTGTTGTCGCCAGTTGATTAATCCAGTCCATCCAGGCACTTCAAGGCATAAACGCTGCAAGTAGCCGGCCCATTTTGCTGGTGGCAACTGCAGCTTTTCGAGTTGTTGAATGATGGTTTCTTCCGCCGAATCTGGCAACTGCGCAATGATGTCTTGCCAGGCAAGAGCCTCAAGAGTCAGGCCGCAGTCTTGGTGAAGACTGTCGCGCCAGGCCTGGTAAAGGCTGTGATAGTGATTGTCACCTGCATGCCATGGCGCGATACCTTCATCGAGCATGCTTGCTGACAGGCGCATCATCACTGGAAATACAGAGTTTCTGATATCCTGGCCAGAAAGGGAAAACACAAGGCCACCCAGGCTAAGGGAGTTACCCACTTCTGCCAACAAGGTCCTGGTGTTGGAGCTGGCTATATCAGTTATTGTCTGAGAATCTGTCAGCGGCAGAGGTGAAAGTGAATCCGGATCCTGGTCAAGCCTTGCAATCGCCAGCGTGGACTGAATATGCTGCCATAATGCCGGTAAGGTAGTGCGGGCATTTTCATTGCCTTCACTTAAGCTGGCTTTGGCATCGGCAGGGATGTCAGTCTGCCATTCATTAAGGGCTTTTTCCCGCGTGAGTTGCCAGCGCAATTGAGCTGTCGAGATTGCGCAGACAGGCGCACGCAAGGCAGCGAGATAAATATCGCGATTTTCAATCTTCATTTCCGATTTATCAGAACTGAGCAGTACCTCGCCAGGCCGCAATGATGCATTACTGTCGATTGCCTGGTGTAAATCCTTTTCCGAAATTCGCCCCTTGTTGAAGCATTCACGAAACCGGGTTTCTGTCATATATCCCCGGGTTCCAGTCAATTTTTCGTAATCTTCCAGAGCCTGGCTAAAGGGTAGGTGCTGGAAACCATGGATGGTGTTGTGATGAATAAAATCCAGGATCGGTCCTTGCCCCGGCAGGACATGATTAAGATGATCAATAGCCTGACGTACTGTTTCCAGAGGGGAATTGTTTATGGAATCAGTGTCTGACATAGCGTTTTCTCAGAATACTCCGGCAAAAGACTGGTCTATGTAGGTGATTGCGCTGGCTGATAAATGAATAAGCGGCGCAGGTGTGATACCGAGAGCCACAATCAGCAGAACCAGAACGCCGGCTGCAAACATTTCCGACAGCCTTAAATCCTCGATCTGCTTCATGTCACTTTTAACCGGACCGGTAAACAGCATGGCAATGGTACGCAAAGCATAAGAGGCTGTAATAAGGATGCTGATACTGAAGAAAACCATCAGCCAATTCCACTGTTGAAAGCCGCCAATCATAGTGTGCAGTTCGGCGATGAAACCGACTGTGCCCGGTAATCCCATCGCAGCCAACAGACTCAGTGTCATGAACAGAGTAAACCGGGGCATCACCTGGACCAGGGAACTGTAATGCTTGATATCACGGGTATGGGTGCGCTCATAGAGCAGTCCCACCAATAGAAACAGGGCGCCGGCAATAAGTCCGTGGGCAGTCATCTGAACCACGGCGCCGGTAAATCCATTTTCATTCAGGGCGGCGATGCCCAGTAATACAATACCCATATGGCTTACTGACGCGTATGCAATCATGGCTTTCAAATCGGTCTGACGCCATGCGAGCAAGGCCCCGTAGATCATGCCGATCAGAGCCAATGTCAGCAGAAAAGGCTGGATGAATACTGCAGCTTCCGGCAGGGTGGCAATGATCCTGATTAGTCCATAAGCCCCCATTTTCAGCAGAATTCCCGAAAGCAGAATGCTGACCGGGCTGGGGGCTTCCACATGGGCGAGGGGAAGCCAGCCATGCAATGGGAATATCGGCATTTTGACACCCAGGCCCAGCAGAAACCCGGCAAGGATCCAAAGTTGCTGGCGCACAGGAATGTCTTCACTGGAAATTCGCATGTTGGCCATCAGCGTATTACTGTCGGCTGGAATAAATTGCTCAATGGCAAAAATGCTGAGAAGCATGAAAATCGAACCACCCATTGTGTAAAGGACGAAATTCAGACTGGCGGCATGACGCCTTTGTCCACCCCAGCGATCAATCAGAAAATATAGTGGTACCAGGGTTATTTCCCAGAAAATGAAAAACAGGCTCCATTGCTGGGCAAGAAAAACCCCCATCATGCCAAATTCCAATATCAATACACTGATATGGTAAGACTTGATGCCATTCGTGATTGAGCCAGATGCCAGAAGTGCCACCAGGGTCAACAGGGCGGCAAGCACCACCATAGGTAAGGAAATGCCGTCTATGCCCAGTGTGTAAGAAGTTCCCACACCGAGGAAGAGAAAGTCTGTTTCCAGTAATTGCGGTGTGGCATTGCTGGCATCAAATCGCGCAAGCAATAGGCATGAAAGCAACAATGTTGCAGCAGAAACCAAAAGGGCCATTGTGCGGATGGCTCTGGTGTTCCCAGGTTGTGTGAAAGCCAGAATGATAACTCCAAGAACAGGAGTCCATAGCAGCTGACTGATAATCCCCATAGCGTACTTCTTGGTTCTAATGCTGATTAAAGTACATACTATTATCTAAGAAAAAAACATAATAGCCAGATAAACGATAGGATTTTCCTATCAGTTGACGGTAAAGCTTACTGAATCTGTCTGACTTCCTGTGCGGTGGCACGATTCACTCAGCACTGTCTAGGTGCATGCTTGTTCTGTTGCGCCCCATAATAGAGCATTTACGCTTCCGGTGATCGACAAAGCCTTGATAAGAATCCCGATTATTCCATATTTTCCCATTAAAAACAATGAGATGCAATTGTTGGCAAGCAAATTGCTAAGACAATGGCAGGAAATACAAAAACTTTCCTTAAATAAACAACGTTGCAATGTCTTGAGAGACAAGACTCACTAGGAGAAATGAAATGAAAAAATCGCTGATCGCCACTTTCAAAAGGCCACTGGCATTGACAGCAATTACCATGGCAGTAGCTACTACGTCAGCACCTTCTTATGCTGAACTGTCTGGTAACGTAAGTGTAACCAACAACTATATCTGGCGTGGCCTGACTCAGAGCATCAACGAGTCTGCTGTACAGGGTGGCCTTGATTACGCGAGCGAGTCTGGATTTTACGCAGGCACCTGGGTTTCAAATGTAGCTTATGATTCAGATGATGCTTATTCCTATGAGCATGACATGTATTTTGGCTTTGCCGGTGAGACTGAAGGCTTCAGTTACGATGTCGGCTATCTGTATTACAACTATGACTCTAATGCAGGTTATGACTTTGGTGAAGTTTATGGTTCTGTTGGTTTCGGTAATCTTGGTCTGACTCTTTATCTTCTGACTAATGCCGAGCCTGATGAAGGTCCTGGTGAAGATTTCGGTTTTGCTGAAGCTTCCTATTTCTCCGTTGATTATGCTATCCCCCTCGCAAGTGGTGCGGAAGTGGGTTTGCATGCCGGCTTTCATGAAGGTGACTTCGCTTACTCATTTAATGGTGTGACTGAAGATTACTTCGATTACAACATCAGCATCGCTAAAGACGGATTCTCAGCCATGATCACCATGACTGACCTGACTTCTGACGGTGACGGTGATGGCTTTGAAGATTACGCAAATATGCCTGCTCGTGATAATGACGAAGTTAAATTCGTTGTTTCTTACGGCGTAGACTTCGAGCTGTAAGTACTTTTATTCAGAAAGAACTTTTTAAGTTGTAAGTACTTTTATGCAGTAAGTACTTTTTAAAAAGAGCAGGAAAACCGGTACTGTTACCAGTACCGGTTTTTTTTCGTCTCTGGAAAACATTTATTGAAACAAGATTTAATGCTTGTTTCGACTGTCAGAAAATTTATGCAAATTTTTTCATGTGGAGTAATTTTTCTGATGGCGTGTCTTTTAACAGGGAAAGCATTAGCAAAGAGCACTTAACAGCGTTCTCAATAGCTAGGGTTTCATTAAAGTATTCCCGAAGCTTTCTGGTCAGGGCTGCCTTGTTTGAGGAAAAGGGGATGGGTGTTTCTCAGCAAAAAAAGCCCGGCTGGGGACAGCCGGGCTACTAGGGGAGTCTGTTTTAAATCAGCCAGGTAAGTCTAGGCAGCAGGTTGAAGTTTTGAAGATGAATCAGGCCCTTTGATTTGACTACCAAGATCTTTCAAGGCAGCTTCAAGTGCCTCTTCACGCGTTGCATAGTGATTGCTTGGATCGATGTGCTTGTCTGCTTCCAGCGCGCTTAAAGTCGACTCTACCGATTCATTCATTCCACAGGGATAGACTTTGCGCTTGGTTTGCGCGGCATCTCTGGCAACAGTTTCAATGGCCAGTGCTGCGGAGACATCGAGAAAAGGCACCCGGGAAAAGTCGAGAATAATTGCCAGGGCGCCACCTTCGAGTTGTGAGCGGGCATGGTGACCGAGGTCAGCTGCTGCGCCAAAACTCATCGGGCCACTGAAATCAAAAATATTAACCTTAACACCGAGCAAATCAATTATTTCTTTTTCTCGGGCTGTGGCGTTGTGACGAATCAGGTGAGTCTGGTGTAGTCTTTCCATTTGATCATGCGCAACCTGTTTAACGAAGGCTATTGAGGCCAGAACTACACCCACAGCCACTGCAGTAATCAGGTCGACAAAGATTGTCAGGCTGACAACAATTAGCATTAAAACCAGATCCCAACGCGGACCACGATGTGCATTCTTGATGTAGTTCCAGTCAATAATATCCAGGCCTACCTTGATCAGGATGCCTGCCAGTACAGCATTTGGAATGTAACTGGCATAAGCGCCAAGGCCAAGAACGACACCAAGTAACACAAGCGCATGAATCATTCCGGAAATTTTTGTCCGCCCACCAGTACGAATATTAACTACAGTACGCATGGTTGCACCGGCACCTGGTGCGCCACCAAACAGGCCGGCAATGGTATTGCCGATACCCTGACCAATCAGTTCTTTATTTGAGTCATGTCTGGTGCCGGACAGATTATCTGCAACAAGTGAGGTCAACAGGCTGTCAATGGAACCAAGCAGCGCCAGAACAAAGGCAGCTTCAGCGATAATAAAAAATGAAATGGCTGAGAACTCTGGCAAGTGTAGTTGCGGCAAGCCAGAAGGAATATCCCCCAGGATTGGCGCACCGCCAATGACAAGGCTGAGGATAGTGCCAATGATCAATGCAGCCAGGGGACCCGGCACAAATTTACCTAACTTGGAAGGCCATTTAAAGGCTATGCCGAGCGTTAGCGCACCAATAAACAAGGCAACTAAATTGATATCCAGAATTGCCGTTGGCGTGTAAAAAAGGGCATCGACAGTTCCTGCAGGAGCGCTGTGTCCCAGCATCGGGCTAATTTGAAGAATGATGATGATGCCGCCAATACCACTCATGAAGCCACTGATAACAGGATAAGGCACCAGGCGAATGTATTCACCGAGTTTGAATAATCCCAGAGCAACCTGAAAAAGTCCTGCCATCATAATTGCGGTGAATATGAGACTGGTATTTCCCATCAGGTCGGGGTGGGAAGCAATACTGGCAGCAAGACCCGCACACACCACTGTCATAGGACCGGTTGGGCCAGATATCTGCGGTTCGGTGCCACCAAACAAGGCGGCAAAGAAGCCGACAAAGATGGCGCCATAAAGACCTGCAATAGGGCCAAGGCCGGAGGCCACGCCCATGGCCAGAGCCAGGGGCAGGGCAACTACGCCAGCTGTCAGGCCGCCGTAGATATCGCCGCGTAAATGTGATGTGTCCAGTTTGATCATGGAAAAAGTCTCCTTACTTGTTTAAAAACGTCGATCAGCTTTAGTTTCTTTCCACTCTGTGGTGTGCAAGTGCGCGTAACGATCTAGGACTGAAACAAATTTGCCTTGTTCAGGGTCAAAACAGGTGACTTCACCTGAACCTATATCATAGATCCAGCCATGCAGTTCCAGATTTCCCTTTGCGATGCTGGTAGCAACACTAGGATGAGTTTCAAGGTGCCTTAATTGTAACAGCACATTTTCCTCTGTCATTTCATGCAGGTGTTCTTCAACGGACAATTCATCGTGTTTTGCAGAAACTCTGGCCAGAGCGGCCGCGCTATGTGACAGCCAGTTATGAACATGGGGCAAGGACTTGGCAAGATCAGGCTGCATAGCCCCTTTCATAGCACCGCAATCAGTATGTCCACAAACAATAATATATTTGACGCTCAGAACCGCTACTGCAAATTCAATAGAGGCAGTTACCCCTCCGGTTACCAGTGCATGAGGCGGGACGATGTTACCAACATTGCGATGAATAAACAGATCACCGGGATCTGTTTCAGTGATCAGGCTGGGGTCAACACGTGAATCACAA
>JABIPQ010000030.1 GCA_018698975.1 Gammaproteobacteria bacterium
AGGCGCATTTTAAATTCTTGTATAAATGAATAGGGGGTTTACTAATCAGAAGGGGCGCTTACTGCACCAGAATTTGCGTTCACAAAAACATCGAATACTGTACCTTCCCGATCCATACGCACACGCCAGTTATTATTATCCAGAAGAATGCTGCGCACCCTGCCTTCATAACGATCACTGGCTAAACTTGAGGCCTGTCTGCGGGAGATTTGTGTGGACTGTTGCTGAGCTGTCTGGGGAGAAAGATTGTTAACGCCATTTTCAGGCAAGAGGGCTCTTTGAGCGCGAGTCTCTGCCCGCTCCGAAAGACCGCCATTATCTGCAGCCATCGCGCTTAAGGGTAGAATCGCACTTGTGGGTAAAAGTGCAAGCACAAGGCACAGGCTGATAATTTTACTTTTCACAATCTGTTTCTCTATCTGGATCAGCTGAGATTTTTTGCTTACTCGCCAAGCTAAAGAAGTTAGCCTTAACATGCCGTTCGGGCAAAACCTGCTCATCTGCCAATCCGCCAATCCGCCAATCCGCCAATTTCATCATCGAGCGCTGATTAATCACTACAAACACAGAGAAACCAAACCCTGACTACCTTTAAATAACTGGTTCAACATTCACTCTGACACGTATTGTAGCGCCCGGATTCTCTGGCATCCTTACTTGATACTCAGCTCCATTGTAGCGATACAACACATCATAACCAACTAATTTCTCTTCCTGCTCATAGTTGTAAACCGTATCGCAACGCTCAACTGTTTCCATTGCCACCACTGGACCATTGCGGGCTTCCACCATATCCCGGGCAATTGAGCTGCCCAACATGGCACCAACTACTGTACCTACTTTCTGACTGCTACTGTGATGACCCATCGCATTACCAATTGCGCCACCAATTACCGCCCCCAGGAGACCCGGAGTATGAGAGCGGTAACGGTGACGACTACTGGATCGGACCTGCTCTTCTTCCCAGCACTGCCGGGTGGGTACCGAAGTTTCTATAAGCCTATAAATCGCTTTAGATTCAAGTACTTGCGCATCATGATAAGATGTTTGTGCGAAACCAGGCGCACTGATAAAAGCGCCAGTAAGCAAAGAAATCGATAGGTAAAACCCTGATCTGTTCATAGCAATTGTCCCTATTTTTGATACCGGGGACACCATAACAAGCAGTAAATGAATACTTCCTGAATATGTGAAAAATTCCTGACATGGCGTATTTATTTGTCACAGCCTCTCAAGTATGAATAATGAATACTCAAGCGGTTAAAAAACAACAAAAATCAAATTAACAGGTGTGGCTTAAACGCACTTGAAGAGAAGTCGCTGATGGAAGTCTTAATACTTTTTTTTAATCTCGTGATAGGCCATTGTGTGGGCGACTATGTCCTGCAACTTGGGCCCATGAGCTCAGCAAAAAGCAGGCACAGTAAGCTCAAGGAGCAATATGGGGAAGATTTTCCCCAGTGGTATTACTGGCTGACTGCCCATGCCCTCACCCATGCCGGTATTGTAATTTTAATAACCGGCAATTATATGTTCGCCATTCTGGAACTGATCAGTCACTGGTTTATTGATTTCTGTAAATGCGAAAAATGGATTACCTTGCATCAGGATCAAATGGCCCATATGGTTTTCAAAATTATTTATTGTGCAATTTTCTTCATGTCACTCTCTTCCTAACGTTTTGTACCCTGACATTGCTGTTTTTTTTCAGCATAGAATAAGACCTTCTTATATTTAAAAATATATTCATATTTTTATATGGAGGCTCCATGGCAGAACAATTCCCCCAGCTCAGCGACGGACTCATCAATTTCATCGAAAAGCAGCATATTTTTTTCACCGGGACTGCAGCAAGCAATGGCAGCGGCAACGAAACTGCCGCACATCTGCTGGACACTAATCGCATGACCCTGATGTTCTGCTCTTTCGACAAAAAGCCATTAATTTTACGGCTTTATGGCAAAGCCACTGCAGTACATCCCAGGGACGAAGACTGGGAAAGTCTGATTGCCATGTTTCCCGCTAACCCTGGTACACGACAGTTTTATATTCTCGACATTGATCTTGTGCAGACATCCTGTGGTTTTGCTGTCCCCTTCATGGATTTTGTCGAGGACAGAAAGGCACTGGACGTCTGGGCAGAAAAGAAAGGCGAGGACGGCATCAATGAATACTGGGAAGAAAAAAACCGACTTAGTCTGGATGGTTTTGAAACGGGTATTTTTGGCGAGAATGGCTAAATTAATTAAAAAATTTAAACAAACCCTTTAAATAAAACGCTGACCTGGAAGCAGTGGTGGAATTGGACAATCCAGCAAGGAACCCACTGCACGTAATAATTCAGTCTCCTCTGCCGTCACCTGACCATCGGCATTGATACAGCTGACCATAGCTTTCAACAACAGAGGCTTTTGCAAAGGCTTGAGATGAATCAGTCTATCCAGCGCCTTCTCCAATGCAACAGTATCGCTGCCCAGCTCTGCCTTGAAGGAAAGATCCTTTTTCATTTCCAGATATTTTTCTGCTGCCTGGAAGGCAGAAGCCGCTTCAGCTGTATCAGTGTGGCCTGCTGAAGCCAGTATAGAAAGCAATACTTCACACTCTTTGGCCAGTCCCTCTGCGGGAATATATTTAAGCCGGCGATCTACACGTTCATCCAGGGTGTAACGCAAAATCTTGAATAATGACCATTCAAACAGCGAAATCTCCTCATCTGCAAACATCAATGCGCTCAAGTTGGTCATAAATTCCCGATACTGAATTCGAGATAGTTGTTTCAAGCTGGGCATGGTCAGGTCAATGATGGACAGATATTTATCACGGGGAATATCAGCAGTGTTCTTTGCAATTTTTTGTAATGCGCGATAATCATTTTCATTCAGTTTTTCTTTCAGGATGGAGTGCTGTTTTGCTTTTATTTCTTCATGAGAGAGGGCAATCAGCAAACCATAAATCATTAGTGATGCAC
>JABIPQ010000031.1 GCA_018698975.1 Gammaproteobacteria bacterium
AAGCCATTGGAAAGTTTTTCCGGCAGCATGGGCACGACGTGGCCGGGAAAGTAAACAGAGTTGCCACGGGTAACAGCTTCCTGATCCAGGGTTGAACCCACCTTTACATAATGAGACACGTCGGCAATAGCCACATACAATGTCCAGCCCTGCTCTGCATTGTTTTTGCAATAAACAGCATCATCAAAATCTTTGGCGTCTTCGCCGTCGATAGTGACAAAAGGCAGGGAGCGATAATCCACCCGGTGCTTGGTTTCACCTTCATTGGGCTCGTCTGGCAGTGTGTTCAATTCTTTATCAATACCGGGCGGCCATTCATAGGGGATTTCATGGGCGCGCAACGCAACTTCGATTTCCATGCCAGGCGTTGTCACATCCCCAAGTACTTCTACTATTTCACCGCTGGCTTTGCGATGGCCTTCCGGGAAGTGAGTCACTTCGACCAATACAAAATCGCCGTCTTTAGCGCCTTTGCGGTGTTTTTTGGAAATTAGTATTTCCTGAGAGATACGTTTATTGTGCGGGAGCACCACGCCGGCACCGGCTTCCTTGTAAAAGCGTCCGACTATAGTTGAGCTTTTACGAGTCAGAATTTCGACTATCTTGCCTTCCTTGCGGCCACGGCGGTCAATGCCTGATACACGCGCCAGAATGGTATCGCCATCAAATACCTTTTGCATTTGACGCGGACCCAAATAGAGATCGCCTGATCCATCTTCGGGTATCAAAAAACCAAAGCCATCTTTATGACCCATTACCCGGCCTTTCACCAGATCCATTTTATTAACCAGGCCATAAGTCCCGGAGCGGCTACAAATCAGCTGGCCAGCACGGCACATTGCATTCAGGCGTTTTTCCAATGCCTCACAGGCAAGATTATTATCCAGCTGCAGTTCGCGGCACAGAACATTGAACTGCACAGGTTCGCCGCGGGTTTCAAGATGTTCAAGAATATATTCGCGACTGGGAATGGGATTGGAATACCTGGCGGCTTCGCGCGAGGCATGGGGGTCTTGTATGTTATTGTCCTTGGACATTCATTTCCTGGTTGGGGTGGCGCTATGGTAAGTGAGTATACACGGGATAATCTAGTTCCTTCATTGCAGTTCCTACATTAAGTTCCTGCATTGACGCAGTAGCTGGACGGGTTTACCCTTTTTGGTATCTGATACTATTTATTCAGCAATAAACAAATCTTCTATCTTCACTATATTGGGGTTCTTCCATGAAATTCAAATTTTCGCTAATTTCCATGCTGGCTTTGCTGGCCTTTTCTTTCTCAGCCAATGCACAAATGCTCAACGGCAGTACTGTGCCAACCTCGGAAGGTGACCTGATTATCAATCCTGTTTCACATGCCAGTTTTATAATGTCCTGGAAAGACAAGACTGTGTATGTAGACCCCGTGGGCGGTGTGGGTGCCTATGACGGTTTGCCGCGTCCCGACCTGATTCTTCTCACAGATATTCATGGGGACCATCTGGATGGCACGACTCTGGCTGGCATTGTTGGTAATGCAGAAATTGTAGCTCCAGCGGCAGTTGTAGCTCAGCTTCCTGCCGGTCTGGTAGAGCGGGCGGTTTCCTTGCCAAACGGGGGTATTGCCCAGCGTCTGGACATTACAGTCAAGGCCATACCGATGTATAACCTGACTGAGGATCGTTTGCAGTTTCACGACAAAGGCCGCGGCAATGGCTATGTGGTGACCTTCGGTGATACTCGTGTTTATATCAGTGGCGATACCGAGGACATTCCGGAAATGCGTGCTCTGGAAGATATTGATGTTGCCTTTATATGCTTCAACTTACCGTACACCATGACGGAAAGGCAGGCCGCCGATGCCGTGAATGCTTTCAGGCCCGGCATTGTTTACCCATATCACTATCAGGGCAGTGATTTAGCCCTGTTTGGCAGCATGGTGGATGAGGGAATAGAGGTACGTAATGGCAACTGGTATTAGGCAAAACAGCTTCTGCAGGTGAGATTGACAGGGGCGTTCTGGATGGGTAAAGTGCGCTCCTCGTGCCCCAAGGCACGCTCCTCACCTAATGCCCAGGTGGTGGAATTGGTAGACACGCTAGCTTCAGGTGCTAGTGCTCGCAAGGGCGTGGAGGTTCAAGTCCTCTCCTGGGCACCAGCATACCACTAAGTCATTGATTTTATTCATTCATATCAACCAGTTACAGGCCTGAATCTGCCAATTCCTGCACAAATTCCTGCAAGTCCTGCAAAATAGACCGGCCTAGGGCGCATGGCTTCGCAGATTGTTACAGTAGCTGCCCAGATACTTAATAGTGAATTTTAAAAAAGGAGGCCACTCATAGAGTCACATATTAACGCTATTGGGTGTCTAGCAA
>JABIPQ010000032.1 GCA_018698975.1 Gammaproteobacteria bacterium
ACAGTGTACCTGCCAAGGCCAGATAGGCCTTGAGTGGTGAAATAGTGGATAAATTGTGGAATTTAGGCAGGAATAAGCCTGTTATAGCACTTGTGCTGCTTTTTCACGCATCTGAGCCAGCAAGCCAGGGTCTTTACGCCAGATTCCCCATTGTTGGGCATTGTTCCCGCTGCTGGCTTCTGGTGAGGCCAAAGCCGCAATGTATTGAACTGGTATGCGCTGAAACCTTGGGCGTTGTTCAGCGGCAAAAACAGTGGGTATTAATGACCTGGGTGTTAGTGCTGCCAAAGAAGCGCCTGCGCCAATGCCAAGCCCATAGTTAAGTATTGAACGACGTTTTAAAATTCTATCGCGAATTTTTATGGAGGATTGGCGAATTCCTTTAGTGGACTGCTTTTTCCTGGTCATGATTTTCTTCCTGAACGACATTAACTGTCAAAAAACCTATCCTGTTTAATCTTTTTATAAAGGTATAGCTGTCTTTAAAACCTGCAAACTTACAAAGCTATAAAGTCACATAACCGTCACTGTCGCCAAAGCTTTCCTGTTCAATATCCAGCAAGTGAAGCATGGATACCAGTAGATTGGACATGGTGGTTTTGTCCGGATTCATGATGTGACGGTTGCCTTCCAGTCTGCCAGAGGCACCACCTGCCAGAATAACTGGCAGAGGGTCATGGTTATGGGAGTTGCCATCGCTCATACCGCTGCCATAAAGGATCATTGAGTTATCCAGCAGGTTGCCATCGCCATCAGGAGTGGCTTTGAGTTTGTCCATGAAATAGGCGAGCAGGCCAACATGGTAGCGATTGAGTACGGCAAAACGGGCCTTTTGTTCTTCATTCTGGGAATGATGAGACAGGGTATGGAAACCGTCTCTGACGCCGCTGGCGGGATATACCGCACCACTGAGTTCCTTGGCCATCAGGAAGGTGGAAACACGTGAAATCTCGGTCTGCCAGGCCAGTACCTGTAAGTCATACATAAGCTTGATGTGCTCATCAACGTTCGACGGGATGCCATTTGGCTTATCGGGAACAGCAATATCATCGCTCAACTTTTCACCCGCCTGAACAATACGGCGTTCAATTTCGCGGATATCAGTCAGGAATTGTTCCAGCCTGATTTTATCGCCTGCAGGTAAGGAGCGGTTTAAAGAAGAGAGCTGATCTGATATGGCATCAAGCAGACTCAGTGATTGTTTGCGTCTGGCTTCGCGCAGTTCGGGAGTAGCGCCGTCACCAAATAAATGCTCAAACACTACCTGGGGATTATTCTGCATCGGCAAGGGGCTTACATCTGACTGCCAGGAAATGGTGTTGCGATAAGCGCAGCTCAGCCCTTCGCCGCAGCTGAGTGTGGCTTCTTCAATGGTTAACTCCAGAGACGGTAAAGGAGTGTCCTGGTGCAAGTGCTGGGCGATCATCTGGTCAATGGTGACACCAAGCATTGGTGAGGCGCCTGACTGGGGTTTTGCGCCACTTAAAAATGTTGCTGCTGAACGATTATGGTTCGCAGTGGCACCACCTGGACCATAGGCCAGAGGCAGTCCCAGTCCGGAGATAACGTTCACCCGTTCACGAAAAGCTTCAAGAGGTTTGAGGATTTCCGTAAATTCAAAATTTTTGCCGGTTGTGGCCGGAGTCCAGCGGGACATGGTAGCGCCATGGGGAGTATAAATAGCCCCGAAGCGTGTTTTTGGTAAAGCACCTTGTGCCAGGGCAGTGCCAGCCGGAAGCATCGATTCCAGAAAAGGCAGTGTCAGTGTCGTGCCGGTTCCACGCAGAAATGTTCTGCGTGAAAGATGCTTCTTGGTGATATAGGTTGCCATATCAGGCCTCCGGAGTGTTATTTGCCTGGCCGTTATTTCGATCAGCCACTTCTTCCAAACCTTCGCTACCGCTTTTAACTCTCTTGTTAAACTGATCGCTGTTGATAATACCTTTTACCAGCGCTGAAAAACGATAATCATTTTCTTCAGCATGTCTAATAATAGAACGAACAGTCGGCATATCAAAGTATTCAAGTTCCCTGCCCAGGGCATAAGTCATTAGTTTTTCAGTCATCGTCTCAACAAATAATTCGGAGTACCCGATCAGCGCATTACGTAAATCTGCTGGCCCACTGAGTTTCGAGCCGTTCAGCAAAATACCACTGGGATCTACTTTTGAGTCACCATCGTATTCACGCCATTGCCCCACTAAATCAAAATTCTCCAGAGCAAAGCCTACCGGGTCGATTACTGCATGACAGGATGCGCAAACAGGATCTGCACGGTGGGCTTCAAGCCTTTCTCGCACTGAGGTAGTGATTACTGTACTGCCATCGCCATCAAGGTTGGTTTCCACACCGGGAGGCGGTGCCGGTACTGGCGCACTAAGCAGGTTTTCCAGAATCCAGCTGCCCCTGACAACAGGAGAAGTACGACTTGCTGTTGAGGTCACTGTCAGGATACTGCCATGTCCCAGCAAACCACGTCTTGGACTGTCATCAGCTAGTTGAACTTTTCTGAAATAGGAACCTTTGACCCCCTCAATATCATAATGCTTGGCCAGTTTTTCATTAAGGAAAGTGTAGTTAGCATCAAGCAGCTGTGTAACCGGAATGTCTTCGCTAATCATATTGGCAATCGCCAGCTGGGTTTCCTGAATAAAAGCAGCTCTTAGATTGTCGTCAAAATTTCCTTCTTCCGGAGTCACTGTTTCTACATCACGAAGAAACAGCCATTGCCCGGCAAAGTTTTCCACCAATGCTCTGGCTTTGCCATCACGCAGCATTCGTGTGGCCTGTTGTTCAAGTATTCCAGGTTGGCTGAGCTCATTATTTATTGCCAGCTCCAGCAATTCTGCATCGGGAATGCTGCTCCACAGGAAAAAGGACAGGCGTGATGCAAGCTCCAGATCATTGATCGTGTAGATTTCACCTGGCGCTAAATTTTCCGGTTCTTCTTCAAAACGGACCAGAAAGCGGGGGTCGATAAGAATGCGGGACAGGGCTTGCTGCACACCGGCTTCAAAATTATCTTCCCGGTATCCTTGCTGGTAAAAGGTCATAATTGCTTCAACGTCACTGTTTGTTACGGGAGCCCGGAAGGCCCTTGTGGCCACATCTTCTACAATCTGTTCAGCACAGGCGGTTTCTTCATCATTACTGGTCGGGTAGCAGCTAAAAACCAACTCACGACTGGGGGTGTTGCCGGGGCCAGTTGCATCATAAGGACCGATTATTTCGATACGGTTGATTCCTCCGCCGACAGAATAATTATTATAAATATCATTCACTCCGGCGGGCTGAACATTGTCGATAATGGCTGCCGTAATTGTGTGAGGCCCGGCGCTCAGGGGAACACGGTTAATTCTTTGGCCTTCCAACATGACCGGGATGCCATCAATAGTTACATCAATACTGATATCTGGCCTGGCAGAAAAACCAAAAGAGCGGCCACCAGTGATGGCGATATCATATTGGGCATCGAGGGGAAAATTATGAGTGATTTTCATGCCGCCCCGAGTACCCAGTGGCAAGCCATCTATATGTTTATCCTGGGCCAGATCTGGTGGTGGTAAATAGGCGGTTGAGAATTCTGTAGTGGTGGCATCACCCACTGCCCAGCGACTGATTTTCATCGCTGTTGAGGCATAGGCCTGAACCAGTGCCGGTGAAAAGCCGAGAGAGGAGGCAACATTGTCAAAACCGCCGCTGGAATTATCCCTGGGCAACATGGTGCTGACATCGATATCCAGTGCCAGCAAATCGCGAATGGCGTTCGCATATTCGGTCCTGTTCAGGCGATGCAGGGATGGTGATGCCGGGATGGTTTCAATGTTATTGTCGAGCTGTTCAGCAATCTGCCTGGTAAAGTTTTTTATGGCATTGCTGTCCGGGCGCTCTTCTCCGACAGGAGGCATCATCCCTATACGGATTTTTTTGATCATCAATTCCCAGGCTTCAGGATCAGTATCGACATGATCGAAATCGAGGCCTTCCATATCGAGACTGCCAGCCCAGTCTTCAAAGTTATGACACTTCAGGCAATACTGATCAATAAATTCAGGGACATTCTGGGCCTGTACTGGCATGCAAAAAATGCCGAGCATTCCGGGAATGCCTATCAATTTATGTAATTTTCTCATTGAAAACAGTTCAGTCATTATATTTTTTTAAAAACTCTCTTTTGCCCTTTGCAGAGTTTACCTGACAGGTAAGCCTTGCTCTTCCAACAGGCTTGAAATCAGTGCCATTGATTCCGGTTTTTCCTCTGATGGATGCGTTGCGAGGAAGACTCCTCTGGCCCATACAAGGGGCGAGCGATCTTCGTTGTCCACGACATCAAGCCGTGCACCATGATCTACAAGCAATTGAATGATATCGTTGGAGCCGCGATTTGCGGCGCCATGTATGGCAGCAAGACCCATGGAATTGGCGTGATTAATATCCATACCCAGATCAATGCAAAACTGCACAGCAGCCAGTAATTGTTCTGCACTTTCAGTCCAGGTTTGCGCGACTACCCAGTTGATGCCTGCAGCAGCCATCAGGGCATTTGTGCCGGCAAATGTTTCTATATAAGGATCAGCGCCATTTTCGAGGAGCAGATTCATCACATCCATATCTCCGGCGCGCGCTGCTCGAAGAAAAGCTGTTTGTCCGGTGAAATCTACCCATTCCAGAGTGCCTGTAATACTAAGCAGGTCATACCTGATTGGAGGTGATTCTTTGGTACGCGCATTCAGGTCAGCGCCTTCTTCAATCAGCGTTTCAATCAGATTAAAAATTTCATCACGGTTGGCAATGTAATTGCTGAATTTATCATTATGGATATAAAGGTTGCGGACATTAACGGCTTCCCAAAGGGGAGTGCGACCGTACCAGTCCACCGAATTAACATCAGCTCCCTGTGCAATCAGGTAATGCGCCGTTTCCATACTGTTGGTTTCAACAGCCATTAACAGCGGGCTTATATTATTGGCTTCGGCTTTATGGATGTCAGCGCCTGCTTCCAGCAAGAGTTTGGCGATATCGGTATGCCCCTGGCGTGCCGCATACAATAATGGCGTCATTCCGCCAGGTATAGGCTCTCGTCGCCCACGATCAGCAGGTGTGCCGCCGCGAATGATGCCAATACCGAAACCGAATCCACGCTGGGAATTAGGACCAACCCATGGTGGGGTTTTGCCAATGGTTGTGGCGACATTGGGATCTGTGCCTTTCTCAAGCAGGTAGTCAACAATCAGCGGGTGGCCTGCTCTGGCAGCAAACATTAAGGGGGTCTGACCAAAAGACCTGTCACGAGCATTCACATCTGCGCCGTTCTCAACCAATAACTTAACAGTTTCAAAATTGCCCACATCTGCAGCGCTCATCAAGACCGACTGAGCATTATGTTCCAGTGTGTTTGGGTCGGCGCCGGCATCAAGAAGCAGGCGCACCATGTCAGGATCTCCATTGCTGACAGCCAGACTCATTGGCGTGACACCATAGCGGTTAGTCTGATTTACATCGGCGCCAGCACTCAGTAAAAGCAGGGCATTTTCCTGATCATTTACCCTGATAAGCCAGTGCAAGGCTGGCGTATCGAACTGACCAGTAATATTTGGATCAGCGCCTTGTGCAAGGAGTTGTTTGAGCAGCCCGCTATCTTGGGCCATGGCAGCTTCAGGCAGTGATAACTGCGCATGGGCTGATATGGCCGTTAAGCCAGTGAGCAGACTGGATAGGACAAGGACAAGACCTTTCTGATGTATTGCTTTCATAGCCGCTTTGAAATGATCCCCATAGCTGACTAATAATAGTCAGCCTACAAGTATGTCCTTCCCGCCAGATGAATTAAAGTTTTTAGTTTTAGTCCTTAAAGAGGACTTATAGCCTCCGGTATAGGTGAAGTCAATACAGGTATTGCTGACTTATATCAGGCTGCTTTGCTTTTTGGATCTGATCGGGCAGGCTTTGTCTTGTATTTTTCCAGATAGCGTCGAGCATTTTCGGTTCTGCTGATGACACGGATTTCATCTGGTTCAAGGATTCTACCATCCTGTGAGCTCACGCATCCTTTTGCCAATGGCTGATTCTTGTAGATGTCGACAAATTCTATTTCTGCGCCGCCCTCATCTTCTGACCATTTTTCAGCCCAAACATGAAGAGCAAGCATGACCGGGGAGAGTTCCCAGGCTTTTCTTCTTAACTTGTATTCCATACGCCGGCTATTTTCAAAGATGGGAGATTTCTTGATAAGCCCGAGTTCCAGAAAGTTTCGAAGACGTTTGGTTAGCACATTCCTTGAAATTCCCAGGGCGTTATAAAGTTGCTCAAAACGACGAGTACCACCAAAAATCATGAATTCCCTGAGGATAAGCATAGACCAGGGTTCGTTTAAAAAATCAGAAGAATGAGATACGGAGCATTTAAGTTGTTGATCAGGCATATATAGTCTTTTTGGTTAAGAAACGAGACTTTACTTGTTCTGGCAATTCAAAGTTGATTCGATTCTAATCTTTTTATGAGACTAATTCTAATAATCTGATGAGATTTCCCTGTCAAATATTGCGGGCTTCTCATCCCTGTAATATTTGGTTACTCTCTCTTAATTATGTTCAGGCGAAGGAGCCTTAGATGTCAAAGATAAAAGCACCCAATATTTCGATAAAGCACCAGGAGTATCGTCGTGAATTTCTAAAGTTTCTTGCGGGTAGTCCTTTGCTCACCAGTTATTCCGCCTTCAGCCAGGAAGTTGAAGAGACCCTGGGTGAAAAGCTGACGAATCCTGACCAGGTGATTAATGTTTTCGAGATGGAAGCAATTGCCCGGGAGAAAGTGCCACCTGCTCATTTTGGTTATCTGATTTCCGGTGTTGACAGTGACACCACGCTCAGAGCCAACAGGGAAGGATATTCCCGGTTTCAGATTCATCCGCGTCGGCTTGTTGATGTCAGCGGACGCACAGACATGTCTGTTAATGTTCTTGGTGCAGAAGCCAGTTCTCCAATATTTTTGAGCCCGATCGGAAGTACCGGTGGCTTTCATAGTGATGCTGATGTGGGTGTGGCTCGCGCGGCTGCTGCGAAAGGGCATCATATGATTCTTTCCACCCAGGCATCTTCTCCGATAGAAGAGGTTGTCCAGGCGCGCGGCGAAGGTTCCGTCTGGTTTCAGTTATATTCCACCAATCGCTGGGAATATACCGAAGCATTGTTGCGCAGGGCTGAAGCAGCGGGCTGCACAACAGTTTGCCTGACAGTGGATTTGCCTGGCGGCAGGAATACAGAAACCTCGGCAGTACTGGCACGTGAAGATGACCGTTTTTGTGAAGAGTGTCATTACGGGCAGGCTAAACCAATGTTTGATGGCCTGGATATGCAGGGCGTGGGCCTGGTGGATTCTGCGCTGACCTGGGACGTGATTGGTCGTATGAAAGAAGTGACCAACATGAATGTCATAATTAAAGGGATTGAAGTAGGGGCTGATGCGGTCCTTGCGGTGCAGCACGGAGCTGATGGCATTATTCTCTCCAATCATGGTGCTCGTGCAACGGATACTGGCCGGGGAACCATTGAATGTCTTCCGGAAGTGATAAGTGCAGTAAACGGCAGGATACCGGTCATTGTTGATGGTGGGATTCGTCGTGGTACCGATGTATTCAAGGCACTTGCGCTGGGTGCCTCTGCTGTAGGCATTGGTCGGCCATATTGCTGGGGCCTGGGTGCATTTGGACAGGCCGGTGTTGAAAGAGTGCTGGATTTGCTGAACAGAGAACTTGGCATTACCATGCGTGGCAGTGGCACACCGTCTATTTCCGCGATTGGTCCCGACTATGTAAATGATGTTGGCTATAGAGTGCCGCGCGGGACTCTCGGGCGCGAAATAATTTAATTCAGTTAATGTAATAGTTACAGAGTTATTAGGGGGATCAGCAGGGTCTGGGCAAATTATAAATTTTGTCCAGACCCTTTTGATTATCTAAGGGATTAATAAATGTCGGGAATTAACAGAAGGGAATTTATGGCCTTGTCTGCGAGTGTAAGTGCTTTGGCTGCAGTCTCCGGATCATCCACCAGCAGTGCTGCATCAAACTCAGGCATGTTTGTATGTATGCACGGGCTGACATCCAGTGGCTTTGACTTTCGCACCGTGATGGAAGGCTGGTCGCGAGCAGGAATTACCGCCGCTGAACCAGATTTGCCAACGGCGAAAAAATTTGAAGACAGCAATGGCGCAGGTTCTGCGCGACTGCTGATGGATGACCTTGGCATCACAGCGGTGTCATCCACCAATCAATTATTCCTCGAGGAAAGTGGGCCACGGCGTGCCCAGGCTGTGGAAGATCTGAAATGGAAAGTGGCGCTGGCTGAATCATTGGGAGCAGACAGGCTGGTAATACCTTCGGCCGCCGGGCAGGCTCATACCATGGATGATTACGATCAGGTGTTTGAAAACCTGCGTGAAGCCGCCGAAATAGCCAAACCCCATAATGTTGCATTGATGGTTGAGTTCACTCGTTCATCTACCTTGATTAATAATGTGCGCACTTGTCTGGATGTTGTGCGAACTGTAGATCATCCCAATCTGAAATTTATGATTGATGTTTATCATTTCTGGTCAGGCACGAGTAAGTTTGAAGATCTGGATTTGATAGAACAGGGAGAGATTCACCATATCCATTTTGAGGATACCCCAGCCTTGCCGCACCTTGAAGTAGTAGAACGCAAAGACAGAGCTTATCCGGGCGAAGGTGTCGCTCCATTGCAACGCATTGTGGATAAACTGGCAGAGAAGGGTTACAGCCGAGCGCTGTCTCTTGAGTTATTTGACCCGGTGGTACAGAACACAGATCCGGAAATTGTTGCCAGAAAAGGGATTGAGACGATTACGCCTTATATCCGGGGACAGTGACTTTAATTATGGATTTATAAGAGACTTTTAGCTTATATCTAATAATTAAAGTCACTGTCCCCTTTACCGCACTGCCGCTGCAGTAATATCCGCCAACGTCGGTGTCCCGGCCTGTGTCATAGCCACTTCCAGTTCGCTGTCCAGAATTTGCATAACCTTTGTCACACCTTCCTGTCCAAACGCCCCCAGTCCCCAGATATAAGGCCTGCCAACACAAACCGCATCTGCGCCGAGAGCCAGAGCTTTTAAGACGTCTGTGCCGCGACGAATACCACCATCAACAATGACCGGGATACGACCGCGTACAACGTCCGCCACTTCCGGTAATGAATCAATGGTGGCGAAACCGCTTTCATCGCCTCTGCCACCATGATTGGAAACATAAATGCCGTCGACACCTGCCCGTAATGCCAGCCTGGCATCTTCAGGCTGGGTAAGACCCTTGATGACCAGTTTCATGTCGGTGGAATCACGCAGGCGTTTAACCCATTCCCAATCCATGGCGGGGTTGGAAGATCTAATATTGCCCGGCGCGTTCAAGCCCTGCAGCATGGCTTTATCGGCAAAGGTGGAACCCGGGATATGGCATTCTGAACAGTTATCAGAGCTTCGATCAAAGCGTCGCATGCGGTCCTGATTGCGGGCAGGAATATCGGTAGTCAAAAACAACACATCAGATCCTGTGGCTTCGACGCGGCGTAATATGCCCTGGGTTATTTCCCACACATCAGTGGGGTAGAGTTGATACCAAACAGGTTCCCCTCTTGCCTCAGTAATATCTTCAATGCCAAAAGTGGCCGCTGTAGACATAATCATTTTGTGGCCACTGGCTCGTGCCCCGTGTGCTGCTTCAATGTCGCCATCGGGGTGTGCCATGCCTAATCCGCCCACAGGGGCCATAATTATCGGGGAGGAAAGCGTATGTCCGAACAGTTCGGTTTGTCGGTTAATGGTGCTGACATCAATCAATCGTCTGGCGCGCAAATGAAGTCGCTCATAGCCTTCACGATTGGCACGCAGAGTCAGTTCATCATCAACGCCCTGGGAAATATAAGTCCAGTGCGCCTGATTCCAGTTGCGTAGTGCAACGTTTTCCATATCAAAGACATTAACAGCCCACTGAGCAGATTCAGCAATGTAATCTTTATCATTCAGACGTTGGGCCGCGCCAGCAGGAATCGCTGGCAGGCCAAGAGAACCTGCCAGAAGTGGACTGCCGGCAAGAAACTGTAATAATTTTCGTCGTGAATAGTCTGTTGGTGTCATGGCGTGGGAATGGGGACAGTGACTTTTTTTATTCAATAATAGGCTGCTTTGACTCTTACTGAATAAAAAAAGTCACTGTCCCCGTTGTTTAGCCTCTTGGTGTCAGTTTCAAAAGTCTACCTTCGGGGCCGTCTTCGATGACCCAGATATTGCCTGCGGGACCTTGCTCAAGTCCACGAATTCTTCGTCCCATAACAAAACGCTGGGCTTCCACAGCGTTGTCGCCGTTCACCACAATGCGCATGATGGACATGGAAGACAGACCACTGATAAAGGCATTGCCTTTCCACTCGGGGAAAGCGTCACCGGTATAAAACATCAGACTGGATGGTGAGATCACTGGATTCCACCAGACTTTTGGTTTTTCAAATTGACCGCTTGTGTCAGTGTCATGATCTGGAATAACTTCGCCAGTGTAATGGTTGCCATTGGAGACAATTGGGTAGCCATAGTTTTCGCCAGCAATAACCAGGTTCAGTTCATCACCGCCGCGTGGCGCCATTTCAACATTCCAGAGACGCCCATCATTATCAAAGGCAATACCCAGAGGGTTGCGATGGCCATAAGACCAAACTTCTGCCGCGATGCCGCCCTGACTTGCGAAGGGGTTGCCTGCAGCTGGTGTCCCGTCATCATTTAGACGAACGATTTTGCCAAGAGTCGCATTCAGGTCCTGAGCAGGATCATATTTATTACGCTCACCTGCGGAGACAAACATATGACCCTCAGCATCAAAGGCGATACGGTGGCTGAAATGCAGCCCGCCATCTACTTTAGGAAAAGCACGCCAGATAACTTCAAGGTTTTCGATTGCAGGAGCAGCAAGATTTAGTGTGCCACGTGCTACAACAGCACCGCGGGTTTCATTAGCGCCGGCTTCAACATAGCTGATGTAGAGAGTATTGTTGGAGGCAAAATCAGGATGCAGAACGATGTCACCAAGTCCACCCTGAAAGAAGTAATCGACTTCCGGGGCACCTGCAACTTCTGTTGTATTGCCATCCTGGGTAACCAGTTGGATAGTGCCGCCTTTCTCGGTAACCAGAATGCGGCCATCAGGCAAAAATTCCATAGCCCAGGGTTCATTCAGGTCGGCGACAGGAGTAGAAACAAAGGGATAGGGAACCTGAGCCATTGCTGAGGTGCCCAGAAATAGTCCCAGGGCTAAAATGAAGAGTTTTTTCATACTAATGACCTCGTTTGGTGAGTCGTTTGCGATCGGAAAATATTATTCAACTTTTTATAAGTTAGTTATTTATTTGTTCAGACCTGAATTTATGGATAATCTTCACTTATTGTTATTGGACTGTTGGTGAGGACATTTATCCAGGGATTGGGAGTATATAAGTCATTTTCAGTGAAATCCATTCTCTGGCCATGTGGTTCTTGCAAGGTGATTAAGAAATTATGACAAAAGAGCTGATACTGATGCGCCATGGTAAGTCCGACTGGAGTAAACCGGTCTCGGATTATCTGCGGCCAATCAAGAAAAGAGGCTTTCTGGAATCAAGTAAAATCGGGAATTAGTTGCAGGATCAGGGGCTGGTGCCGCAGCTTATTATCAGCTCTCCTGCTCAGCGCGCTCGGGAAACTGCTGAAACGCTTGCTCAGCAGATGAATTACAGTATTGAAAAGATAAGCTGGAATGAGTCTGTTTATATGGCTGATGTCAGTGAACTGCTTGATGCCATTGCCACGACACCCGAACAGTGCCAGCGCCTTATGGTCGTTGGCCACAATCCGGGCCTGGAAGATTTATTATTTTATTTGACGGAAGAAATAGATATTCCGGAGGACGGCAAGGTAATGCCCACTGCCATAGTTGCTGTGCTGGAAACTGACCTGGATTGGTCTGCACTCGAACATTCTTCCTGCAAATTGGGCATCATTGCCAGAGGGCGATACCTCTAGGCACTGGTAAATGCCTGATCCAGGCGTTTAACGATTAAACAGATTTTCCAGCGCTCTGTTTAACAGTTCCTGCCGAGGATCAATTTCTTCTTCGGGTTCAGTTTCTGCCGGACTTTCGGTTTCGGTTCCAGTTCCTTCTGTGACTTCATCGCCAATAGCCCGCTGGATAAGGTCGCTTAGTCCTCTTTGTACGGCGGAGCGAATAGCGCCGGCAAGGATGGATTGTATATCGGGCAGGCAGGTAGGGTTGTTTATTGAGCCGCTGCAGGCAATGGGAAGAGAGTAGCCGCCAATATCATAGGCCTGTTCATCACTGGCAGGTGTCTCATCGACATTGGCGATCATGTTGAAGGCGATGGAGTCATTGCTCAGATTCACCAGAGTGCCGCGTCCGCTAACATCGAAGCCAGATGATTCAATCAATAGATCATCAGTAGTAACAATACCATTGCTGACCGTAATGCTTGATGAAAACGAGTCAAAGGGTGTGCGTTCACCACGCACTATAGTGCGAGGACGCTGCTCTCTTATCATGGCTTCAACCTGATTCAATACACTGCCAACATCAAAGCCTTTCAGGACACCATCCTGCAATGCCAGGGAACCCTTGCCATTTAAGTTGCGTTTAATCGTGGCGGTATCGGCGCCGCGCCCGCTTAGTGAGAGCTGGATATCACCGGAGCCGGAAATATAACTGGCATCCATAAAATCCTGTAACAATGGCGCAAGGTTAATGCCGGTGAGTGTGGTATCCACGCTGGCGCTTGGTATGTCGTTATTCACATTCAGGCGAATATCACCTGTATAAGAACCTTGATAAAGGTTGGCGCTGATCGGAGCGAGTGCCAGTTGGCCATCACTGGCATTAATAGAAAGCGCCAGATCATTCAGATTAAGGTCAGAGTAGGTCAGCTGACCAATATTTAATTCCCCATTCAGATTAAGATCGCGCAGGCTATCAACAGGTAATTCAGTATTGCCTATCTCACTACTGTTTACAGAGGCGCCATTGTCCGGTGCCAGATAGCGATCAAGATTAATGCTGTTTATAGACAGATCAAAATCAACGGCGAGGTTATCGAAATCAGTCAGGGCAAGCTCACCGTTAAAGCGAGAATCATCGAGAGTCAGGTCCAGATTGCTGAGACTAAGATCGTTATTTGACCCCGAAAAAGCACTAGTCAGTGCGAATGTTTGAAACACCGAGTTGTCCACAGTGGCGGGTAACTGTTGATTTATCTGCTGCATGAAGCGGCGCAAATTAATATTGGGCAGGGAGACCTGGCCGTTATAAATCGGATCGCTCATGATATTGCGTGCGTTCACACTGCCCTGCAAATTAAGACCCAGTCCTGCCAGGCTAAATGATTCTGTAGTGAGCGTTTCTCCTTCAAGGTCAAGAACCATATTGGAATCCAGAGCGAGAGTAACAGGCGAGTTCGGGATGCGCGGACCGGACAGAACGAGATCGAGATTAAAGGGGGTTAAATTGAGGCTGGTTTTCGTACCATTTACTGCTGCTGTGAGATTAAGTGACTGTACTACTTCAGCCAGTCCAGGCTGCTCTATGGCAGTCAGAATTTCTGCCATGTTTCTACCGCTAAGATTCAGCTCGCCCACCATGGTGCCATTGGTATTCTGAAAATTACTTGCCTGTAGTTCGCCGGTCAGGCGAAAGCCAAGAAAACTGGCTTGCACGCCACTGAGGTCAATATTGCCTGTGGCCATATTGACATCAAAAGGTGCGTTGATAGTGAAATTTTTATTGCTTGAGTTGCGCAGCTCTCTGCCGTACTCATTAAGGGTTGAGTCTCTGCCCTGGGTCAATTGCCCGACTACCTGCATCAGCAATGGCAGGTCAGGACCGCTGGCATTCAGGCGCCCCTGGAATACTGGTGATTCAGTATTCATGTTACTGGCGGTGATATTGCCACTGATGACTGCGCCCAAAGCTCTGGCTTCCAGTTCCGGCACATTGATATTGCCGGTTTCCAGATTGGCATCAAAGCGTGTGTTGAGCAGGAAGGCCTGATCCGGTGATTGCTGCAAGTCTCTGCCGTACCTTGCCAGGGGAGAATCACCACCACCCTGCAGTTGGCCTGCTACTTCCAGCAGGGTAGGAAGATCTGGCCCCGAGGCATTAATCGCGCCGTTGATTATTGGAGTACCAGCCTGAAGATTTGTTGCGCTGATATCCCCGGTAATGGTGGCATCAAGCAGGCTGGCATCAAGGCCGCTGACGGTAAGGCTGCCTTCAGCAGGACTACTTTCAAACAAACCGTTAATGCGGGATGTCCTGCTATTTAATCCTGTTATCTGGTTTACCAGGGCATCGTTTTCCAGAATGCGGAATAGCACAGCAAGATCATTGCCCGCTGCGGCAAGATTGACCTGATAAAGCGGTGTATCGCCAAGAAAATCCTGACCGTTGATATTGGCATTGATCTGCGTATCCAGTGCATTCAATGAAAAGTCACGCAGGGTAAGCAAATGTTGCGCAAAGTCCACACTGACTGAGCTTGTTATTGCAATATCAGCAGAACCGTTTGGCACATTCGGGCCAGACAGGGTGCTGGTCAAATTCAGAGGGTTCAGGTCATAACGCTCGTTGTCCAGGTCGTAAATTATTGTCCCGGTTAGATTGATTAAAGCAGACAGGGCCGGTTGAGAAGCGCTGGCATTCAGACTCAGACCAAGCTCTACCGGTTCGCCGTACACCAGTTCACCGGTACTGACATCGATATCATTCAGGGTATAGAGGACATTGTTTAAGCGGTCATCAAAAGTCAGCGAGGCATTTTGAATATCTACCCCGCCAAGTACAAGATTATTGAGGCTTGGCTCTGCCGCTACAGAGTCTCCATTTTGAGCAGTTGCCGGAGAGCTAAAACTCCAGTTACTTTCACCTGCAGCATTGGTTTCCAGATGGATTTGTGTGCCCTGCAGGTGAATCGTGTCAATTTCATATTCCCGATCCAGCATGGGAAGAAGCTTGACCCTGAATTCTGCTCGCTGTGCTTCCAGTAGCGGGGTGTCACTGAAGTCGGGGGGATTGGCAATGACAACATCTTGCAGGCTTAGTCCTAACCAGGGATAGAAGCTTAGGGCGATATCACCATTCAGGGTGAGTACCAGTCCGGTGTTTTGTTCAAACTGTTGAGTGATAAGATCTTTATGAGTATTGGGGTTAACATTAAGAACATAAAGAAAAGCAACCAGGACGATGGTGAGTACCAGGCTTATCAGGGAGGCGGTAATTTTTAATAATTTTTTCATTGATCAGTTTTTACTCTAATGAGAGCCCGGATGCATTGAGGGTATTCAGGCGTGATTATCTGCCCCTTTAATAGACAAAAGTATGGACAAGATAACAGGCCAGATATTAGACCAGTACTTTGGTCTCAATGTTTCCGAGAGTGTAAAACAATTATTACTTTTAGAGAGATAATTTTCCTGTCATGGTTCAGTTCTGCTTCATTTTGGTGTTTTGGGGATGTCATGAAAATACGGTGAGAAATTGGAGTTTACTTTCTGATTTTTCAATCTGGGAGGGTGCAATTGCACGGGATAGGTAAAACCAATCGCCGATTTATAAATTAACAATTAGACAGATGATAGTCTGATCATTATATTTGGCCTAAGTCGAGAGTTTCTGTTGATTCTCCAATACTGACTTCACGAAGTCCCGGACTTCAATTATACGTTTATAAAATAGCAGTAATAATTAAGGAGTGAACTATGTCTTTAGCAGGTTCAAAAACTGAACAAAACCTCAAAGATGCATTTGCAGGTGAATCACAGGCTAACCGCCGTTATTTGTATTTCGCCGCCAAAGCTGACGTTGAAGGCTATAATGATGTTGCAGCAGTATTTCGTTCTACCGCTGAAGGTGAAACTGGTCATGCCCATGGTCATCTGGAATACCTGGAAGAAACAGGTGATCCCGCAACAGGTTTACCTATTGGTGGAACTTCTGACAACCTGAAAGCGGCGATTGCTGGCGAAACCCATGAGTACACAGACATGTACCCTGGAATGGCCAAATCTGCCCGTGATGAAGGCTTTGATGAAATTGCTGACTGGTTTGAAACTCTGGCGAAAGCTGAACGTAGCCATGCCAACCGTTTCCAGAAAGCGCTCGACAGTCTGGACGCTTAAAATTTATACCGTCCGGAGTGATTAAGCATTATCCCGGCCTGTGGCAGCCTGACTCTCAAAAAGAGTCGGGCGACCACAACAAAAATTCTCAGAATTCAATTTGCCCTTATTTGATAGCAAGCTCATGAGTGATACTCCTCAAAGTAAAGAAAGAACCAGAGAAGGAAGTCTGGAAGCCCCGACACGGCATCCGGTGGATTGGCAGTCTGAAGATTTCTGGAATATGGACTCCCTCAATACTGAACTCGAACGAGTCTATGATATCTGTCATGGGTGTCGTCGCTGTGTCAGTTTGTGTAATGCCTTCCCGACCCTTTTTGATCTGGTTGATGAATCAGATACCTTTGAAGTAGATGGTGTGGATAAGGCGGATTATCAGAAAGTAGTGGAACAGTGCTATCTCTGTGACATGTGTTACATGAGCAAATGTCCTTATGTGCCACCTCATGAATGGAATGTAGATTTTCCCCATTTGATGTTGCGCGCCAAAGCGGTGAATTTCAAAAACAACGGCGCATCATTTCGCGATCGCACCCTGACCAGTACAGACACGGTGGCAAAATTAGCCACCATTCCACTGGTAGATGTGACGGTCAATGCCCTGAACAAAAACGCTCCGTTCCGCAAAGTACTGGAAAGCACATTGGGTGTGCATCATGCCGCACCAGTGCCTACCTACCATCGCAACACTCTGCGCAAACGGGTAAAAACACTGGATAAGGTTATAGCGCCACAACAACAGGGGCGCACTACTGGCAAGGTGGCTTTTTATGCGACCTGTTATGGTAATTACAACTCTCCTCATCTGGGTGAAGATTTTTATCAGGTCTTTCAGCACAATGGTATTCATATTGAGCTGGTACCGAAAGAAGCCTGTTGCGGTATGCCAAAGCTGGAGCTTGGTGATCTTGAATCTGTCAGGGAATTAAAAGAAGCCAATATTCCGGTATTGGCCAAACTGGTAGACGAAGGTTTTGATCTGATTGCGCCCATTCCATCCTGTGTTCTGATGTATAAACAGGAACTGCCTCTGTTGTTTTCGGATGATGAGGATGTACAGAAAGTAAAGAAAGCATTTTTTGATCCTTTCGAGTACCTGTTTCTGCGGCATAAGGAAGGCGCATTTAATACGGAGTTTAAACAGGGGCTGGGAGACGTAAGTTACCAGGTCGCCTGTCATCTGCGTGTTCAAAACATAGGGCTGAAAACCCGGGATATTCTGAATCTGGTTCCCGACACTGAAGTTGTGGCACAAGAGCGCTGCTCCGGTCATGACGGCACCTATGCTGTAAAAAAGGAAACCCATGACTTTGCCGTCAAAATTGGACGGCCTATTGTCAAAAAAGTGGATCTGCAGGAACCGGATCATTTTATCTCGGATTGCCCTATGGCCGCTGCGCACATTGCCGAGCTGAGTGAGAAAGTCGATAAGCCTGAACATCCAATGACTCTGCTACGTATGGCTTATGGGCTTTAGCTACGGGTAGCTAAAGCCGCGGGGCAGACCAAAATTATCAGTTGGATTATTCAATTTAGAAGAGTTTAATAATTTTGCTCTGACCCCGTTTTTAAATATTGTTCTGACCCCAATTTATTATCAGGAGTAGTGATGACTAAATTAACCAGAGATGATCTTTGGTCACTGGAAGATTATGCAGAAAAACGTGCCGAATTCAGGACTGGTGTGCTTGAGCATAAGAAGAATCGTCTTTTGCAGTTAAACGAACATGCGCGTCTGTTGTTTGAAGATGTCTTGACACTGAAATACCAGATACAGGAAATGCTGCGCATTGAAAAAGTCTTTGAAGCTGCGGGTATTCAGGATGAACTAGATGCCTATAATCCGCTGATTCCCGATGGCGATAATTGGAAAGCTACATTCATGATCGAATACGTCGATGTGGATGAGCGTAAGTTGCGCTTGCAGGAATTAAAAAACGTTGAAGATCTGATCTGGATGCAAGTTGAGGGTCATGACAAGGTTTATGCCATTGCTGATGAAGACATGGAGAGAGCAAATGACATCAAGACTTCCAGTGTTCATTTTGTGCGCTTTCAGCTGAATACAGAAATGAAAACCGCGGCAAAAGCAGGGGCCACTATTTTTGCAGGCTGTGATCTGGAAGGCTTTAAAATAGGTCCAATGCAAATACCTGACAATGTCGCTGAAGCGCTTCGACAGGATTTATCCTGAGCTAAAGTATCCTTTTTAGCTCGGGTAACCTTGGATTTACAATAGAGGTGTTTTTTCAGGGAATATGCTATTTTCATCTCCCTTAAAAATAGTAATTAATATACTCAATTCAAAATTATCAGTTTCCAAAGGAGACCCGGTTCATGACTAAACTGAACGTTCTTATCGCTACTTTTGTACTGTTGCTGGCGGCATGTAGTGAGAGCCCTCAAGTTGTTACTTCCGAATCAGATTCTATTGAAGTTCCGATTGATGATACCGTTATCTTAATTACCAACGCCTATGTCATTGATGGCACGGGAAATGTCTTAGAGCAAGGTAGTGTCCTGATAGAAAACGGGCTTATTTCTGCAGTTGGCAATGATCTTGTAGCCCCTTTAAATGCCTACATAATAGACGCCGCTGGTAGAACGGTGATGCCAGGTTTTATTGAAGGCCATCGTCACATTATTCAGGGCAATCCTGATGAGTGGATGGCAAACCGGGCCGATGCAAATATGCAGGAATTCCTTGGTGCCGGTTTTACCACGGTATTGTCGGCCATTGATGCGCCACAGATTCTTGAATTGCGCCGCATGATTAATCAAGGTGAGATGGTAGGACCACGCATTTTGTCAGGTACTTTTATTCCGGTGAATGTCCTGCCACCAGGGGAGTCTACCAGTGATCCTGCGCGTACTGATGTCTCTCGTCCTCCGGGTCGTCCCACCGAACCTGCCGGAAAAATTCCGGATGAAACCATAATTGAGCTTGTCCAGAATGCCGCTGCCGCCGGATACGATATGGTTAAAACTGTTGTCACGGTTACGCCTAATGGTCCTGAAGTGGACACACTCACCTTGATGGTGAATACGGCACACGAATATGGCTTGAAAGCGATTGTTCATGCTGTGTCTGTAACTGACACACTGGAGGCGATAAAAGCCAGGCCAGATCATCTTGTTCACACACCACATATTATGCAGTTAACTGAAGAACAGGCTCAGACAATCGTGGATGCTGATATCCCCATGATGTCTACTCTCAGTACTTTTGTGCCTTTCTATGATGAAAACAACCAGCCTATTTTTCGTGATGGTCTGCCATATGGCTGGCATACTTTAAGCAGTGCCGGTCAGGGACCGGTCAATGCCCGTTTGCTTTGGAACGCAGGGATAACTTATGGTTTTGGAACTGACACTTCATTTCATCCACGCCGTACTTTGAAGGCTGAGTTGAAAGCCCTGAACCTGACTTTTTCCGAACAGGACATCATCAAGATCATGACAACCGGTACTGCAAAAGCTGTTGGTCTTGAATCTGAAATAGGCACTCTGGAAGCAGGTAAAGTTGCTGATGTGGTTATTCTGGATGGTAATCCCCTGGAAGATCTTTATGACCTGCTTAATGTCGATCTGGTAATAAGGGGTGGAGAAATTGTCATCGATAAATTGTAGCAGGATCAGAATAATAAACTTATGAAAAATATTTTACTGACTACTATTGCCGCCCTGGGCTGTTCACTTGTTCTTGCGCAGGATTTTTCTGCTGGTCCACCACTGCCTGATTTTCCGCAACATTATCAGACAACGGAATATAATATTCAGGTGGATCTGGTTGCAGATGGTCTGTCCAACCCCTGGTCCATAGCATTTCTTCCCGATGGCAACATGCTGGTCACAGAGCGTGCTGGTAATCTTCGTATTATTCGCGATGGCGAACTTGACCCCCAGCCTGTTTCCGGAGTTCCTGAAGTAAAAATCACGGTACTTGGTGGTTTGCTGGATGTGCTTTTGCATCCGGATTTCGACAGTAACCAAACTTTGTATTTAAGCTATGCCAAAGGCCATGAAGATGACCGCAGAAGTACGACAGCTTTAGCCAGAGCACATTTTGATGGACAGTCATTGCGCGAGCTGGAAGATATTTTTGTCGCAAATTCCTGGAGCGCATCACCCACGAACTTCGGTGGACGAATGGTATTTGGCAAAGACGCCAAGCTTTATATGACAATCGGAGAGCGTCAGGAAGAAGATCGGGCTCAGAATGGGCTGGATCATGGTGGCAAGGTAATTCGTCTGAATGATGACGGTTCGGTGCCTGGCGATAATCCCTTTGTCGGTCGTGATGACATGCTGCCGGAAATTTTTGCACTGGGTGTGCGCAGTCCGCAAGGGCTGGCCTTGCATCCGCAAACAGGAGAGCTTTGGGAAAATGAGCATGGGCCTCTTGGCGGGGATGAAGTCAATATCATTCAGGCTGGAAAAAATTACGGCTGGCCTCTTGTCACCTTCGGCAGAGATTACGATGGCGTGGCGATCAGTGAAGAAACCGAACGTGAAGGACTGGAATCTCCGTTTATATACTGGGTGCCTTCCATTGCTATTTCAGGGATCAGCTTTTATAGCGGTGATGCATTTCCTCTCTGGCAAGGCAACACCTTTGTTGGCTCCATGATCATGGGTCGCACTCCCATGACAGGTCATATCCAGCGTATTACCTTTAGTGATGAAGGTATCGCTCTGGCACGTGAACCAATCCTGCTGCCATTGCGACAGCGCATACGCGATGTACGCCCCGGACCTGATGGCTTCCTGTATGTTCTCACCGATCAAAATCCTGGTGCAGTTCTGCGTATATCTCCAGCAAACCAGAATTAGACCGATCTCATAAACCAGGCCTTTGACTAGGCTTGGTTGCTTGTTTATTCTTTATGCACTCTTTTGGAGGCTGTCATGAAGAAATTATTTGCGATTATCTTGACTTCTGCGCTGTGCCTGTTTGCAGTAAATGGCTCAGCACACCATTCCCTTGCGGTAGAATTTGACTCTACAACCCTGGTTACAGTTGAAGGGCTTGTTACTGAGGTCTGGTTCAAAAACCCACATGTGCGCTATTACCTGACGGTTACTAATGAGTCCGGTGAAGAGGTAGAGTGGGATACTCATGCTCATAATATTACCGGCATGTCGCGTCAGGGCTATACCAAGGACACCCTGAAAGTGGGTGACCGTGTGATCCTGGAAGGTCATGGCACGCGGGATGGATCACCAAAATTATTTATACGTGCCTGGACCCTCCCTGACGGTATACGCCGTGCAGTTGGTAATGCCAATATTGACAGGTTCTAACTATGATCAATCCCAGAAATGCCTCAACGCCCGGAAATTATTTTTCTCTTGTGGCGCCCCTGTTTTTATTAAGCTCTGTTTTTAGTTCCTCATTAAGTGCTCAGGAAAGTCCTTTTGTTGGTGAATGGCTTTTGGAAATCAGTCAAGGCAGTACGGTTCAAGGCACGACTAATCAGAGGGGTATTCTGGCCATTGAGATGGACGGTGATGAGTTGGTCGGCTTTTTGGAAAATGGACCAATCTTTCTGTCAGTTGAAGATAACAATATCGCCATGACTATCGATTCAAGAAATGCCAGTGGCACTCCGCTAGAGCGATACTTTGATGGGGCAATTTCAGGGCGGCAAATGTCGGGGAAATTCGGACCACCTGATAACGCAAGTGAAGAGGAACTTCTGGTTTGTGAGCGTTTTCCGGGTGGTTGCATTTATCCATCAGGAACCTGGACTGCTGTCCCATATGTCCCGGTACGTCCTCAATCGATAGAGCCAAACCCTGTTGATATATCGGGTGCGTGGAGAACTGCCTCAGGGTCAGGAATGCTCAAATGGACAGCGGCACTGACGGCAAAAGGACAGCAGTGGCACGACACATTCAACGTTGACCTGGATTTGCCCTCCTTACGTTGCGCCAGCCCCGGCGTCTTTTGGCTACAAAGATCGGCACCTGAAATATTTATACAGGATCACAAGATTACTTTTATCACCTCAAGTGGTGTAGTGCGTCAAATTTATATGGATGGTCGCCAGCCACCTGAATTTCTTCCGTATAGCGCCCCCGGGTTTTCCAGCGGGCATTGGGAAGGCGATCATTTGATTGTAGAAACCACGCTTCTTAATGCCGGTGTCAGAGGTTATATGGGGGAAATGTATTCTGAAAATTCAACTATGCTTGAGCGTTACTGGCTAAATAGTGACGGGACACTTTCTGGTGAAATGGCATTAAATGATCCGGAGAATTTCACACGCTCTCCATTACAACGAACACTGTGGGCGAGGCAGGACATTGATAATGTCCCCGTTGTAGGTGCATGCGATGTTGACTCCTTCTTCCGACAAATTTACAAGGAAGAGCTTATGCAGGAGTACATTGAAAGGTCAGACCGACGCTTTTAACTTTTTACATTGATTAAATCGATTAAAAGAATTGTTGAATAAAATTCTGTTTTTATAAAATTATTCTCGCAACTAAAGATCTGGTTTTCTTGCACTAACAATTCCTGATGCTGAATAACCCGGATGGGGTGCTCGATTCCTTACTTGTTCTCTGTGTATACTCACCCTATAAAATTCTGCAGTTAAACTGGTCTTATTCACCTTTATTGAATGGCCCGTTCGGGGAAAGAGTATGTATCAATCAATCAGAAAATTTTCGGCCTTGCTGATGTTGTCACTGCTGGTATTTGCTGCGCCGGTTCAGGCACATCATTCTTTTGCCGCTGAATATGATCCTGAGCAGCCAGTCACTGTAGAAGGCATTGTTGAACGAGTTGCCTGGGTGAACCCACATGCATATGTTTACATCAATGTTATGGATGATAGTGGTGAGACAGTTCTTTGGGCGTTTGAAGCGCTTAGTCCTAATTCACTTGCCAGACAAGGATGGACTGCAAACTCACTGCAGCCTGGGGAAGCAGTGATAATAAAAGGATTTATGGCGCGAGATGGGAAGCCACTTGCAGATGGATCAGGAGCCGTGCATGCCAATTCACGATCGATCACCAGAGCAGATGGTAGCAGAGTATTTTCGGGATCCGCTTCGGCTGCACGCTAGGCCGCATAGAGTATAAAAACATGATACCAGCCATAAAATATTTCAGGCCATTGTTCTTCTCTTGTTCTGTTGTGCTGATTTTATTTCCTCTAATGGCTTTGACCCAGAACGGAGACAGCATTACTGATGAGGAAGCTCCTGTGGGGCCAACACCGCGCACAGCAGAAGGGAAAGTAGATTTCTCGGGAGTATGGGATCCGGGTTTCAGTTTTGCCACTTTGGGGGATGTACCATTACAGCCCTGGGCAGAAGAACTTTATCAGGAGCGGCGAGCGAATCTCAGTAAAGATGATCCTGAGGCGCGTTGTCTGCCAGCAGGTGTGCCACGAATATCCCCCTTTCCACAGAAATTTGTGCAAACACCTGATTTGGTAGTGATACTTGATGAAGGCAATGTTCATAGTTATCGACAATTGTTTCTGGATGGTCGAGGTCACCTGGAAAATTCAGTCCCTTTATGGATGGGTGATTCTATTGCGCATTGGGATGGCGATACGCTTGTTGTGGATACCACTGGCTTCAACGATTTAACCTGGGTAAATGGGCGTGGTATTCCTCATACGGAACAGCTTCATGTTATTGAACGTTACACGCGCCCAGATCTGGGACATATGGAAGTTGAAATAACGCTTGAAGATCCCGGTGCCTATACTGCAAGGCATACCTTTGTGCGGACTTTTACCTTGCGCCCTGATTGGGAATTGCTTGAGTATGTATGCAATGAGTTTAATGTTGATATCGAACACCTTTGAGGGCCTTTGTAAGCTCAATCCGATTTATTCAGACCAAAAAAAGCCCCGCAATTGCGGGGCTTTTTCGTTCAGGGGAATAATATCTCCCCATGACTGATTGCCGTCTTAGCGGCGACGCTGCTCTTCCACTTCAACACTGATTACTGCTTCAATGCGGCGATTGTCTGCGCGGCCTGCATCGGTGTTGTTGGTAGATACGGGACGGGCTTCACCATAACCAACAGTGCTTACCCTGTTGGCTGAGATACCATTCTCATTGACCAGTTCGTCGCGTACTGCATTTGCGCGGCGCTCAGAAAGAGCCTGGTTGTATTCGTCAGAGCCTCTGTTGTCAGTATGACCTTCAATGACCACATTGGTGTTGCCGTAAACTTCCATGAATTCGGCAAAGTCAGTGATTTCACTGTCATATTGCGTTTTGACTTCTGAGCGATCGTAATCAAAATTCACGCGTAATTCCTGACGACGCTGGGCAACTTCAAGAATAGGGCAGCCATCGCTGTCTACCGCCAGATTGGCAGTGGTATCAGGGCAATTGTCACGGGAATCCACAACACCATCACGGTCAGTGTCAATCTCACAGCCGCGGCTGTCTACAGACTGGCCAGCTGGAGAATTTCTGCAGGCATCTCTACTATCTGGAACGCCATCATTATCACTGTCAGCAACAGTGGCTGGAGCAGCGGTTCGAGCAGCAGGGCTCGGTGCAGCTGCACGTTTGCCAAATACATATGCAACACCCAGTGTCAGGGCTGAATCATGAGCTCCGCGTTCGTCACCGAAAATTAATTTGTAGTCACCACGTAAAAGCCAGTTGTGATTGATATAGCGTTTTACACCCAGTCCAACGTCTACAGCAGATTCTTCTATATCATTCGGACCAAATACGCTGGGTTCTATTTCAAGAATGCCCATACCAATACCTGCATAGGGCTGCCAGCCGTTAATCTGGTTCAAGTGGTAATTAAAGCCAATACGAAAGTAATCCACATCAGACTCATCGGCGCTGTTTTTCACATCAGAATCCAGAGAAAAGAAATCTGAGGCAATAGACCAGCGGTCAGCCAAAGGGTATTCGACACCTAGAGCAAAACCGATGCTATCGTCCTGATTACGCTCGCTATCGAAAAAATAGTCGACAATCCCTACAGAGATATTAGCGCTATTATCGTACTCCTGTGCCAGCAGCAGTGATGAGGTGAACAGACTTAGGCTTAATAAGGCTGTATTAAGTAATATCGTACAGAGTTTCATGTTATTTCCTTTAAATTAAAAATGTGAGGCTTGGCGGCGCGCATATTATGCTTAATTGGATAAAATACAATTGTTTCTGCAACAATTTAAGTGTTTAGTGAAATTCAAGAAAATTCGGGACATATTCACAAATAAAAGCGGGTTTTAATAAGCACAGGGTTAGAAATGTCACCAGCGCATGTAGATTTCTTCATCCCGGTTGACGACCCAGGGGCTTTCATTCGGACCTGCTAAAACCTGTCTTGCACTGCTTGAAATATTTTTCTTTGAAATTTTAAAGAAAATTATTCGGCCAGATCATGGTGCGCCACATGTGAGAAGACGGTGAATCATCAAAGCCCAGGCCTTCCTCAGGCTGGCGAAAATTACGCGCAATCAGATCGTCGAACTCACCAATTGTGACAGGCTCATCCAATTCATCAAAAAAGTAAATGTCGTAGAGGGTAATATAGCGTGAGGTCATATACCATTCGTGCTGTTTGGCATATTCAGCATCACGCTTGATATAAGCCGGCGGCTCATAATCGTTACCAAATAACTTCAAGTAGAGCTCCGGGTATTCGTAATCAAGGGCCGGATCCGGTGTGTAGCGAAGGGCCTGGTGATATTTGACTGCCCAAGCCACTTCCTCATCTACATAAGGGGCAATGAGCTGGGCGCCCCAGTAGCCATGATCGACTCGAATTAAACTGGCATTGGTAATGTCATGAAGCATGCATGCCAGCACCACTTTATCATCGCGCCCGTCATCCTTGGCGCGCTTGGCGGATTCCAGCAAATGACGCCGCGTGGATTCATTCATACGCAACTTGAAAAAGTCCTGCAGAGTCGGTTTTTCAGGCATGCGGGGTAGGGCAGGGTTGTCGCCCATCATCAGCACATGATCATCATCCACCTTGCCCAGCATTTCAGCGCGCAGGTCAGGTAAGTCGGTACCATAAGTGCCGACAGGCTGAGGAACGATCAGGCGCTCACGGCCAGTCTGGGGAAAGGGTTTGTCATCACTCATGGCTTATAAACTTCTCAGTTGCTAAAAGAAGAAAAGTATAACCTGAAAGAGAAAAGAGTATTTTGGGATTAACAAAGAGGCAAAAAAAAGCAGGCTCCTCTTGTGGAGGAGTCTGCGACTCTGAAACCTGAGACCGAATCAGACGGTGAGAGTTTCTTTTACGCCTTGAGCTTCAGTATTTGCTGCAGCCTGAGTTTCCTCTTTCCTGATTTCAAGGCTCAGGAAATACAGCACCAGCAGAACAATGGGCAGCAGGCTTGTTGCCAGAATCAGCAAAGTGCTATGCACACCCTGATTATCCATCAGGTAACCCAGTAAAGGCCCGGTCACAATAAACAAACCTCGTGTGCCAAGACTTACTATCGAATTTACTGTTGCCCTGAACTCACCTTCCACGCGCTGATTAAGCGCGTTATAAAACACCACGGTATTCAGACCGCGCGATATCACCAGGCCAAGAGTGAAAGCAATTCCAGGCCAGCCACCAAACAGACCCATACCGAACAAGCCAATAATGGGCAGGGCTGCACTGACAATAAAAACCTTCTCCCAACCCAGACCTGCTTCGATCTCATGAGCCCACTGTCCGACCAGTCCACGCAAAACGCAATGAAGTGCCCACAGATATCCAAACCAGCTTACTGGAATGCCATTAAACTCCCAGTATTTTTGATACACCCAGAAGGCATATAGTCCCATCAGGCTAAATGCCATGATGGCCAAAGTGATCCAACGCACCATGGGCTGTCGAACCATGGTGTTAATCACCTTACGGGCATTCTGCTGATGGCCTTCCAGTGAAATGTGACGCGGTGCTTCCACCAGGCAAAGAGCAAAAGACAGGGCAAAAAAGCCGCAGAAAAACTGTGCCCACAAGACCCAGTCAAAACCCAGCAGAGTCAAAAAGCTGGCCGCTAATCCTGAAACAGCACCGCCATAGCCCTCAATCGCCACAAGCCGGCTGATATGTTTGCCGTGGGCAGTACGCACTTCGCTATTTTGTTCATTCAAGGCTGTCTGTGTGTCATACAGCAGTGCCAGGTCTGCACCTGAGCTTAGACTTATGCCCAGTCCCATCAGCCCTTCATAGATCAGGTAATCCAAAAAGCTGTCAGCCGGGAGCAGCCACAAGTAGGCCAGTGCAATCAGCCCCTGACCGATAACAATGGTATTTTTTCTGCCCCACAGATCAGCCAGGTAACCGCTGGGTACCTCACTAAATGCCACTACAAAAGCGAACAGGGCCTGTGTCTGCAGAACCTGTGACATGCTAAGCCCGTGGCGTTGCAGTAACGGAACAAATATGGCGATGATGATCATGAAGCTCTGAAAGAACATCATCCAGTAAATGTTTTTTATATTGTTGCGCAGGGTCAATTCCATGACGCCCTCCTTCTTTTTATTGCTCTTTAAATTATCTGGCCTGGGCCTGAATAAAGATTTCAAAAAGAGGGCTCAATCCGGAACTTTTTTAGGGGGCTAAAACGAAAAAAGCCTCCGGGATTGAGTCCTCGGAGGCTTTTGAAATACTGGATCAGGAAAAATTAATTCAGTTAAAACACTCCAACAGGACTGGTAACGGCCACGCGATGCATGCACACAAGAATGGATAGGCCAATTGCACTTGAATAAGTGCATAGAGCTAGCGGCTTGAGCTTAGCTTGCGCATTCGTCCAAAGATTTGTGTTAATAATAGTGTTCACTTTTTTCACTTGAATTAATTTCAGAACTATTGGTTTTTAATAAAATATTTAACTTTAGGTGCCGGATGATTTCGGCAGGGTGCGCATATTGCTCCTGGACCCTTGTTAAGTCAACAGCGGCACTGAAAAAAATTTGAGTTTTCACCAAAATTTATTCGCGGCGCGGAAAAATTTATGTTTTATTACTTGCTCAATTACAAAATAATAAAAAGACAACGAAAAGCCCATGAATTTGATATTGACTGAAAGCCGCAAGCTCCGATTTTTTACCTTTACCATGCTTTATCTGGCCCAGGGCTTTCCCTTCGGTCTTGTAAACACTGCCTTACCAGCTTATCTGGCGGAAAGAGGGGAATCGGCTGCTGCTATTGCTTCATTTATAGCTATTGCCAATTTGCCCTGGAGTTTTAAATTACTAGCGGGCCCGTTCATGGATCGCTGGACTTTTCTGGCCATGGGGCGGCGACGACCCTGGGTGATCTTCGCGCAATCCTGCATGGTGCTTACCGGCCTCTGCTTTGCTTTTTTCCCTGATGGCCTTGAGAGTATAGCCATTCTCAGTGCCTTATGTTTTAGCCTGAATGTATTTGGCGCCAGCCAGGATGTGGCAGTGGATGGCATGGCGATAGATGTACTGCCGGTGGAAGAGCATGGGCGTGCCAATGCCTTTATGGCTTTCGGACAAGTGGCGGGAATTTCCATCAGTACGGCAGTGTCCGCTGTTGTGGTGATCAATTTTGGTATGCCGGGGATTGCGGCCTTATTGTGTGTCGCCTTTGGCTTGATTCTGAGCGTCGCTGTGATTGTGCGCGAGCGGCCCGGTGAGAAAATCATGCCCTGGACATCAGGCACTGCTTCTCAGCGCTCCATCGATATGAAGCCGGAGAGCTGGAAGATTATTGGCGTAGATTTAGCCCGTGTGGTCTTTCTGCCAGCCAGCCTGTTTATTTTTGGTGCTGCTTTTATTTTTCGCTTCGCCTATGGTGTCTGGATTTCTCTGGTTCCTATTGTAGTAGTGCAGGATCTTGGTTTTGAAAGTACTCAGTATTCAACTTTTATCTCCGGTATTGGCTTTCTTGCGGCTATGGCCGGACTGGCTCTGGGCCTGATGATTGACAGCAAAGGGATAAGATTTTTCTATGCCCTGGTGCTTGGGCTTTATGGGCTGCTGTGTATCTTTATCGGGCTGACAGAGTCATTCTGGGTTTCACCCACTTTCCTGATTTGTATCGGCATCGTGCAGGCTTTTATTTACCAGGGTGGCTTCATCAGTTTTATCGCCAGTTGCATGAAACTGTGCTGGCAAAAAGTGTCCGCTACCCAGTTCGCCATCTATATGGCCGGTGCCAATATTGGTTTGTCCATGGGGGCGGGGGCCTATGCTGCCGTCCAAGATATGTTGTCTGCCAATCAGGTTTTTCTGGTGCTTGGTCTGGTATTTTTCATTGGTGCCCTGATGGCCTGGTTAACAGATTTTGAGGGACACTATGATAAAGTAAGCATGCTCGACAAGCCGGGCAGAGTTGGTGACTTTGCGCCTCACGGGTAAAATAGTCACAAGCCACAAGTTAAAAGTAAGTAGGCCGGAAGAGTGTAGCGATGTCCGGCAAGGCGAACAAGCTTCGCCAGAAAGCAGAACGTGTTAAAGGTTTTAGGGGGAAGTAATGGATATCATCAAGGGGCTGGGTGAGCAAAGCCCGCTGTATGTAAAAAACTGCTGGTATGTAGCCGCCTGGTGCAATGAGATAGATATTCACCAGATGTATGCCATCACCATAATCAATAAACCGGTGCTTATATATCGTAAGGAAAATGGTGAGCTCACTGCCATGGCTGACCAGTGCTGCCATCGCCACATGCCACTTTCAAACGGGCGACTGGAAGGCGATGATGTGCGCTGTATGTACCACGGTCTCAAGTTCAATGCACAAGGCCGCTGTGTAGAAGTACCCACCATGAAACTGAGCGGTGAGGATGTCCCTGACAATTTTCTTGTGCCCACCTATCCGGTGGCAGAGAAACATGACTGGGTATGGGTGTGGCTCGGTGATCCTGACAAAGCAGATGAAGCCCTTATTCCCGCTACCACCGGCCCTGATGATCCCGACTGGTTTATGCATAAAGGGCATCTTGATTATGATGCCAACTATTTACTGATCAACGATAATTTGTCGGATCTTGGCCATATTGCCTATACCCACCAAAACTCTTTTGCTGGTGGTAAAAGTGATGCCTACTTTAATCAGCCGCGAGTACAGATGATCGATCGGGGAATTCGAATTACGCGCTGGAACACTAATTCGCCAAGGCGTGCTTACCAGAAAAGCTCAGATGATTTTTTTGATCAGTATATGACTTATGATTTCATTGTCCCCGGCGTGTTAATGATGTTCCAGGGCATGTATAAAGCCGGCGGTGCCGAGGCCTGTGACTTTGGTACGCCGACAACAGAGATGGAGCCGGATACGGCCAGCTTCACCTCGCAGTCAGTGACGCCAATGACTGATGGAACATCGCGCTACTTTTTCAGCTGGGGTCCGCGCATGGTGGAACATAAAGACAATCCGGATATAGTTGAAGGTATGTGGGCGCTGGCGAACAAGGCCTTCATTGAAGATAAGGAAACCATTGAAACCCAGCAGCTCAATATCCAGTTACGTACTGGTGCCCCGATGGTGAGCATTCAGGATGATCGCGGGCCAAATATGTTCAGGAAAATGATTGATAAAATGATTGCTGAGGAAGCGTAAAGCGCTTTTAGAATAGTAGTATCAAATATCCGTTTACCGACAGGAGCGGACGTTAACAACATATTAATCCACGGTAATCCGATATGTCTTGCCATTGAAATGAAGAGGCCCACCTTCGATGAGCATATAGCCCATGAATATCTTGTAGGTGCCCGTTTCGAGTGTGACTGCAAAGATACCAATGCTTTCGCTACTTTTTAGAGAACTGGTTTCAACTGCTGGTTGCAAAGTCTTAAGACCGCCGTTCCAGGCAATTGATTTCCCATCCAGGTCACTGTAACTAAGCCGTGTGCTGCTGGTCTGTTCCTGGATGACTACGAATAAGTCTGCGGCTTTACCGATGTCTGCTATCTGTGGGCGGACAGTACCGAGGATGACCACATTGTCGCCGTCATTGAAAGATTCACTGCGCTGGTTACTGCTTTCAAGATAGGCAACTGCTGTGAAACTGGCATTGGTAGGTGAGCCATCGCTGGTCATGATGATGCTTAAACTTTCTTCTTCGCTGCCTGGAAGGTGTCTGTGACCGGTAGTGACACATTGCCCGCACTGTCCAGAGCATAAACTGCCACCTCATGAACGCCTGATTCAAACAAGGAAAAATTATCGAGATAGTAGCCTTGAGTATCTTTCAATAGACTCAGTGTCTGGTCAGATCCTGATGGCGTCGTAAGGACTGCAGTAACTTCTATTATGGAAGCGGTGGTGATGATGTCAAAAACTTCGATTAGAGGGCTATCACTTCCGCCTGTTGATTGGGGTGGTGTGCATATCTTTACCGAAAAATGATTTCTAATATTATATAGTTACTCTACGAAGAGCCTGTAATTCAAATTCAAATCCCATTTTTATGATTTTCACTTCATACCTTGAGTATTCGAAACTATAAAATATGGGATTAGTCCCGTGGTATCTCAAAAGCTGACCTTTTCGAAATCATTAACGGGGATTGTGCCGAGTTTGTGCTTTTGGTCTTTGCTTAGAGATTAGCCAATTTTCTTGAGGCAAAACAAAAGTGACTTGATTAGAGCCCGGTATGCTCTAGAATTGCGCCCTTTCCAGAAAGTCCTAAAATTGTACTTTTCCCGATAGAAGTTTAAGTGTATATGATTTCACTTCAGGACATTTCCTTACGTCTGGGTAGCCAGCTATTGCTCGATGAGACCGATCTGACGGTCTATTCCGGGCAAAAAGTTGGCATTATCGGGCGTAATGGCACCGGAAAAACCAGTCTGTTCAAGTTGCTGATGGGTGAGATCAGTCCAGATACTGGCGAGCTGGACATGCCGAAAGATCTGCGCAAATCGCAGATGCATCAGGAGACCCTGGGCTCCTCTCGCTCAGCTGTGGACTATGTCATTGATGGGGACAGCAAGTTTCGCTCGGTTGAAAAACAGTTGCTGCAAGCTGAACAGGATCACGATGACAATCGCATGGCGCACTTGCATTCGGAATTGGAATTGCTTGATGCCTGGTCGATTCGCAACAGGGCTGAACAGCTATTATCCGGGCTTGGTTTTCCTCCTGAAGATTTCCCCCGCACAGTGAAAGAGTTCTCAGGCGGCTGGCGTATTCGCCTTAATCTGGCTCAGGCATTGATGACCCCGTCTGATTTATTGCTTTTGGATGAGCCCACCAACCATCTGGATCTTGAGGCAACGCTTTGGTTGCAACAATGGCTGTTGCGTTACCAGGGTACTCTAATGCTGGTTAGTCATGATCGTAGTTTTCTGGATGTGGTCGTCAGTCACATAGTAAGTTTTGAAAACAAAAAACTGTTTTTGTATCGCGGTAACTACAGTGATTATGAAAAACAGAAAGCCGAACGTCTGGCTTTGCAACAAGCCTCATATGAAAAGCAGCAGACCCGCAAGAAAGAAATTGAATCTTTTGTGCGGCGTTTTAAAGCCAAAGCGTCAAAGGCGCGTCAGGCTCAGAGTCGCATGAAAGAACTGGATCGCATGGTAGATATTGCGCCTGCTCATATTGATTCACCTTTTATATTTAAATTTCTGGAACCGCAAAAACTTCCGCCCAGCTTGCTGGCGTGTGAAGGAATCGCTTTTGGATATGATGAACCCCTGATTGAAAATTTTTCCATGAATGTGCGTGCCGATTCGCGCATTGGACTTCTCGGAGCCAACGGTCAGGGTAAATCAACCCTGTTAAAAGTGCTGGCTGACAAACTGCCATTGCTAGCCGGTGAAATACATCGTAATGATCATCTGAATATTGGTTATTGCGCGCAACATCAGGTTGATGAACTTGATACCAGTGCTACGCCCATGAAGCTGATGCAAAGACTCGATGTCAAGGCAAGGGAGCAGGAGATTCGCAATTTTCTTGGTGGCTTTGATTTTCAGAGTGACAGGGTTACCGAAACCATTGAGCATTTTTCCGGTGGTGAGAAATCCAGACTGGCGCTGGCATTGGTGGTTTGGCAAAAACCCAATTTGTTACTACTGGATGAGCCCACCAACCATCTGGATCTGGAAATGTGCCATAGTCTTACTGTGGGCTTGCAGGAATTTTCCGGAGCATTAATTCTGGTTTCCCATGACCGTCATTTATTGAGCAATACTGTTGATCAGTTCCTACTGGTAAAAGATGGCAAGCTGGATATTTTTGATGGCGATTTGAATGACTATGAAAAACTTTTGCTTGAGCAAAATAAAACCGATAACAAAGGCGGAAAAAATAGTGAAGAAGAAAGCGCAGATGCTCAAAATACAAAGCTGAATAAAAAAGAACTGCGACAGCAGGCGGCAGAACAGCGTAATCAATTGAAGGCGCTGCGCGATAAAGCGAATAAGTTGGAAAAGCATATCCAGAAAAATCAAAATTCACTCGCCAGTTTGGATGAGAAGCTGGCAGAAACATCCCTTTATGATGATAGCCAGAAAGACAAGCTAAACAAATTATTATTGGAAAGGGCGCAGCTGCTATCTTTAACAGAAACTCTCGAGGAGCAGTGGCTGGAGGTCAGCGAGATAATGGAATCTTCTTCTGAACTGGAATAGTCGTTATAAATTTTACTTGTTAATTCCTGAATCATTTTCAAGGTGCAAACTGCAAAGAAGATGAAGGAAAATTAAGTTCTTTTTTTGATCATCATGCTTTATCTCAAGGTAAGTCCCAAAACAGATCCCTAAAGCAATCCTCAAAGTAAAAACAGAGTTATGGTATTGGATGCCCTATACTAGGATGCTCCTTCACCTTCCTTCAGGATTACTTTTCTTTGTGAATAAAATCGCTGTTTTTGTGGATGTACAAAACATCTACTACACCACACGGCAGGCCTACCAGCGGCAATTTAACTATCGCAAGTTCTGGCGGGACCTGAGTCAGCAAGGCGAAATCGTCAAAGCCGTAGCCTATGCAACTTATCGTAGTGGGGATGAGGGGCAGCTGAAATTTCAAAATGCACTAAAACACATCGGTTTTACCATGAAGCTTAAACCATTTATTCAACGTAGTGATGGCTCGGCGAAAGGTGACTGGGATGTGGGGATCACTATTGATGTGCTTGATACGGCCTCTGAAGTTGATACCGTGGTGTTACTTTCCGGAGATGGCGATTTTGATCAATTGCTGGATAAAATTATCAGGGATCATCAGGTCAGTGCCGAGATTTATGGCGTGCCGGCCCTGACAGCCAATTCTTTGCTGCAATCCGCAAGTCAGTTTCATCCCATCACAGAGGCCTTGTTGCTGTAGTAGGCTTAAGTAGCTGTTCAAAGCAGTTATTAACAGTGACCTTTTTCTAATTGCTTTATATATAAAAGCAATAATGAAAATAACAAGGAATTTAAGAGACACTGCCCAGGGGATTCTTTACATTTAGCGATCATATTCGGATCATTGGTTTTCAATGTCAGCATCGACATCAATAAAGAATCCAGACAAAGAATTCGGGCGTAAAAGTATGAATAAACTTAACACCTCCAGCCTTCCGCGGACTGTAGCTGGCGCTTTTCTGGGCAGTGTTCTGATAGCACTTGGCGCTGGGTCGGCAATGGCTGCAGAGTCGGTGGCAGATGAATCATTGCCAGCGCCCCGTGATGCTGAAGGCCATATTCTGATTAGTCGGGCCGAGGGCGAGCGATCGGGACTCTGGGTGCCTGATTATCGTTCAAGTCCTCCCACGTTTAATTTTGATGAGGTTGAGTTCAAACCTTGGGCAAAGGGGCTATATGATGACCGCCAGCGGCATGATCTTGAGCCTCATGCCCGCTGCAAAGCTTCAGGTGCCGTGCGTCAGTTACTCACCCCTTATGGCGTCGAAATTCTGGATTTACCTGATTTGCAGCGTATTTACATTTTTGACATCGGCGGGCCGCATACTTTTCGGGAAATTTACATGGATGGTCGCTCCCATCCGACTGAATTTGAGAACAACAACTATGGCCATTCAATAGGTTGGTGGGAAGGCGATACCTTAGTTATTGATTCTATTGGATATAACACAGAATTCTGGTTTGAGCGCAGAGGCCTGCCGCACACTGAGGCAGCACATGTTATTGAATATTATACGCGCACCGATCATGACTCGATGGAGTATCGCTTTGTTATGGAAGATGCCCAGACTTATAACAGTGCGGTAGAAGGGCGGGTAAGCCTCAATTGGCGTGGTGATCAAGAGCTGTTTGAATACCTGTGTCAGCAGGCCAATTATGCCTATGATTTGATGGTGAATGAGAAAGGTGAGGCGATAGGCAGGACCAGCCGGATTGTCCCATAAATTGAATAAAAGTCATAATTAACAAGGTGTTATATATTTTTTGCAATCGAATTTTGCAGTTTATGTGCGCAAAAAGGAATAAAAGCATTGTCAAATAATATGTAAGTCACATCCAAAGCCAAGGGATTGATCAATACGGCATTTAATTTATTCTCTATATCGAATGTGTCCGTGTCCGAATTTGATCTCGAGATTTTTAACTGATAATTGAAGCTTCAGGCTGCGCCAGCTAAATTATTCCCTGAACATGGCGTATACTCGGATAAAGTTGCGTTATTGCAAGAGCTTTAATGGGTTGTATTTTCACATTTTTTTGCACAATAGAGTAAACTTTTGGATAAAAAAACACGTAAAATAGTAAGTCGATCATAATTGATTGCTTGTATTAAAATTGAGTAAAATTCGATAGTAAAAGTTCAAGACTATATTAATCAAAAAGTGAGTAATCGCCTTTCTTACTGAGCGATAAGCGAACTTTGGAGGGATATGTGAATACCAGATTAACCCAGGCAGCCATGTTGGCATTAATTTTCTCGCTTGTACCGGTTTTACCAGTGCTGGCTCAGTCTGTTGCAGAGGATTTTAATGCCGATCAAAGTCGTGCGCTTGTCAATCAATACTGCGTTCTCTGCCATAATCCAAATGGCCCTGCTCAGGCAACAGGACTGTTCTTTGATCAGGTTGATATTGGCAGTTTGTCGGATCATGCCGAGTCCGCAGAAACAGTTATTCGAAAATTGCGCGCCGGATTAATGCCTCCATATCCATTTCCCCGCCCGGAACAAGATAAGCTCGATGCCATGATTTCCTGGCTTGAAGGAGAAGTTGATCGCAAAGCTGAAACCTTTCTCCCTCCTCCTGGCTTGCATCGTCTCAATCGAACTGAATATACAAATGCGATCCGGGATATGCTGTCTCTGAATATAGATGCCAATACATTCCTTCCCCCTGATGATTCCAGCCATGGCTTTGATAATATGGCCGGAACTTTAACTTCATCACCTGCGTTGATGGAAGCCTATTTATCGGCAGCCGGCAAGATCAGTCGCCTGGCGATAGGCACCGAGACAGCTCCAACGCTTGCTGTGTTCGATGTGCCGGTTGATACATCTCAAAACAATCATATTGAAGGTTTGCCTTTTGGTACTCGTGGCGGCATGTTAATTGAGCACGAATTTCCTGCCGACGGTGAATATGTGTTCACTGTTAAAGGAATGACAGGTTACTTCACGCGCGTTCTTGGTAACGTGGCTGGTGAAAAGCTGGAAGTCACTATCGATGGCGAGCGCATGTATCTCTACGACTGGGATGAAGAGATCGGCAATCAGGAAGGCAATGGTGGTCGTACGCCAGCCATTCCTATCAAGGCAGGCTTCCATAAGGTCGGAGTCACTTTTATTGCTACTAGCGATTTGCCTGATGTTGGATTGAACAAATCCTTTGTTCGTACCATGAATTCTCCAGGCTCAATTTCTGGTTATACTTTTTATCCCCATGTTGGGCAGGTTTTTATAGAAGGTCCGTATAACGGTTCACCGGCTACTATTACCCAGAGCCGAGACAAGATCTTTGAATGCATTCCGCAGAATATTAGCCAGGAAGCCAATTGCGCCACCCAGATTATTAAAACCTTGGCAGGCAAAGCATTTAGACGTCCCACAACTGATGCTGATGTTGATGTAATGATGGAATTTTTCCGCATTGGGCGTGAAGAGGGCGGTAGCTTTGATTACGGTATTGAAGGCGCCTTGCAGCGTATTCTGGTGGACCCGGAGTTTATCTATCGTGCTGAGATCGCACCGGTTGGAGCCCCTGAGGATTCCCCATATCTGATTAGTGATCTTGAGCTGGCTTCACGTCTGTCATTCTTTCTTTGGAGCTCCATTCCAGATGAAGAACTGATCGAGATTGCTTCACAAGGCCGCCTTCATGAAAGTGAGGTGCTACGTGAACAGGTTCAGAGAATGATGGCTGATCCTCGTTCCAGTGCCTTCGTGGAAAACTTCACTGGGCAGTGGTTGAATGTACGCGGCATGGCCGCCAGCGAGCCAGTGGTAGATCTATTCCCTGACTTTGACTCAACCCTTCGAGATGCCTTCCGTCAAGAAATTGAAATGTTCTTTGGTAGTGTGATAAATGAAGACCGCAGTATTCTCGATTTGCTGACGGCTGATTACACCTTCGTTAATGAACGACTCGCCAGACATTATGGTATACCTGATGTATATGGTTCTCAGTTCCGACGTGTGGAACTGGAAGATGATTTAGACATGAGGCGAGGTCTGCTTGGGAAAGGTGCTTTGTTAACTATTACCTCTGATGCCGCACGTACTTCACCCGTTAAACGGGGTAAGTGGTACCTTGAGACATTCATGGGCGTCAGTCCTCCTGATCCTCCCCCAGGCGTTGAGACAGATTTGACACCTAAAGAAGGGGCTGCTCCAACTACTCTGAGAGCCCGACTTGAGGCGCATCGCGCTAACCCTGTTTGTGCTTCATGCCATACTATTTTCGAACCGATGGGTATCGCACTGGAAAACTTCAATGCTGTTGGAGAGTGGCGCACAATTGACAATGGTAATCCTGTTGACCCAACAGGTTTTGCTCCTGATGGATCACGTCTGGAGGGTGTAAAAACCTTACGTGAACTCACGGTGCGTCATGGTGATCAGTTCGCCGAGGTGGTGACAGAAAAATTATTGACCTATGCATTGGGTCGCGGTGTTGAGTTCCAGGATATGCCGATGTTGAGATCGATTACGCGAAGCGCTGAAGATGATGATTTTAGATTTTCATCTCTGGTTATGGGTGTTATTAGAAGCCCTGCTTTCACCATGAATTTAAAAACCTCTAGTCTTTGATAGCGAGGAGTTAAGAAATGATAATTACTAAAAAGCATATTACAAGGCGTGCAATGCTCAGAGGAACTGGCACCACACTTGCGCTGCCGTTGCTTGATGCAATGATACCTGCAGCAACTGCATTGGCGCAGACAGCTGCGGTTCCCCCTCAGCGATTCTTTGGCGGCTTTGTTCCTCATGGTGCTGCGCCGGGTTATTGGGTTCCGGAGAAAGAAGGCGCATTGCCGGAAGAACTTCCATTTATCTGGAAAGCTTTGGAGCCTTATCGGGACAGCCTGAATATCTTATCTGGCCTGCATTCAACATCCGCAGAGCCGCCTCCTGGCGAAACTGGTGCCGACCATTGGGTCGCGGCCGCGTTTCTTTGTGCTGATAAGCCAAGGAAAACTGCTGGTGCCGATGTTTATGCCGGACAAACTATCGATCAGATCATTGCTGAAAAAATTGGCCAGGAATCACTTTTACCGTCAATGGAAATATCGGTTGAGGATCCAGGTTCAGGCTCAAGCAACTGTGGAGAGGGTTATAGTTGTGTGTATACCAACACCATTTCCTGGGCTTCACCTACGACACCACTGCCGATGGAGCTAAATCCACAAGTTGTATTCGAACGCATGTTTGGTAGCGGAAGCTCGCCTGAACAGCGTGCAGAACGTCGCGAACGTAACCAAAGTATTCTGGATTCGATCACTGGAAAAATATCTGATCTTCGCAAAGAGATCAGCGTACCTGATCGTTCACGTCTTGATAGTTTTACCGAGAATGTACGTGAGATTGAGCGACGTCTGGAAATCGCATCCAGTGCAACCACCGCTGCGCCTGAAGATTTTGATGTGCCCCCAGGTATTCCGCAGTCTTTTGATGAACATATCAAACTGATGTTCGATCTGCAGACTTTGGCTTATCAGGCAGATATCACGCGTGTAGGCACAATGCTGTTTGCACGTGATCTTACCGGTCGTGTTTATCCGGAAAGTGATGCGCCTACACTAGGCTTCCATGGCGGATCGCATCATGGTGAGGATCCAGGTCGTATAGATGAGTTCTCCAAGATCAACCAGTATCACGTCAAAATGCTGGCATATTTTGTCGACAAGTTGGCAAATACTGAAGACGGCAATGGCTCGCTGCTTGATCATTCATTACTCCTTTACGGCAGCAACATGGGTAATCCAAACCAGCATCTGCATTACGATGTGCCACACGTTATTCTTGGTGGTAACAACGGCAGGATGCAGGGCGGACGCCATATTGCCTATCCGACAAAGACGGTTCCAACAGGGAATTTATTGTTAAGCCTGCTGGATCAATTCGATATCCATCGCGAAAGCTTTGGTGATAGTACGGGTCGTTTGGAGAACCTGTAGCGTCATTGATAAATACCCAGCCAGCAATAGCAGTAAGTGGGGTTTGAGCGGGTTGTTTGAAATGTTAGAAGGAATGCTACCTATGTTCAGAATTAGAGAATTAAAAATAGTCGCGGGAATTTTGATACTCGCGTTCTCAAATTTTGCGCTTGCACAGTCTGACATAGCGGATGCCGCTATGGAGCGCAATGAGGATCTGGTACGTATTCTTCTAGAGGATGGCGCTGATGTAAATGCAGTGCAATCTGACGG
>JABIPQ010000033.1 GCA_018698975.1 Gammaproteobacteria bacterium
AAGGTTGTTAACGTCTACCGCTGATGCAGTATTTGCATCAATAGTTTGGCGTTGTCCATTCATCAGTACTAACGTAGATCTGGAACCCAGAGCCCTGAGGTTAATACTGTTGGTTGGAGTATTGAAGTTACCAGTTGTGTTGGCAGATGAAATCTGCGGCATATCACGAATTGCTTCAACAACGGATACACGCTGGTTCGCTTGTAGCTCTTCATTGTCCATGATGGAAACAGGCTGAGGCCTGTCAGCAGGACGTGAAATAAAGGAACCCGTAACCTGGATTTCTTCAATGTCATCCTGTGCCATCAAGGAGCTTGAAGCAGTAGTCGCTGCTGCTGCAAATGCAACTGCAGTGGCGAGCTTTTTATAGCTCATCATTTCGACTGATTTTTTCATGTAAATCCCCTTTCTTGTTTATGTATGCTGTTTAAAAACAGCAATCGAATCCCAATAGGCAATAGGTTCGGTATGTTTCGGGCTTAGAATTAACTATAAGCACGACAAACCAATATGAACTGACTAATTGGGTAATGGGAAGACAAAACATATGAGAATGGAATCATGAATCAATCCCAGATAAGACAACAATGCATTCCCCTTTTTTACTTAAATCACCCCGATTTGAATATTTTCACTTAAAGGTTCATCAAGTAGAGAGGCATAATAGTCAACATGCGAGGTTAGCGCAAGTTTTAAAAACCCTTTATTTTGAAAGCTATCTTGTTGATTACTATAAAGATAAAGAACCATAAACCTGTGTCTGGGGGTCTTGAAAAGAGACTAAGAGACCATACAAAAACGATTGATGTATGTTGAGCAATTGTGTGAAGGGCTGGATTACCTTTGGAATTACCTTAGTAAAGATATAACTATTTGATTAATATACTATTTAACTTCCCAGGTATGGCCGCTTTGAAGCAGTGCGTTGATATCTCCTTTGCCTCGGGTTTCGCGCAATTCGAGACGTTGGCTGCCTAGATCGCTGACGTAAGCGCTTACCGGTTTGTAATAAAGGATGCCTACAGCTATCGGAAAATCCGGTCCTTGCATGGCGGCGAGCAATTGGGCCTGGGCCAGGTTGGTCTGATCATGTATCAGTAGGGATGCAAGATCAGCCCCATCTTTCACAGCAACAACTTCAAGGCTCAGTTTTTCCCTGTTTAAGCGAATTCCTTTATCTTTTTCCTTGCCAAATACAAGTGGCTGCCCATGTTCCGCTTCGAGTCGGAAATCAGTGGCAATTTTCTTGTCTTTTACCTGCTCGAAAATACCATCATTGTAAATTGGGCAATTTTGCAGAATCTCTATAAAAGAGGCGCCTTGATGGGCGTGGCCTTCTTTTACGACTGCACTTAAATGTTTCATCTCTGTGTCGATAGTGCGGGCCACAAAAGGTGCGCCGGATCCCAGGGCAATAGCACATGGCGAAAGAGGCCTGTCTACCGATCCTTCTGGTGTTGAGGGTGAGCGTGTGCCCACTTTCGAGGTTGGAGAATACTGCCCTTTGGTGAGTCCGTAAATTTCGTTATTGAACAACAGGATGTTCAAATCCACATTTCTGCGTAAAGCATGCATAGTGTGGTTGCCTCCGATGCTTAATGCATCACCATCACCGGTAATCACCCACACATCCAGTGCCGGGTTAGCAAGTTTAACGCCGGTGGCAATTGAAGGCGCCCGACCATGAATTGTATGGAAGCCATAGGTTTCCATGTAGTAAGGAAAGCGCGATGAGCAGCCGATGCCAGAGATAAAAACCTGACTTTCCCTGGGGCGGTTCAGTTCCGGCATCAGTTTCTGAATAGCCTTCAATATGGCGTAATCGCCACAGCCGGGGCACCAGCGAACTTCCTGATCGGAGGAAAAATCTGCTACGCTTAATTTGTCCACTGCCTGATTCATCTTGCTGCTCCAGAGGGTCTTTTTAGTCGGCCAATTCTGCTTTAATGGCGTTACTTATTTCCTGGATCTTGAATGGTTGACCGGACACCTTGTTTAATCCTTTGGCGTCGATCAGAAAATCAGATCTCAACATTTTAACTAATTGTCCGGTATTCATCTCGGGTACCAGCACCTTTTCATATCCGGACAACAATGTCTGCAGGTTGGACGGGAAAGGTGAAAGGTAACGTATATGGATGTGACTCACATCCAGTCCATCTTGCCGGCAGCGTTTGACAGCCTGGTGGATGGGCCCAAAAGTAGAGCCCCAGCCAACGATTGCCAGCTTGCCTGAAGAGCTTCCCAGAGCGACTTCCTGTAGCGGGATGTTTGCACTGATCCCATCGATCTTGGCTTTCCGGGTGTCAGTCATCAGTTGATGATTATCAGGGTCGTAAGATATATTCCCGGTTTCATAGCTTTTTTCAATGCCGCCAACACGATGTTCCAGTCCAGGGGTACCCGGCTTGGCCCAGACTCTTGCCAGTGATTCCGGATCTCGCAGAGACGGATTAAAGCCCTCGGCATCGGCTCTAAATTTAACCGGGAAAGCCTCGTAATCATCCATGTCTGGAATTAACCAGGGCTCCGAGGCATTGGAAATATAACCGTCAGATAGCAGGATTACTGGTGTCATATATTGAATGGCAAGGCGTACGGCTTCAATGGCAACGTCGAAACAATCTGCCGGTGAAGTTGAGGCTATTACAGGTAAGGGGGTGTCACCATGCCTGCCATACACTGCCTGTAATAAATCTGATTGTTCTGTTTTGGTGGGCAGGCCAGTTGATGGGCCACCACGTTGTGTATTCACAACTACTAAAGGTAACTCGGCAGACACTGCCAGTGAAATAGCCTCTTTCTTGAGGGCAATGCCAGGGCCTGCACTGGAGGTGATACCAAGGCTTCCTGCAAACGAAGCGCCAATGGCAGCACACACGGCGGCAATTTCATCTTCTGCCTGAAAGGTGGTGACCTCGAATTCTTTTCTTGCTGCCAGTGCATGGAGAAGACCCGACGCGGGGGTAATAGGATACGAGGCAAACAACAGGTCAATGTTAGCCAGCTGCCCTCCGGCAATGAGCCCCCATGCCAGGGCCTGGGTACCGTTTACGTTTCTATAATTTCCGGGAGCAACTTTGGCCTGGGGGACTTTATAGACATGAACACCAGTAGGAAGCTCGGCTGTTTCACCAAAGGCATGCCCTGCATTCAGAGCAGCGACATTGGCATTGGCAATATCCGGTTTGCTGGCAAACTTTTTCTGCAGGTTTTCAGTGGTGGTGTCTTTTTCCCTGTCAAATAGCCAAAGTACCAGGCCCAATGTCCACATGTTCTTGCAGCGCAGTGCTGCTTTATGTCCTACGTCGAACTCTTCTACTGCCGAAAGTACCTGGGAATGGATATCGATAGATAGCAGTCGATAGGCATCCAGAGAGCCATCTTCCAGAGGATTGGTTTTGTAGTTGGCTTTCTTCAGGTTTTTTTCACTGAAAGCACCGGAATCGGCAATAATCAGTCCGCCCGGGACGACGGTTTCGAGATTGGTGGTCAGTGCTGCCGGATTCATGGCGACCAGAACATCGACCGCATCACCTGACGTGGTGATGTCGTCTGAGCCAAAATATATCTGGTAAGCCGATACACCGAAGGTTGATCCCGCAGGGGCACGAATCTCCGCCGGAAAGTCCGGGAAGGTGGCCAGGTCATTCCCGTACAGGGCAGTGACATCGGTGAAGTTTGAGCCAGTAAGCTGCATTCCGTCACCGGAATCCCCGGCAAAGCGCACAACCACATCTTCCAGAGTTTGTCCCTGATTAGATGTTGTCTCGTTTGCAACACCTTCTTCGTTTTCTACACTCATCCCTTTATTTCTCAAAATAGTTTCAATAGGCTCTGAAAAACTTTTTAGCCAGCGCCCAGCGCGCTTATAGTCCCTGATTTAATGGCATCTTAATCAGCTTACGTGGAATAAACGGGTTGAAGGTCATAAAGACCGTTGGCCTTGGTTCTTATTTCACCATAGGCGGGAAATTCAGGGCGCGAATTATAGCAATCTCGCGCCTGAAATGGCTAATAAAATAAAGTGCCAGCGATTCAATGTGCAGATAATAAGAATGCCGGGATTTGCAGACAGATAGCTGATCCATGTAAATGGTTTGGTGTGCTGGCAAGCCTTGTGCAACATGGTGACCTGCATTATGCTAGCTTGCTTCCGATCGCCCGGCAAAGCTGCTTAAAACTAGGGAACAGAGATTCCTAAAACTAAACGGGCGGCTGACAAATTAACAATTACAAGAAAAAGGAACTGTTATGTCCAACGGTATTCTGGCCTTATTGTCGCTTTTACCAATTATTTCAGTAGCAGTCTTTCTGGTCATGTTGCGTTGGCCGGCAAGTCGTGCGATGCCTATATCCTATATCGTTGCCGTGTTACTGGCACTTTTTATCTGGCAAGTGCCCTTTATAAAGGTAATGGCAGCGTCCGTGAACGGACTAATTGATGCCATTGAGCTGATCTATATTATTTTTGGCGCCATTTTGCTGTTAAACACATTGCAGGAAAGCGGGGCGATTCAGAGTATCCGCAAAGGCTTTTCCGATATTACCCCTGATCGCAGGATACAAGTGATCATCATTGCCTGGCTGTTTGGCTCTTTTATTGAAGGCTCCGCTGGTTTTGGTACGCCAGCTGCCGTAGCTGTCCCGCTGATGGTAGGTCTTGGTTTTCCTGCTATGGCGGCGGTTGTTTCAGGAATGATAATTCAAAGTACACCGGTATCTTTTGGTGCCCTCGGCACGCCGATGCTGACGGGTGTTTTCACTGGTCTGCAAGGTGATCCCGAGATAGTTG
>JABIPQ010000034.1 GCA_018698975.1 Gammaproteobacteria bacterium
ACAATCTTTTTTCACCTTCGCCCTGTTTCTCGGGATTATTTCTGCGCTTATCGCCTTCCCGCTTTCCACCTTTATGGTAAGGCCTATCAGGGAACTGGTTGATGGCACCAGACGACTGGCGAATGGAGACTACAATTCGCGAATTCCAGTCAGCGGTTCTGATGAGTTGACCCAGCTTTCAGCAGATTTTAATTCTCTGGCAGACACCCTTGATCAGAACAGGCAGGCGCGCCAGCAATGGATTGCCGATATTTCCCATGAATTAAGAACACCACTCTCTATTCTGCAAGGTGAGCTGGAATCTCTGCAAGACGGGATTCGTCCGATGAATCCAGAAACCATCAATTCCCTGCATCATGAAGTTGTTCATCTGAATGCCCTGGTTAATGACCTGCATGAACTCTCCATGTCCGACCAGGGTGCTCTGATTTATGAAAAGGAAAAAATAAATCTTGGCGAGATCTTTGAACGATCACGGGCCATGAACAGGCAACTGCTTGATAAACATCAGATAAAGCTAACCCAGGGTATTCGCGCCCGTTCAGCTGACAAGCAGATAACCGTGATCGGTGATGAAAACAGGCTAATCCAACTATTTGATAATTTATTTCAGAATTCCTGCCGTTACACAGATGATGGTGGCGAACTGGTTATTTCCATTTCTCAGAAGAGAAAGTCAGTAAGCATCGAGTGGTACGATTCAAAGCCAGGCGTCACCGATGAAGACCTGCATCACCTGTTTGACCGTCTTTATCGGGTTGATTCTTCACGCAACAGGAAACAGGGCGGGTCCGGTCTTGGACTGGCCATCTGCAAAAATATTATTGAAGCCCATGAAGGCACTATAGACGCAGAGCATTCCAGTCTGGGCGGGCTTAAATTGGTCATCCAACTCCCTTGCCTTGACACCTGAAACACCTCCTGCGTTTCATTTGCTCCAGCCTGCCTCACGAATTACACTAGTACTTCAAGTTAAAAGGTTTAAGTGATTATGAGCCAACATGTCTTAATCGTCGAAGACGAAGTAAAAATTGCCTCCCTGCTTCAGGATTACCTGCGACAAAGCGGGTTTGAAACAGACACACTGCATGATGGCTCCGAAGTAGAGCAATGGCTAAGCGATAACAGCACCAGTGTTATTTTGTTAGACCTTATGCTCCCAGGCAAAACCGGCCTGGATATTTGCAAGGATGTAAGAAAGCACTCCAGTCTGCCTATCATCATGATCACCGCAAAGGTGGAAGAAATTGATCGCTTACTCGGTCTTGAGCTGGGTGCCGATGATTACATTTGCAAACCGTTCAGCCCCAGGGAAGTAGTAGCACGGGTGAAGGCTGTGCTGAGGCGTGCAGATAGCACCGAAAAACTTTCTGACAAAGGCTTGCTGCTGGATACCGACACCTATAAAGCCACCGTTAATGGCCAGGACCTCAATCTGACAGCCGTTGAGTTTCAATTACTGAAAGTCTTATCTGACCAACCGGGAAGAATATTTTCTCGCAGCGTGTTAGTGGATAAAATTTATAATGATGGCCGTGTTGTCAGTGACAGAACCATCGATAGCCATATTAAAAAGTTACGCAAGAAAATTGCAGAAAAACTCCCTGATGTTGAATTGATTCACTCGCTTTATGCGGTGGGTTACAAATTTGAATGGCTATAGCCTGCAAAGCTGAATCTCAAGACCCTTTTTTTATGATGTAGGAATCCTTCCTGATGCAAATCAAACCTTTTGTTTTCCGAACTTTATCTTTGCTGGTATTTCTTTTTTCAAGCAGCGTAAGCTTTGCCCAGGATCAGACTTTTGAAGACTGGCTAATGGAGCTAAGAGCTGATGCACGCAGTCAGGGTATTAGTGATGAAACTCTGGACGCGGCTTTTGCCACAGTAGAAGCACCTATTCCACGGGTTCTTGAACTCGACCGCAGTCAGCCTGAATTTGAACAAACCTTTACCGGCTACATGCGTAATCGCATGAGTCAGGCGCGTATAGAACGTGGCCAGGCATTACTTGAAGAACACCGCGAACTGTTTCAGAGGATTCAGAATGAATACGGTGTACAACCGCATTACCTGGTTTCCTTCTGGGCTCTGGAAAGCAACTTTGGTGATTTCACCGGCGGCTTTTCAGTAATTAATGCACTGGCTACACTGGCCTACGACCCGCGCCGCAATGACATGTTTCGTAGTGAACTTATCACCGCTTTGCGCATTATTGAGGAAGGCCATATTTCAGCTGAACAAATGTCCGGATCATGGGCTGGCGCCATGGGTCAATGCCAGTTTATGCCAACGACTTTTTATAGGTATGCAAAAGATGGAGATGGTGACGGCCGCATCGATATCTGGAATAGCGTTCCTGATGTTTTTGCCTCGGCAGCAAATTTTCTTTCACAATCAGGCTGGCGCGGAGATGAGCGCTGGGGCCGCGAAGTAATTCTTCCGGAAGGCTTTGACTTCACGCTGACCGGCACTGGTGTCAGGAAGACAGTGACAGAATGGAACAGCCTTGGCATTACCAGAGTGAACAAATCACCTTTGGGAAATGCTGACCTGGAAGGCTCAATCGTTTTGCCGGCAGGATCTAACGGCCCGGCTTTTCTTGCCTATAATAATTTTCGCACCACCATGGTCTGGAATCGCTCTACCTACTATGCGATTTCAGTTGGGCATCTTGCCGATCGCTTTGTTGGTGGCGGCCCAATAATGTATATGCCTGAAAATGAAGAACGCCCGATGAGCCGGGAACTGGTGACGGAGTTGCAAACTCTGCTAAATGCTCAGGGAGTCGATGCAGGCGAACCTGACGGGATTCTTGGCTCAAGAACCAGAGCTGCGGTTCGCGCCTATCAGGAGCAAGCCAATCTGCCCACCGACGGCTATCCTTCCTTTGAATTACTTGAACAGTTAAGAGAACTGTAAGAAAAACATTAAAGGAATTTTCTTTGCCTTATTAAGCACTTAAATTCTGCTAGCGTAGCTAGCGAAGGTTCGACGAGGAAAAAGGCATTTTCGAGCGAGACGGTTTACTTCAAGTAAATAACGAATCTCAAATTTGCCTTTTGACTAAATATGGCCGAGCGCAATAGCTACTGGTAGTTAACACTTATTAGTATTACTACCCCGTAAGTATTACTACCCAGCTTTAGCCGCATTAACCAGATCAATGAGTCCGCCCGGTGTCTGAGGATTTGGCACAAGATCACCATTAATAAACATTACGGGTGTGCCGCGGACACCAGCGCGAATTCCGCCTTGCTGATCAGAAATAATCTTCGCCCGCACTTCAGACAATTCAATATCCGCACGTAAGCGTTCCATATCAAGATTTAACTGCTCAGCATAACCATCAAAAAACAATGTCGGATCTTCCACAGCGCTCCAGGCTAGCTGATTGGAATAAAGCAGGTCATGCATCTCCCAAAAGCGTTCCTGCAAACTTGCGGCTTCTGCGTAACGGGCCGCCTGGAAAGCAAAACGATGCGTGTCCAGAGGAAAGTGCCTGAACACAAATTTTGTATCATCTCTGAGTCGAGGCCAGGCTCTAACGATAACGCCAAATTCAGTCAGACAAGCAGGACACTGAAAGTCGCCGTACACTGTAATCGTAGTATCCGCTTCTAAGTTACCACGCACGTGGTCGGCTTCACCGATAATGTCTGGCGGCAGAACTGGCGGACCAGAGAAAAGTCCCTGATAAAAAACAAAAAGCGCCAGGGGAACCAGTATAACTGCAGCGGCTTTCACCAACAGTGAACTCAGTTTTTCCTTACGTTTTGCGGCGGCCTGTTTTTCCTCTTTTATTTTTTGTCTATCTTCTTTCTTTGTCATGATGTCCTGCATCTATTCAAATTTTTTAGCGTTACGATGATTAACAGCGTCTCTAATTGACCATACCCGGCTCTCTGTCTTTACTGACGCCATACTTCATGATTATCGCGATGGCGCTCAGCACGATAATTCCTGCCAGGATATAACCAATATTAAACAGGCTGCCATTCGCGGTAGCGACAATGCCGTAGCCTATTGATCCGGTAAACAGCGCGTAGTAAATAAAGACCATCAGAGTTTTTCTAATCACCTCCCCTTCCCTGCCAATCAAACCAACCACGGCAGAGGCGGCAACCACGTTATGCACACAGATCACATTGCCAGCTGCACCGCCCACGGCCTGTAAAGCGACAATCCATGTTGGATCGGCATTAATTTGTATACCCGTTTGAAACTGGAAGGATGAAAACATCATATTACTAATCGTGTTACTGCCTGCCACAAATGCACCCAAACCACCTATGAATGTCGAAAAGAATGGCCATGCGGTTCCAGCAAGGGTAGCGACACCTTCTGCCAACTCTCTGGGCATTTGATCATAACCTGAGGCACCACCATCTGAGTTCAGAAAGACCTGCACCATGGGTACAGTGAATACCAGCGCAGCACCTGCCGAAAAAATGGTTTTAGCCGATGTTTTCCATGCATTGACATAAGAGCGGCTGTCCATGCCATGTAAAAAATAAGTGATAATTGAGACGGTAATAAACAGGGCCGCGGGAGAGTAAAAAGGTTGTATGGACTGGCCGATAGTTGTACCGAATATATCACTGACCGTAAAAGTGGCCATAGCGCCACGTAACATATCCAGTAAGGGCAACTGCGGTAAGCGGGTCAAAATAAGCAGGCCTGCCACAAAGATATAAGGAGCCCATGCTTTAAATAAACTCATTCTGGCACCATCAAACTGCTTTTCTTTCATTTCAAATTGTCCAACCCAGTGCGAGTCCCATTCACTGCGTTCGGGAAATAACCATATCTCATCCTCTTTGGGCATGAGAAAACCTTTTCTTGCCGCAGTCACCACGATAGCCAGGCCAATAAGGCCGCCGAATAATGACGGGAATTCCGGTCCCAGATAGCGGGCAACAAGTACATAGGGAATGGTCATGGAAAATGCTGCAAACAAGGCAAATTTCCAGATTTTCATTCCCTCAATAAAGGATTTGTTTTTGCCAAAAAACTGGGTCATTACACAAACAAGGATCAAGGGAATAAAAGTTCCGGCGATGGCATGAAGAAAGGCAACCTTTGCCGCAATGAAGGAAACAAAATCGTACCACTCGTAGCCC
>JABIPQ010000035.1 GCA_018698975.1 Gammaproteobacteria bacterium
GTTATTGGTGACATGATCATTTTCCGTGAAACAGACGAAAAATTTGTGCTGGTAGGCCGTGCGCCAACCGCTAACTGGGTAATGTTCCAGGCCTCAATTGGCAGCTATAACATTCGTCTGAAACATGATCCACGTTCAGACTCTCGCCCGGACGGCAAAGCTGTTTTTCGTACTCATTACCGTTTCCAGATTCAGGGACCTGATGCTGGCAAGATATTTGAGCAAATGAATGGCGGCCCAATTCCTGAAGTAAAATTCTTCCATGTTGATAAAGTAAATATCGGCTCACGTGAAGTGATGGCTCTGCGCCATGGTATGTCTGGTGCACCTGGTCTTGAAGTTTGGGGCCCGTATGCTGACAAGACTTATATTCAGGAAGAAATTCAGAAAGCAGCAAAAGCGGTTGGCGTTGATATGCGTATGGTTGGGGCTCGTGCATACTCTTCCAACACCCTTGAAAGTGGCTGGATTCCATCCCCTCTGCCAGGTATCTATACAGGTGATGGCATGCTGGCTGATTACCGTGACTGGCTTGGTGCTGACAGTTATGAAGCGATGGGGTCTTTGGGTGGTTCATTGGAAAGTGACAACATCGAAGATTACTACGTAACGCCTTTTGAACTGGGTTATGACTTCTATATCGGCTGGAAGAAAGATGACTTTATCGGAAAATCTGCACTGGAAGCCATGAAAGAAGCAGGCAAACAGCGTAAGAAAGTGACCATTGAGTGGAACCGTGAAGACGTCCAGAAAGTCATTATGTCAGCTTTCGAGCCAGGTCTGGCTTACAAGTGGATTGACTTCCCGAACCATAACTACTCTTCAAGCAATGCAGATGAGCTATCTAAAGATGGTAAGAGAGTAGGCATGAGCATGTTTAATGGTTACAGCTACAATGAGCGATGCCTGCTGTCTCTGGCCGTAGTTGATGCTGACGTTGAGATAGGTGATGTACTGACTCTGAAATGGGGTGAAGCTGTAAATTCACAGAAATCCTCCATTGAGCCTCATCAGCAGTGCGAAATGCGTGTAAAAGTAGCACCGACTCCGTATTCCAGCGATGCCCGTGAAAACTATGCAGACAGTTGGAGAACTAAAAGCTAAAGCAGCTTTTATGGTTCATCCCACTCGGGATAATAAAAAAGGCGCAACTGTTATGGTTGCGCCTTTTTTTTATCTGGTGAAAATTGTTTTATTGGCGGCCTTGAGATCTGTTTTCGTTATTTCGCTGACGGGAAGTGTTCGGGTCCCTTCTCCCTGTTTCGTTTGCGTCATCCCGTTCATCCTCATCCTCATCTTCATCCCTTTCCCGGGCTAATTCTCTTTGCCTTTCAGATCGCTCTTCTGCGTCATCCCTTGCATCTTCATCGCTGTCGCGAACCCGGTCACGGCTTCTGTCTTCTCTTTCGCGAGCAAGGTCTCTGTCATTATTATCACGCTCATCGGCATCATCGCTACCGCGGCGGCTGCGATTACCATTAGACAGTTCTTCGGCTCGAGCCCTGTTGGTAGATACGCGTTCTTCCGAGCGGGCCCGATTCTCCTGGGCACGTTCATTACGGCGCTCACCTGGATTATCAGACCTTTCCTGGCGCGTATCAGCCGTTCTTTCCGAGTTATTTCTGTTATTTTCGCGATCCTGTGCAATAGCGATATTTGTGATGAAGGCTGTCGCCAGAATAATGACATTGATTTGCCTGAATAAATTCATGTTGCTTCCTTTAGTTTGCATTAACTAATGATTTTCATTCTATGACTTAAATTATGATATTTTTGAGAACTCTGCCGTCGTTAAGCAATTGGAAATTACTGCGGATTAATTACCGCTAGCACGTAATGTTTATTCTGGATTCTTGTTCGCGCTCTTTGTGCAGTAATCCCGTCGCTTACAACTAACTCTGAAAGCAGAAGATAGTGCTCAAGTACTGAAATATTTGATTTTGAACGTGTGGCTTTCTATCAATACTCTTTTTATTTTGCCATTTCTTCTTTGAAATACTCGGCAAGCTCGGCATAGACTTCATCCTGCTCACCTCCTGCCTGACCAAGGGCTGAATCTGCCGGTGTTTTACCGTAGAAATCGGTGACCTTCACTTCGGCACCATTTTCGATAAGATATTGGGCAACTTTCTTCCAGTTCCATTTACCGGGACCGAAAATAGCGGTCTGACCCTGACGATCTGTCATTGAATTGTGACGGGGAATAAATGCGGTGTAGCTGGTGGTGTCAGTGATCCGGGCATTGATATCAGCGCCGGCGTCCAGTAACAGCCCAAGCGTTTCTATAACCCTGTCTTCGATATTCGGGGCCTTATAAAAAGTACCATCACTCAGTACTCCGCGTGGTGTTGCCAGGCCAGCGGCAACCAGCAATGGTGTAGCCCCAAAAATATTGGCTTTGTCTACTTCAGCACCATATCTCAATAGCAGGCGTATCGCCTCGGCGTCATGGGAAACTGCGGCTCTTAGCAAGGGCGTGGCGTTAGTGCTCAGATGCTCATCAGAAAATCGACCATTGCCACCACCTTGTCCCGGGCGACCAAAATTCAACACTGGATCTACGTAAACGCCCATATCCAGCAAGCGCTGGGCCAGCTCAAGGGCAGTAGCCTGGTCAATGACGTCCAGGCTTTGTCCGCGGCCTTCATTAGTACGTACATCAATGACGATGTACAAAGGCGTTCTACCCCACCAGTCGAAGGTATGGGGATTAGCGCCCTGGTCCAGTAAATAATGAGCAGTATCGAAATGAAAGTTATCGATGGCAACCATCAGGGGAGTCACTCCCTCAGGTGTAGGTAAATTGAAGTCTGCACCTGCTTCAACAATGGCCTGGACACATTGCAAGCAGCCACTGCGTACTGAGTAAAGCAGAGGGGTAAGTCCTCCTGCCGGACGGTATTGGTTACGCGGTTCTGAGGTTATTTGAGAGGACCAGTCAAAAGATCGGGCACGTACTTTGACATCAGCGCCATTGGTTATCAGTAACTCGGCCATGGCAGGATGATTACGGGAGCCAGCCCACATCAGGGCAGATTGGCCAGTCCAGTTTTCTTCTGTATTCACTTGGGCCCCGTGCTGGATTAGAAGCGCTGCAACGTCTACTACGCCGGTCCAGGCCGCCAGCATTAGTGGGGTCTGATTATCGTCATTAGCCTGGTCTGGATTGGCGCCAGCATTGAGTAGCATTTCAACCAGATCAGCATTGGCTACTCGCACAGCTTCAGAAAGGGGAGTTGCTCCGTAATTATTGCTAATGTTGGGGTTGGCTTCATTGCGGAGCAGGCTTGCTACCAGTTCCTGATCAACCTGGTAGACGGCCCAATGAAGCGGGGTGGTCCCGTCATCCTGCGGCATATTGACGTCAGCACCGGCACGGATCATCTCCATGGCACCGTCTCGATTACCGGCCTTGATCAGCTCGGCAAGCGGAGAGGCAGCCTGAAGTGTATTTGAAATCAGTAGCAACGGTAAAAATACAGGTAAGATCAGTTTCCAGAAAATCATTGTTTTTCTCAGTGCACTTGTCTTTACACTTCTCTTCGCAGTTCTCATCTCGCTCATAATATATTCGGTGCCAGGTTATAGTGATGGGCCCACATCCCCTTATAGGCGTCATAAAGGAATTTGTCCGGATCATCCCAGGTCCGGTTCAGGCCAGTGAGCGCCCCTTCATTTAACATGCAGTTGGCACTACAGCCTTCCCTGATCAGGTTTAGCACACGGTTATAGACTTCCTGAGTCAGATCGCGTTCTGCCAACAGATCAGAGCGGCGCATCACCGGCCCATAGGCGGGTACGATCAAGGTATCTTCATTACTCAATGCCAGTAACTGGTCCTGGGCATTTACGCGTCCACCCAGCCAACCGCCACCAAACCAATCCAGTTGTGGGTCACGTTCGGGGGATACGGCATCGCCAGCGGCGAGGATATTGGCTTCGCGAAAATAGACATAGATATCGCCATCAGTATGAGGCTGAACCAGCCAGCCATAGTCAATGACTTCGTCACCAATTTGCAGTTGTGACTGATCATGAAATATTTCTGTGGGCAGGGCGGCTTGCGGCAACGGATGTTGATAGCGTTCCTCATGGGGAATGTAATATTCAGTAGACAGACGCTGATGGGTCTTCTGGTGAGCAATGATGGTCGCACCTTGTTGCCCCAGCGCTTCATTGCCAGCACATTGGTCAAGATGCCAGTGCGTATTAAACAAGGTCTTGACGCCGGACTGATCCAGGTTATCCAGTGTGTCCAATAGGAGCTCAACGCTATCGGCTGGACCACTATCGACCAGTACCAGACCATCCTGGCTTGTCAGGGCGAGTTGATTAGCGCCACCGGCTTTGATCAGGGTAAGAGAACCCCTCAGGCTTTCTGTGGCAGCAGTGCTCTGTGCCATAACCGATGGCAACCCTATCAGGGCAGCCCCGCCAAGGGAATAGCGAAGCACTTCTCTGCGGTCGAATCTTTTGTTCATTGCTCCAAACCCTTGCTTTACTCTGGTTTCACTAAACTTCGGAAATGATGCCAGTACTGTCAGCGAAACTTTCTGCTTCAATCCCCAGCTTATGCAAGAGCGTAAGGTGCAGATTAGCCAGTGGGGTGCGCTCGGGCAGCTCAATATGCTGACCACCGCGTTTCAGGGTTCCCTGTCCGCCACCGACTAACAAGTTGGGGACAGGATAGTTGTCATGGCGGTCACTGTTGCTCATATTAGAGCCATACATGAAGATGCTGTTGTCCAGAATGGAGCCTTCACCGTCTGGTGTCGCCGCCATCTTGTCCAGAAAGTCACGGAAGCGTTCCATGTGCCAGGTTTGTATGCGCACCAGTTTGTACAGGCGTTCCCGATCATCCGCATGATGGGAGACCGGATGGAATGCATCCGGTACACCGATATGGTTATAGGTGCGGTTGGTGCCTTCAGACACCATCATGTAGGAAATGACTCTGGTAAGGTCTGCCTGGTAGGCAATGGCAAGCAGGTCGAACATCAGGCTGACCTGTTCAGCAAAATTATCCAGTTCACCAATCGGGGCATTCGGGACATCTACAGTGGAAAGGTCCTGCTGCGTTGCTTTCTCGACCCGACGTTCGATTTCCCGAACAGTGTCGAGATAACCTTCCAGTATCTGCTTGTCATCAGCGCCCAATTCTCTTTGTAAGGAACGGGTGCTTTCTGCCACCATATCAAGAAGACTGGCCTGCTGGCTTAAAATGTTGCCGCGTTCCTCGTTGGTGTCACCTTCGCCAAACATCTGGATAAACAGTTTGCGGGGATTGTATTCCATCGGTAGTGGAGCGGTTTCACTGGCAAAAGACAGGGTGGAGCTGTAATAACAGCCAGAGTTGCCACAGGCTGCTCCCTGTATGGTAGTTTCTGAAGCGACCTGAAGCGAAGGTAGGGCTGTTTCCTGACCAATGTGGTCAACAATTACCTGGTCCAGGGTTTGTGCCATGCTGGCACCGGCGGCGTTGTTGTCAGGACGAATACCACTGAGCCAGGTAGCGGGATTAAGTGTATGTACCGAGCCTTTGCTGGCTTCATTGAGTAGATTACTGAAGGTATTCAGATAAGGTTTGTAGGCCTCCAGTGGCGCCATGATCTTGTTCAGCTTCAGCTCATCGCCAAAGTTGCCGGCAGGATGCCAGTGATCCATTTCGGCGCCATAAGCGGTGTTGTGCATAACCGCACCATGGGGAATATAGAAAAACCCCGCTCGCTTATTACCCGCTGCAGCTGTCTGGGCAAGCGCGGTAGCGGCAGGCACCATGGCGCTGAGAAACGGCAGAGCTACGGAGGCACCTGCGCCTTTCAGTATGGCTCTGCGTGAAAGATATTTTTTTGTAATGAACATAAGCTGGTCTCTCTATTGTTTCTCTTTTCTCTTTTGTCTTTCTCAAGTCGTTCTTGTTGCGGTATTTTTCCCGGCACTGATTACTGGAACGCTAATTCCTGGTCATCTTTTTCATTGTCATGATGCTGGGCCTGCATGCGGAAAGCATCGCTATTTACGATTCCCATGACAATGCCGTAAAGCTGGTAGTTATCTTGCTCGGCTTTAGCCACGATGTCACGTACCTGAGGCATATCAAAGTATTCCAGTTCCCGAGACAAGGCATACATCATCAATTTTTCTGTGAGGGTCTGGACAAACTGTGCCGGTCGACTTGTTAATTCCCGGCGCAAATCTGCCGGACCATTGATCGGGATGTTATCGGGCATAACAGTGCGTGCATTGATGGGGGCCTGGGCTTCCTCATCCCTGTCACGCCAGCTTCCGGTCACTGTGAAATTTTCCAGTGCCAGACCAATGGGATCAATAACACCATGACACTGGTTGCAACTGGGGTTGGCACGGTGAGCTTCCAGTCGTGCACGCACCGTAGTTGCTTTTTGTCCTTCAGGAACATTCAGATCGACTTCCACATTGGGTGGGGGTGGCGGAGAGGGGGTCCCCATAAGTTTTTCCAGTACCCAGTTGCCACGCAATACCGGAGAGGTACGATCGCCATAAGAGGTGCGCAGCAGCACGGCACTTTTACCAAGCAGTCCCCAACGCATTTCATCTTCCAGTGTAAGCTCACGAAACTGAGCGCCATATATTGAGTCCAGACCGTAATGTCGTGCCAGGCGTTCATTCAAATATGTGTGACTGGCTGTCATCAGTTCGGTGACTGAGCGCTCTGCCAGCAAAATACTGCTTATAAAACGCTGCGTTTCTTCTGCAAAATCTTCACGCAGGGCGTCACTGTATCCCGGGAACTGTCCCGGGGTGGGGTCAATATCTTCAAGACTATCCAGATTCAGCCATTTGATAGCGAAATTATTCACCAGGGCAGAAGCACGAGGATCATCCAGCATTCTCCTTACCTGGCTCGCCATAACATCAGGCTTGCTTAAATTACCTGCAATAGCCTGGTTCAAGAGTTCATCATCGGGCATCTGGCTCCAGAGGAAAAAGGAAAGGCGCGAAGCAAGTTCCAACTCATCCAGCGCAAAATATTCATCATCAGCCTGCTCTTCATCGGGAGCGAAACCTCGATACAGGAAATAGGGGTTGGCCAGTACTGCCGCCACGACCTGCTCAATGCCCCGGTCAAATCCGGCTTCTTCGAAGCCAGTGTCATAAAAGGGCATTAATATCGCCATATCCTGATCTCTGACTTGCCGGCGAAATGCGCGACGGGCCAGGTTCTCGGTAATGCGACGGGCGCAGTCATATTCCTCATTGGCAGATTGCGGATAACAGACAAAGATTTTTTCCCGGCTCGGCGTCATGGAAATTCCGCTGGCATTAAAGGGCCCTGCTACCTCAACACCACTTTGCATGCGCGGCATACGGTTAAGATCGCCAGAGTCTGACCACCACAGGGATTGTGAACGTGCCCGTTCGATAAAGGTAATCACCACTTCCTGAACACCCGCATTGACCTGTACCGGAATACCATTAAAACGCTGCATGATCTGATTACTTCCTGCCGGGCCCTGTCGGTCAATCAGTTCAAGGTCAGCCGCACCACCAACTTGCTCACGAAAAACTTCGCGGCCATTGACCAGCATCACCACCGTATGACGGGTTTCCAGTGCACTGGGATTTAAACCTGCGCCAAGTCCTAAAAGATTGAAGCGGTATTCTCCATCTGCAGGGAAATTATGTTTGAACATCATGCCACCGCGGGTTCCGGGAGGCATGCCGTCCTGGTAGGTGGTTTGACTGCCCCCGGAGGGAGCGTAATAAGCAACAGCAGTTTTAGCCTGGGCATTACCAACTGCCAGACTGGCGGCTTGTCGGGCGGCGCGAATATATTGATTAAGAAATGATGGCGAGATACTCAAGGCTTCTGCAACGTTATCGAAACCGTCGACTTCTATTTCAGTGGGTAGATACTCTTCTGCATCAATTTCTACACCGATAAGCTCATTCACTGAGAGAGCGTATTCAGTCCGGTTCATACGTTGTACCGGGACATGTCCGGCACGGGGAATGTTGCTGTTAACGTCCAGAGAGCTTTCAAGCCAGCTGACGAATTCATTAATTCGTTCCTGCTCAGGTTGCTCACTGCCTGGTGGCGGCATAAGCCGGCCACGCAGTTTACGTACGGCACGTTCCCAGATTGCCGGTTCCTCATCGAGGCTGGAGGTGCTCATCATATCGAAGGCAATTTCCCCGGCCCAGTCTTCGAAGTTATGACATTCCAGGCAGTACTGTTCCAGCATTCCCCATTGGGGATGATCACCCAGGTCAGTATTTTCCTGTGCCAGGGCGGCAAAACTCAAACAGGCTGCTGCTAAACTGCTAATCAGAGAAATTCTTTTCATATCTGAGTTACTAATTTTAAAGTGATAAATAGTTCCAGTTGCCAGATTATCCCATATTTTGCCGGTAGAAAATGTGAATTGTTACCTGCAAATTATGTCCATGATTGTCTGAATCGGACAATGGCTGAAAATTGCATTCTATTTGCAAATTGCATTTAATGATTTCACAAGAATACTTGATGGAATTCATTGGATAAGAACAAGAGTAAATTTTGTAGATAAAACTATCCAAAAGCATATGCGGGGGAAATATAAGCATGCTTGCTCATAAAACTAGCACACTCAGATTAATAATAGGGATCTGCTTGATATCAGTGCTGCCATTTTCTGCATTACCCAAAGCTTCTGCAGCCGATTCAATTCCTGCCTCTCCAGCTTTTACGGCAGAACAGCTCGTGGCCGCACCGGACAGAAACTGGGTAACTAATGGTGGCAATGCCTACAACCAGCGCTACTCACCACTGGATCAGATTAATCGGGACAATGTCGCGGGTCTAAAAGCGGAATGGCGCACGCAACTAAGAGGCTCAGGAACCGGGCCACGCAACTCCGCCCAGGGCCAGTCTCTGGTTTATGAAGGCGTTCTATACATTATCACCGGGGATAACGATGTTTTTGCACTGGATGTAGTCAGTGGCAATATCCTCTGGCAATACACCGCTAATCTGGATGAAGATAAAATCAATGTATGTTGCGGCTGGACAAACAGAGGCGTGGCAATTGGTGATGGCAAAGTCTTTTTTGGGCGCCTGGATGCCATGCTGGTGGCGCTGGATCAACAAACGGGCGAAGTACTGTGGTCGATTCAGGATGCAGATTCCGAAGTGGGCTACAGCCTGACCGCGGCACCCCTTTATTATGACGGTATGGTTATTATTGGCTATGTAGGAGGGGATCTTGGTATACGCGGCCGCATGAATGCCTATGATGCTGATACCGGGGAAGAGCTATGGCGCTTTTATACTGTCCCGGGCCCCGGTGAATTCGGTCATGATACCTGGCCTGAAGATAGTGATGTCTGGCAATACGGCGGCGCGCCTATCTGGAACAATCCGGCTGTTGATCCAGAGCTGGATATGATTTATTTCACCACTGGCAACGCCTATCCGACCTTCAACGGTGGCGTGCGTCCCGGTGATAATTTATTTACCGCTTCCATAGTGGCACTGGATGCCCATAATGGTGAGTATCGCTGGCATTTCCAGGAAATCCATCATGATATCTGGGATTATGATTCTCCCAATCCGGTTATCCTGTTTGATGCAGAAATTGATGGCGAGATGAGGAAGGGCATCGCGCAGGTACCAAAAACCGGTTATCTGTATATTCTTGATCGCGCCACTGGAGAGCCACTTTTCGAGATCAATGAAGTCCCGGTACCGCAGGTTCCCGGGCGGGCTACAGCAGCAACACAGCCAATTCCGGCCGGAGATCCAATCCTGCCTCATACCATTGATATGGCACCCGAGGGCTGGCCCTTGGTTAATGAGGGCAAGACTTTTACTCCACTGCCAATGGAGGGTTCTGTTATTTATCGACCGCTCTCTTTTGTTAACTGGACTCCCAGTGCCTATGACCCCAATTCTCATCTGATGTATATCTGCGCCACTGATCAGATCGGCGCCCTGGTTTCCCGAAGTCGTGACAGTGCCCCGGAATATGTCCCGTTTGAGCATACTGACACCTTCGGTAGTACCGGTATTCCCCGCAGAGGAATTTATACCGCTGTGGATCTGAGCACTCGCAAGGTTGCCTGGCAGCAGCAATGGTCAGATCGTTGTTTTAGTGGCTCTACTGTCACTGGTGGCGGTCTGGTTTTTATTGGCCGGAATGATGGCCGGCTGACCGCCCTGAATAGTGGCAATGGCGATATGTTGTGGGAATTCCAGACTGATACCGGCATTCATCAAGCTGTGACTGTATTTGAATATAACGGCAAACAGTATGTGGCCGCATTTGCCGGTGGCACTATTTATGCGCCAAATTCTCCGGGCGACAGTATCTGGTTATTTTCTCTGGAAGGAGACATGGAAGAATATGTTGAAGAGGAAATTGTAGATAACCAGCCATCTCCGGAAGCCTTGCTGGCGACATTGCCACAGGGGCCTGCGGACCTCGCTGCCGGACAAAATCTTTATACCCAGATTTGTTCGCCTTGCCATGGGGAGACCGGTGAAGGGGGCGAGGGTGGTGGTGCCGCGCTAACAGCAGAACTGGGTCTGGGTGATCTCCTGGGCGTGGTGGTATATGGTCGCAAAAATATGCCAGCCTTTGAAAATGCATTGAGTCCCGAGCAGCTGCGCGATGTAGGAACTTACATTACCGAAGTGCTGGTGGCTCAATAAAGGTTCCCTTTATAAAGTCCACCCTCAAAAAAACCACTTTTAATTCTTGAAAATACTCTATGTTCCGGAAGGCCTTCCATTTCACAGAACACGGGTAGCGGCAAATAATCAATAAGATCGTTTTCCTTCAGTTTTTTGAAAGATGGTTTCCTGTGGATCAGTTGATTAATACCTGCACCGACGGCAGCGCCGGCGATAATGAAAAAGAAAATAATTATCACCAGAGTAATTATCTGGAAAAGAAGAAAAATAAGCAGACCGCGGGAGAAGATCAGTCCGAGTAGCATGCCAAAAATAGACAGAGCAGTAAGAACAATCAGGTAAATCTGTAGTGCCCTGACTGAACCGCTTACGGCAGTAATGAGCAAGCCTGAGATAAACGCCGCTGAAAATACATACACTGTAATATCGGCTATAAGCTCCATGCCATTCTCATAAGCAGCGCTAATTGTTTGGGTGGAAATGCAGTATTGAGCACGCTCAATCCATTAATGGGAAAGACTTTAATGCCGGAACTTTGGATTTACAGGTCGTAGAATGTAAATCAGGCGGCAACCTCATCCAGATTATCCTGTTCTTCAAGACGATCAGTGAATTTGTCTTTTGGATGGTAAAGCAGGGTAGCGATATTCACCAGGTCGCGCACGATCTTGCGGGCATTTTCGCTATCATTCAGCAGGGAGGAAGCCATTTCGCTGGTGATCCTTTTATCCAGCAGCAACTTGTTCACCCGACCCGATACAAGCACCTCCAGTTTCTCTTCACTTTTTCCCTCCTTGCTGAGTTGACGCAGGTATTTGAGTGGATTGTCCGAGTTGTTACAGCGATGAATTTTCCTGATGGATTTAAGAATACGCCTCCTGATCAGGTTGTATTCTTCCTGGATATAGGGATTGTTGAGTGACATGAATTCAATGATATTGTCATGCAGGGGAGCCATTTTTTTCACTACATGTACCAGCATACGGTTGGCAATCAGGATATTCCTGATAATTTCTATTTTATCTTCGTCCAGTGCGAACTTGCTTTGCAGGAGGGTGGCATATTCCACTATCTTGCTGTACACAGGTTTGATGGTACTGTCGTAAAGGCTTTCAATATCCACGTTTACCTTTTCTCTGGTTGCCAGGATTTCATTGAGGTGGCGGTCGGATTCGAGATCATCCCGGTGAACACTCATGCCGTGGGTAATAGCCTTGTAGGCTGCATGATGAAGCAAGTACATGGACTCATCGAACAATGCCTTCATACCGGTTTGTGGATACTCCAGAGAGGATTCATTGAGATATTTTGGTTCAGCAAGGGGCATGGTCTCAGTTATTTCTGCAACCTCTGGCACCATGCGTTCTACTATGCGTGCAATGAGCGTGACAAAACAGAGCAGAACAGAAGTGTTAATAATATTAAACAGCGTATGAAACAGGGACAGGGCAACAGGAATGCTTGCTGCATGGACGAAGGGCGAGAAACCTTCGATTTTTATCACCAGGGAATCGATGAAGGATAAAAAGGGGTAGAAAAGTATGCCCATCCATACGACGCCCATCAAGTTAAAAATAAGATGGGCTCTGGCGGCACGCTTGGCTTGATAATTGGCAATCAGGGCCGCGAGATTGGCTGTAATGGTGGTGCCGATGTTTTCACCGAGCACCATTGCTGCCGCCAAATCGAAAGGAATCCAGCCTTCAAAGGTCATCAACAGGGTAACGGCCATAGTGGCACTGGAGGACTGCAATATAAGCGTCAGCAAGGTACCAATGACCATGAAAATCAATACCGAGGCATACCCCATGGTGGTGTAGTTGGAAAGTGTGGCAAGAAGTTCAGGGTTGCTGCCAATATCTGGCAGTGAATCTTTAAGAAATTGCAGACCGATAAAGAGCACGGAAAATCCGATCAGAAAGTAACCCCAGTGCTTTACCTGCTTTGATGGTCGCATTGACATCAAAAAACCGATACCTACCAGCGGCAGGGCAATAGTGCTCATGCTGACTTTGAAACCCAGGATGGAGATCAGCCAGGCGGTGACTGTGGTGCCAATATTTGCGCCCATTATGACGCCGATAGCTTCCGGGAGAGTCAACAGGCTGGCATTGGTGAAACTAACCACCATTAGTGTGGTGGCAGAGGAAGACTGGATTACTGCTGTGATTGTGAAGCCGGTGAGCACAGCAAAGAAACGGTTTGAAGTGGTAGTAGCCAGAATAGTGCGCATCCGGTCACCCGCGAGCTCCATCAGAGCGTCGCTCATCACCTTCATGCCATAAAGGAAAAGCCCTAATGCGCCCAGTAGCGTGAGTATGTCAAAAAAACCGTAATCCATAGCCCCTATTTATATCAAAAATAGACAGCCAGTAGCACAATAAAATATTTATCCGCTAATGAACTGATGGCAAGGCTAAATCAGGTGGCTCGCAGCAGCTCCAGAGGTTTCTGTTTCAACACAGACAGGGTGGCAACCAAAGCAGTGAAGACGCTTAAGGCGCAGATGGCGATGATGGTGAAAGCCGTAGTCCAGGGGGAGAAACTCCACAAGCCATCAAAGATAAAAAAGGATATTGCATAGGACATGCCCAGACTCAGAGAGACGCCTGAAAGGGCCGCAAAAAAACCGAGAATGCCAAATTCGATTTCAACAATACGCTTAACATCAGAGAAATTGGCACCAAGAATTTTTAACAGATTAATTTCCCAAAAGCGTGATTTCACTTCATAACGGGCAATGGAAAACAGTACTACCAGGCCAGCAAAAATAGACAAATAAGCCATTACTCTGATCGCCCAGCTGATCTGGTCAGTGATATCCAGTATGCGAGCTACAATTTGTTGCACATTGATTACGCTGATATTGGGCAAGTTGTTGACGATGCTGTTTTGCAGAGCGATGCGGTCTGTTTCCTGAACATTGCCGATAGCGGCTACAAATGTTTTTGGGGCAGGGTCCAGGACGCCAGGTTGAAAGGAAACAAAAAAGTTGGGCTGAAACGAATTCCAGATAACTGATCGGGTATTAATAATGCGTCCTTCCACCGGCACGCTTTGAACATCGAAAGCCATGGTGTCGCCAATCTCGAGTCCCATGCGCTGGGCAAAATTTTCTTCAAGAGAAATTCCGGGCAGTTCCGGGGAATTGAAATCCCATGGGCCAGACCAGGTTTCACCCTCCACGATATTCTCGGAATCTTTCAAGGCATCCTGATAGGTCAGATTCATCATGCGTCTGCGCATTAGTTGTTCATCAGGGGTCTCTTCCGGATCATCAATTTGCTGACCATTTACTGATTCCAGTCTTGCTCGAACCATCGGCGATAAAAACGAAAGTGAGTAGCCTCGCTCGGCTATGGTATCCTGCAGTTCTTCCAGCTGTTCTTGCTGAATGTCGAACATAAAGAAATCAGGTACCGAATAATCAGAAGGCTGGGCTATGTAATCCTGCAGACCATTTTGAATTTGCGGGATAAGGTTGATCAGCAATGAACCCAGGCCGATGGCCAGAAAACAGGAAATAGCGCCAAGTCGATTTCTACTCAGGTTGCGTAAGGCAATTTTACGCGTCACATGTTTGCCCGCATTCAATCCCATGGCGAATGCAGAGCAGCTATAGAGAATTCCCCAGGCAATGGCGCCCAGAATAAATATGGCGGCCAGGAAACCGGCAACAAATACGCTACCCACAAAAACCGAATGCGCCTGCCACATCGCAAGCCCCCAGAAAGTCAGGAGTATTGGGGCATAACTACTGACATGTCGGCGCCAGTGGGTTGCTGAGGAACTGGGCTGAACATTTTCATGAAACAGACCGATAGGGTTAAGGTCATAGATTTTAGACAGTATTGGCAGACAGCAGATGATGCTGCCTGCGGTGCCCATGAACAGGGCCAGCACCAGTGAATTGAGCTCCATGGAGTTGCTGAAACCTCTGGGCAGGAAGCCTTCAAAAAGCAGGGGTAACAAGGGCAGTGCGAGGAAGGCTATGGCACTGGCAATAACGGCACTAAAGGTACCCAGCAGAACAATCTGTACCAAGGTCATTTTGTAGGCTTCTCTTGGCGTTCCACCCAGGCACATTAAAATCGCCATATCCTTGAAGCGAGAAGTGAAGAAGGCTCTGAACAAATATGCAGCACCAACGCCAGCCAGGAATAATGCTATCAGCGCAATCAGTCCAAGATAGTCATTCATATAGCCAAGCACTTCACCCAGGTCTTCACTTTCTTCCTGGTGAGTAGTCATGCTGAGGCGACGGGTGTCACGATAGACTTCCCGTTCTGCATCCCTGAACGCTTCTTCGAGTCCGGCGAGATTGTAATCTTCAGGCAATTTGTAAAAACGTGAATAAGTGATGCGGCTGCCAAGCTGGATCAAACCTGTACTGTCTATCTGATCCAGACCCATATAAATGGCTGGAAAATTGGACATCACCGATATGGTGCTGCTGGGATCTTCAAGGATTACATCAGCAATGGTGAATTCTCTGTCACCGATTTTAAGCCTGTCATCTACTTCCAGTTCCAGGATGACCATCAGATCGCGGGCAACCCAGATATTGTCATTTATGATTAATTCAGCAGGTCCACCGGCGAGTGAGATAGGGCCGGCATTTTGCAAAATAATGTCGCCGTATTGTGGGTAGTTGCCATCAATACCAATAAGTGTGCTCATTCTGGAGTTTTCATCACCCGCGACCATAGACAGAAAACTGACCTGGTCTGAGACGGAGAGGATTCGGGTGTCCAGAATGTTTTCGGTTAGCTCATATTCCTGCTCCGTCAATGGGAAGCGAGAAGAAATTTGCACATCCGCTGTGAGGATGGACTTCGAGTTGTTTTGCAGATGTTGATCAATGGAGCTTTTGAAAGAATCCAGCGCGATAAAACCAATCAAGCCAATGCTCAGGTTCAGCATGAAAAATATGCTGAACTTGAAGTTATTGGTGATTTCTTTAATTGCCAGATGCAACCAGAGCATAATTATTTATACCTACTTTGTACAATACATATTGCAGGAGCGCTTTTATTCGCGAATTCTTCGGGACTAAAGTCCTTCCTACACAAAGCTGCCATCTTGCAGGCGCTGTTGTCGGGCACAACGCATTGCGAGTTGTTCGTTGTGAGTTACAAAAAGTAAAGTCATCTTGTGTTTGTCTACCAGGTCAAAAATCATGTCGCTGACATGGGCGCCAGTAGTGCTGTCGAGATTGCCGGTGGGTTCGTCTGCCAGCAAAATGCTGGGTCGTACTACCATGGCGCGAGCGATAGCAACGCGCTGACATTCGCCACCGGAGAGTTGATGAGGAAAATGCTCCAGGCGTTTTCCAAGTCCGACATGCTCAAGTGCCTCATGGGCTTTTTCAGAAGCCTGACTATCCTTGAAAAGATCAAGAGGCAGACTCACATTTTCAAGTGCAGTGAGATGCGACATCAAATGAAATTGTTGAAATATAATGCCAATGTTCTTGGCGCGAAATTTTGATAATGCCTCTTCATCAAGCTCATGCATGTCCTGATCATTAAGAATAATGGAGCCCGATGTAGGACTGTCCAGACCTGCCAGCAGCGTTAAGAGGGTAGACTTACCACTGCCTGATTGACCCAGAATTGCCAGGGTTTCACCGGCTTCCATTTCCAGGTTAAGGTTATTCAGAAC
>JABIPQ010000036.1 GCA_018698975.1 Gammaproteobacteria bacterium
GCTAAAAAGGCTGTTGAACTCTACCTTGCGGCCATCCTCGACCTGCCCCGAAAGGCGATCAATATAACAAGCGGTCATACCAGTCAGCAAAAAACTGTGGAGATTACCGGGATCAGCCCCGGCAAGTAAATTTAATTCTCGGAAAGTGAAAGTCTTCAGGTTCATCTTTGGTCTGTGATGAGGTCAAATAATTTTGATACACTTTGAATCTGCATACTTCGAAGGCTATAGTTAAGCATCATGAATCGCTTACAACAGATTTTCACCATTTGCCTGATCACCTTGTCACTACTGGGTGTTCAGGTTATACAGGCATCGCCTCTGCATGATCATGGTGATCACGTTGTGGATTGTGCACTTTGCCATTTCGACAACACAGAAGATGCCCTGCTGACTACTGCTCAGCCACAGCCACGCTTTGATAGCAATGCGATATATTCTGTCGCAGACAATAACTTCATTGTCTTGCTTCCACATCACTCCTTTCAGAGTCGCGCCCCTCCTTCCTGTTGATTAATTTGTAGTCCCGCTGGAATTCCCTGCCTTGAAAGTAGGGTATTTCGGCCTTAGAAATACACAATCAACGAGAGCACACAATGAAAACACTCGGAAAAATATTCCTTGTTCTGGCCAGTTTCGGAATCTTCGCCCAGGAAGCGGATTACGAGCTGGTGACTACGGCCATGCATACCATTCGCTCGGAAACGGCACTGCCGGTAACCGTGCTGGCCGGCGAAGAACTGCATGATGCCGCCAGATCAACTATCGGAGAGACCCTGGCAGGCCAGCCGGGTATCAACAACGCCTCTTTTGGCCCTGCGGTTGGTCAGACTGTCATCAGGGGGCAGCAAGGCCGGCGGGTAATGAACCTCAGCAACGCCATTGCCAATGCGGATGCTTCCGGCAATTCGGCGGACCATGCTGTGACGGTGGAGCCCATCCTGGCCGATGCCATTGAAGTGCTGCGCGGACCGTCCACTCTGCTGTACGGCGGTGGCGCTATCGGCGGGGTTGTCAATGTGATTGATAACAGGGTTCCCCGTAACCTGCCTGACAAGCCAGCCTTTGTTGTGGAAAGCCGTCACGATACAGCCGCCGACCTGACCACTTCCTCGGGACGCCTGGAGTTTGCCACGGGCAACCTGGCCTGGCATTTCGATGGCGTGCGCCGCGAATGGAATAACCTGGAAATTCCCGGCTTCGCCATTGATGAAGCCTGGCTTGAAGAAGACCATGATGCGGATGAAAACACCAAGGGTTTTATTGCCAATACCGGTGGTGAAACGGATTCATCAACATTAGGTGTTTCCTATATTTTCTCCAATGGTTTTGCAGGCTTGTCTGTTAATCGCAGCAATAATACCTACGGTCTTCCCCCTGGCGCACATGGCGATGAGCATCATGATGAAGAACACGAGGACGAGCATGAGGAAGATGAAGCTGACCATGATGAAGAGAACGTGTTTATTGACATGGGTCGCACTCGCTACGATGTAACGGCCGAATGGCGCAATCTCTCGCCCTGGATCGAACACCTGGATTATCGCCTGGCCTATACCGACTATGGGCACGCCGAAATGGAAGGCCCCGGCCTGGTGGGTACCCGCTTTGGCAATGACTCCTGGCAGCAGCGTCTGCAAATAACCCACCGTGAAACAGCCGGCTTGCATGGCGTGCTGGGGCTGCAGACTTCCGATGAGGAATTTGGCGCCATCGGTGAGGAAAGCTTCATTCCTGTGACAGATATCAGCAGCCGCGGAATCTTCCTGGTGGAAGATTTCCATAAAGGCAATTTCACGCTTGAATTGGGCGGGCGCTACAATCGCGATAGTTATTCACCACTGGATGCCATCACTCCTGAAAGAAAATTTTCAACGATGAGCTACTCGGCAGCCGGATTATGGGATATCAGCGCAGCCAATTCCCTGGGGTTAATTTTTTCCCATTCACAACGGGCACCTTCCATTGAAGAGCTTTACTCCAATTTCGGATTGGCTGATCCAGAAAATTGCGTTATTCATTTTGCCACCAGCGCCTGCGAAACAGGTGACGTGAATTTTTCAGAAGAGACTTCAAACAATGTAGATATTACTTACTACCTGGAACAGGAAAACTGGAATGCGACATTGACCGTTTTCCATAACGCCTTTGAAGACTACATTGGCCAGGTCACCACAGGTGCTGCAGTCGAGGGCTTTCCAGTCAGGGCGTATCGCCAGATGGATGCCCGCTTCAGCGGTCTGGAAATGGATGCCACATTTTTGCTGAACGATACTTTTAGTCTGGAAGTCTTTGCTGACATGATTAATGGACGCCTGGAAGGCAATGGCGATGCACCACGTATGCCCCCTTCCCGCATTGGCTCGAGGCTGAATGTGACAGGAATCAACTGGTCAGCCTACATTTCCCTGCTGCATGCTGACAAGCAGGATCAGCCCGGAAACTTCGAGGTTGGCACGGACAGCTATACCCGCCTTGACCTGGGCGTGAATCTTGCCCTCGTCGTGGGCAGTGACAGTGAAGTGCTGTTTTTTGTCCGCGGCAGTAACCTGGGTGATGAGGAAATACGCCTTGCTACGTCCTACCTGCGCGGTTTTGCCCCGGAAGCCGGACAATCCCTGGAAGCAGGCTTTCGCTTTACTTACTAGATTTTCCAGCTATATTGATAGTAAGTCGGGTGGCCAGCTAACCCTATAAAACGAGGCCGACTCAACGTGGCAAAAGTTACTGTAGAGCTTGGACCACCTGACTTTATTCTTAGCTTTGTGCGTTTTAACCCTTCTTAAATAGGGATGTTCCAGAACGTCTGCCTTGGGTCGGAAGCAATCTCTGGCGAAATTTTCCAACTTAAAAAAAACAGGGCACGTTTCCGCACCCTGTCTTTTGTCCTGATTGATTTAAAACTCTGTTAGTTACCGGAACCCAGGCGATACTTGAAGGTCAGACCCCAGTTAAGAGGCCGCCCACGAGTAACGCCAAGAGCAGAACGCAATGGTGCCTTCAGATTAACTGGAGCCGGTGGACCACCTTCCCAATAACCGCCACCAAAGCGACTGGCAAAGTTGCCATATTGCTTATCATTCAGGTTATTACCAAACAGTGCCACTTCCCAGAGATCATCCGGACTGGTGTAGGAGAGCCTGGCATTGAGCAATCCATAGCCAGGTAATTCATAGCGTGAGTCCAGAAACCATTCTGCCACTGGCACACCAAATGGACCGCCACCACAACCTGATGAACCCGCCCCGGTAGGCGCCTCAACACCACCCGGGTGAGTCTGCTGGGGACCAGTGTAAGCATAATTGACAGACAACTGCAGACCGCCATTATTATTCAGGTCAAAATCCCAAATGCCACCCACTTGATAGCTCCTCTCCGCAGGGGATGGAAACAGGTAAATACCATTGTTAACGCATACATCGTTAACCTTGCTATCTATCCAGCCTGCACTGGCATTTAACGAAAAGTTGTCGCTAACGACCAGCTGGGTATCCAGCTCCATGCCTTCAAAATCGATCTTGCCCTGATTGGCCAGCTGAATGGTGAATCCCACTGGAGAATTTGGATCAGAAACTGCCGTAGGATTCTGGCGGTCGCTGTATTCCATTTCAAAGTAGGTCAGGTTAAAACGTAACCTGCTGTCGAACAGTTCTGAGCGAAATCCTACTTCCTTGTTAATTACTTTTTCCGGAGGAATGGGTTTGATGAAATCGCCACTTTGTTCAGGACCAGGAATATTGTCCGCAATCGCATAGGAAAAAGAGCCTGCCCGGTACGCTTTGGATATCGTCCCATAAACCATCAGATCATCCGTAAGGTGATAATCCACAGTGCCGCGCCAGTCTACTTCAGACCAGTCATCACTGGAGTTAACAGTAGTGGCAGTGGTTCCCGGTGCTGGAGTAAAGTTGTCTGATGCATATTCAGTTTGCTCATAATCTTTTTCATCATAAGCAAAACGTGCACCGGCAGTAATATTCAAATCCTCAGTTGCATGCCAGGTGCCATTGACAAACAGCCCCCAGGAATCAGATTTCTGGGTAGTGGCGGTATCACCAGTCCTGAGCCCACCGGTCCAGCCATTGCCATTAGGATTTTGATTCGTAGGGGTAAAAAACGGCAGTCCTGGTGCGCCAAAAATACTGGTGCCGGTGGCCTGCAGTAAATAGTTTCGCGGACTATCCGCGGTTTCATGGAAAAAACTCAGTCCGGAAACGAAGTCCACCGCTTCATCAAAGAGACTCGCGTTTAACTGAATCTCCTGATAGAAAGTCCAGGATTCTGCTTCACTGGGACGACGCTCCATGCCCAGTAATTGCCAGTCGGTAATACCACTGCTTTCAAAGTCGGAATAACCACTGACCGAAGTCAGGCTCATGGTATCTGACAATTCCCAGTTAACCGTCATATCGTATTGGGTATAGGTATTCTCATTAATCTGCAGACATAGATCATCCCAATCTGGATCCGCATCATCGAGGAAGCAGAAATCCGGCATGGAGTAATCATCCAGCAGCAGGCGTGGGTCATTATTTTTCAGTCGCGGCTGTCCTGATGACTCCAGGAAATCGGACATCCAGTCTGCATAACCCCCTTCAAAACTGATGACATCACTGACACCGTTGATAGGATCCACTGGAGACATATCAAAGGTCTCCAGATCCTGGGGATTACCATCAGATTCAGAATCCAGATGCATGACCCCGAAACTTACACTGACAGCATCACTGGGTTCCCAGGCAGCACGCAGACGTAGAATAAGGTTTTCAGAGCTCCCCAGTTCCTGTGGACCCCTGTCGACATAACCGTCCTGGCTCAAATAGGCCGCCTGCCCCCTGATTGCAAAAGTGTCACTCAGTGGTGTGTTAAACATGGCATTAACATCACTGCGGCCATAGTTACCACCAGTGAGCTGGATATATCCATCCTTTGTTTGAGTTGGTTGCTGCGAGAAAACACGAATTGCACCACCCAAGCTGTTACGACCAAACAAGGTACCTTGTGGCCCTCTTAATACTTCAACTCGCTCCAGATCCAGTACTTGCATATAGGGACCAGTCTGACGCGGTACAAAAACACCATCCAGATAAAAACCTACCCCTCGTTCTCCAGTAGCTCCGCCGCCCCCTGAAATACCGCGAATCTGATAGGTGGGAGAGACATTACCGGTTCCCCTGGAGCCTTTAATATCAAGGTTAGGTGAATTGGTCGCC
>JABIPQ010000037.1 GCA_018698975.1 Gammaproteobacteria bacterium
AATAAAAAAGCCCCAACCTTTCGATTGAGGCTTTCTTGTTTGGTGCCGCCACCAAGAGCCCGAAGCTTTTGTGGAGAGGCGGGACCTACTGATTACAAGTCAGTTGTATAAATAGAAAGAATACTCTGGTAATAAAAAAGCCCCAATCTTTCAATTGAGGCTTTTTATTTGGTGCCGCCACCAAGAGTCCAAAGCTCTTGTGGAAAGGCGGGACCTACTGATTAAAAGTCGCCACTATTGTTTATGATGGGTAAAAAAAAGCCCCAATCTTTCGATTGAGGCTTTTTATTTGGTGCCGCCACCAAGAGTCGAACTCGGGACCTACTGATTACAAGTCAGTTGCTCTACCACGGCTGAGCTATAGCGGCATAAAAGTGTGAACATGTCGGATGGCGGTCTGCGACCTTATCCGACCTACGTTGTAGTTGGCCTACAAATTCGTTCAGGCGGCGCATACTACCAATCTCCACCATTTTGATCAATATTTAGGTTAAAATTCTCTGCAGAAATCTCCCTCACAGGATAAGCAGTGTCTACCCTAACTGACAGCGCGCCATGGCAAGCCCTGATTGAACATCAGGCACACCTCTCTGAACAGTCCATTCGCGGGCTTTTTGCGGAAAATCCGCAGCGTTTTTCCCAATTCAGCCTCGAGGCGGGAGACCTGCTGCTGGATTACTCGAAAAACCTGTGTGATGCGCAAACCCTGAATTTACTTGATGCCCTGGCGACAAAAGCGCAGCTGGCCAAGGCTATTGATGCCATGTTTGCCGGTGAGCGAATCAACACTACAGAGGACCGCCCGGCCCTGCATATTGCACTGCGCTCGCCTGACCGGGATACCGAATACGGCCAGCTTGTGCATCAGACGCTTGATCAAATGGAGTCCTTTGTTAATCGTGTCACCAGTTGGCAATGGCAGGGTTATACCGGGAGTCCGATCACCGATGTGGTCAATATCGGCATCGGTGGCTCTGATCTGGGGCCAGCCATGGTGTACAGCGCCCTGGCCAATTACCAACTCGACGGTATTCGCTGTCATTTTGTGTCCAATGTGGATCCGGCTCATATTGAACAAATACTGGAATCTCTGGATCCGGCTACAACACTATTTGTCATTGCCTCGAAAACCTTCACCACCATGGAAACAATGCTCAATGCGCAGACGGCCAGACGCTGGCTGCTTGATGCTTGCAGCGACGAAAAGGCTTTGGCCAAACATTTTGTGGCAGTGAGCGCCAATGTTGAGTTAGCCCGCGATTTTGGTATTGGTAATAACAATATCTTTCCTTTATGGGACTGGGTGGGCGGACGCTATTCCTTGTGGTCAGCCATTGGTTTGCCTGTCGCTTTAGGGATTGGCATGGAGAACTTCCGCGCCCTTCTGGCTGGCGCTCATACCATGGACAAGCATTTTCGTACTGCGCCTTTTAAAGAAAATATGCCGGTGTTGATGGGCTTGTTGGAATGCTGGACGCTGAATTTCTGTGGCGCAGAATCACGGGCGATATTGCCTTATAGTCAGTTGCTGCATCTTTTCCCGGCTTTTCTTCAACAACTGGATATGGAAAGTCTGGGTAAATCTGTCACTCAGAATGGCTCTGCAGTTGATACGGCTAGTGGAGCTATTGTATGGGGCAGCGCAGGCACAAATGGACAGCACTCTTTCCATCAATTACTGCATCAGGGCACCCATCTTGTGCCTGCGGATTTCATTGCCATCGCTACCAGCGACAGTCCCAATCTGGAACAGCATCAACAGTTGCTGGCCAATTGTTTTGCACAAAGCCAGGCCTTGATGGATGGGAAAACACTGGATGAAGCCCGGGCTGAATTAATCCAGCAGGGGCTCAGTGAAGAAAAAGCCAGCACACTGGCACCGCACAAAGTCATTGCCGGAAACCGGCCAAGTAATACCCTGATACTCAAGGCGCTGACACCACAAGCCCTGGGAAGTCTTATCGCCTGCTATGAACACAAGGTGTATACGCAAAGCGTCATTCTGGGCATCAATGCTTTTGATCAGTGGGGCGTTGAACTGGGGAAAGTTTTGAGTACAGATATTTTTGCCGAGTTGGCAGGTGTCGGGGAGACGTCAAAGTTTGATGGGTCGACTAATGCACTGATTAATCGTTGTAAGCGGTAGCAGGGATTTAAGAGCAGCGCAAATTTTTACTTTTATGGGAAGGCTGCGCCTTCCTTCGGCGGATGACGCTGCGCTTTTCCGCCCTACGTGATCGCCCTGCTTTAATCTCCGGCACAAAAAAAGGAGCAAGCTTGCTCCTTTTTTCTTTTCACTTTCCACTTTTAGGTATGAATTCATTCGGGGTTAAAACCCCTCCTACATCCTTTCCACTTGTCCCTTGTACCTTGTCCCTTGTACCTGATTTTAAAAAGAATAAACCAGACTCACAGAAGTGAGCGTATCAGTTTTCTCACGTCCCACTGGTACTTCCGAATTATTACGTGCCTGGAAAGCCAGCTTGGTGGTGATATCGCCGATAATATTGGTTTCCAAACCTACTTCAAATATAGAGACAGTTCTTTCATCACCTATTTCAGCAGTAAAGCTGTGCGTTAGTGCTGCATTGTCACTGATATTCCAGCTTAATTTCTCACCCAAAGAGAAGATCACCTCACCATCAGTGATACCACTAATCTCATCATTTTGACGATAACCTATACCACCGAAGCCCTGAAATTCAATAGTGTCGCTTTTCATAAAATAGCGACCATAACCAGCAGAAAGTGCGGCCTGATAATTAAAACCACTGAAACGATCATCGGTATAGCTGCCTTTTACATACAGGTACTGATCTTCATCCAGATTGTAGTCAGACTTGTTTTCCAGGTAGTAACGCTCAGCTTTAGCCTGTTGATTTTCACTTGCACCCAAGGCCTGAAATTTCAGATTATGCAGCCACTTTTCCTGTTCAAAGCTTGCCAGAAATTCCAGGTTATAAGTATCTGTATCGGTGTTGCCTGATGTCCCGACATAACCAAAGGCAATGCTCGCATCAAGCCCTTCGTCCTGGGCAAAAGCAGGTGCCAGGATGAATGCCTGGCTCATTATGGCTGCACTTAGCAGTTTTTTCTTCAAGTTCATTATTCTCCCCATTATTCCATTTATTCCGTTTATTCATTTCTACAAATAGAAAGCCGGTCAGTGTTTTACACACTGACCGGCTTAGTTAGTTCAACATTATTGTTTGGTAAAATACCCGATGCGGTCGCCCTGGTAAGTGCCTACCCAGATTTCATTATTCACTTGTAGCGCAGAACTGACACCCTGCATGGCAGCATCTCCATCCATGCCACCCACACGAACCACCTCAAGAGTGTCAACATCCATCTCAACCACCGACCAGCCGCCGCCTTCTACATTACCACCAGCGGTCAACAGTTTGCCAGGCTCTCCCCAACGAATGTTGTCCAGCACAATATCCAGGCTAATCGTTGTTTTTACCGCCGGATCCTGACTACGATCGAAACGGACTATTTCCCGAGTGCCGAAAGCTGCAACAAACATGTAACGATCATCTTCGCTCACCACAATGCCATTAGGGCCGGACAAGCGTGTGCCTTCAATAACAGAAACTTCACCACCGGGATGCCATTCCTTTACGCCGCCATTTTCTTCACCGGCAAAAATAGGGGTGAAACCTTCAGGGCCTGCAAATTCAGTCGTGACAAAACCACCATCAGAGAGAATAGCGACACTGTTGTGCATGATGCTCTCTTCCAAAGGTACGCAACCTTTCCAGGTAAGCTCTGCAATGCCCTCACTCATGTCCAGATCAAAAATCTCGATAGCTTCGCGGGCACCATGACTGGTGATGTAAAGATCAAACTGGTTGGCAGAATATTCATGCAACGCCAGACCATGGGCGGAGAAATTATTCACATCCATTGGACCCGGGCAATTTGCGTATGTGACAGTGTCATGATCCTGAGAATAATTTGCGCCAAACACCAGTTCTTCCCAGCGGTCGTCTAAAGGATTTACCAGATAAAGATGCCCTGTGACTTCTTCACTGCTCATCCCGGAAGTCAAAATCATGCCGGTATCTCCCACACTGAGAAGATCTTCTGCGTTCATTAAACCGCAGATATAGGTGATGCCCGGATCTGATGGGCAAGGCACAACTTCCTGGGCAACACCGCTTGCCGCTCCCATATCAGGTGCCTGCGTGGTCCCGCTTCCAGCTTCATCACTTCCGCCGCAAGCGCTCAATAAAAAAGCCAGGACAAAAGGTAAAAACTTAGCATTAAGTGTCGTTTTCATAGTTTTTCCATTGAATCTAGTGAAATCTGTTTTAGGCTGTAAAAAAGGGTGCTTATTTAACCATTGTGGCCGTTAAAAAACAAAACACTACGACATTGAGAATTGCCTTTACCAGTGCCTTAAGCCTATCCTTGCAAGCAAATATCTCAAACAAGACTGGTAAAGCCCTAAGTACAGGATGAAGCGATGGAAGCACTATTTATCTGGATTGAGAACAGTCCATTAAGCCTCTGGGTGCGCGGGGAGTCTGGCTGGCATATGGCATTTCCCATTATCATTGTGTTTCACGCGCTGGGCATGGGTTTCCTGGTCGGTGTCGCGCTGGCGATTAATGGCCGCGTGCTGGGTCTTGCACCGGGGGTTCCCCTCACCCGACTGCATGCCTTCATCCCTGTCGCAGTAATTGCCTTGATTGTGAATGCCATCTCCGGAGTATTGCTGCTGATAGGCTACCCCACCAAGGCGCTCACCAATCCTGTTTTTTATATCAAGCTGTTATGTATAGCACTGGCCCTTTGGAACCTGCGCTGGTTCACGAAAACGGTGTTAACTAATACTGCTTACGACAGCGGCAACATGCCTTTATCAATAAAACGTCTTGCGGTGATATCCACCGGGCTTTGGGCAAGCGCCATTATTGCCGGGCGCCTGCTGGCCTATACCTACAATCACATTATGAGTATTTAAACGGCTAATTATTTTTCGGGGATTTCGGGAATAAAGAGGAAAGATTAGTATGTTGGAAACAATCTCGGACTGGCTACAAAGCACCTGGCTTTCTCATGCCTTTATTTCCCAGGGTCTGTGGGCATGGCCAATGAGCGAGTCACTGCACTTCATCGGACTATGCCTGCTGGTAGGCTCAGTGGGTCTGGTTGATCTGCGCATGTTGGGCATGGCAAAAGGTATTTCCGTATCCGCACTGCACAAGCTGATTCCTTTTGGGGTAGCTGGCTATCTGCTGAATGTCATTACCGGCTCCCTGTTTGTGGTGGGAGATGCAGACCAGTATATTTTTAACGATGCCTTTCGTTTCAAAATGTTGTTTATGTTCATAGCCGGCATCAATGTATTATTTTTTTACTCCACAGCATTTCAACAAACCAAACTGCTGGGACCAAATGATGAAATGCCACTGCCGGTAAAAATTATGGCCGGTGTTTCTCTGGCATGCTGGATAGGTATTATCTGCGCCGGTCGCTTGATTACCTTTTACCGGCCGTAAACCCAGATATTTACCCGTCTGCTAATCACGAAGTTGTCCGTGGCCAAACTGCTTTCCCTGGCCAGGGGAATGAGCTATTAACCCAGACACGAGTTTAGCCAAGTGTTGGTAAATACGACCTTCTCATCACTCGCTCTATTCGACCATCTTTCATAACTAACTGTATTAATTATATTTTTTTATTGGCATTCATTTTGCAGCTATATAATAACTGTCAAAATGAATTGCTGAGAAGACATTGCTGATTGAGCTCTTAGTCCATTTAATCCTCACTACAATCCTGATCCTGATCATTGCCAAACAGGTGAAGGGAATTGAAGTTGATACGCTGTGGGCTGCTATTTGTGGCGCCGTAGCTCTGGGTCTCATCAATGTCATTCTGTTTCCATTGGTGGCCCTCATCACGCTCCCCTTTACCATTTTGACCTTTGGCTTATTCCTGCTGGTGATCCATGCCTGCCTGTTTAAATTTTCTGCCGCCATTGTCTCCGGATTTCGGGTTAACGGCTTTGTCCCTGCACTCTATGGCAGTATACTTCTCACCCTGTTCGACCTGCTTATCTCCATCTTTATTTAAGGATGGGCACTATTCAATTTTCCTGGGGGAAACATGAAACTGTTTCAACAGACCCGTCGGGTCTTTTTGCTACTTTCAATACTGTTAATTTCTGCAATTTCTACCACAGCCTTGCAGGCGCAGGATTTTTCCCGCACCCGTCCGGATCGTCTTGGTTTTGACCGGGAACGCCTGGCCCAACTTGATACTGTGCTGCAATCCTATGTCGATAATGAACAGATTGCCGGCAGTGTGGCCCTGATATTACGTGATGGCCGTATCGCCTATTCTTCAGCGAAAGGCATGCAAGACCGGGAAGCGAATATCGCCATGCAGGAAAACAGCATGTTTCGCATTGCCTCCCAGACCAAGGCAATTATCAGCACTGGCATTATGATTCTGCATGAACGCGGTGATCTGCAAATTTCAGATCCCTTAAGTAAATTCTTTCCCGCATGGGCCAATGCCAAAGTGGCCGAAGCCAATGACAGCGGAAGCTACGATCTGGTAGATCTTATCCGCCCGATAAATCTGCGTGACCTGCTCACCCATACCTCGGGTATTGGCTATGGCGGTTTTGCTGGCACAGGTCCGGCTAATCAGGCCTGGGTAGATGCCGGCATTACTGGCTGGTATCTGGCTGGTCGTACTGACGGCATTCAGGCTACGGTCAGAAAGATGGCGACTTTACCCCAGCAGGCACAACCAGGGGAGCAATGGATCTATGGCTACAATCTGGACATTCTGGGTGCGGTCATTGAAGTTGCCTCGGGCAAAACACTGGATATATTTCTTGATGAAGAAATCTTCACCCCTCTGGGCATGAATGACACACATTTCTTCCCGCCCGAGGAATATGCCTCTCGTCTGACAAAAGTGTATCGCGGCAAACAAGGCGGCGGCATCGAACCGGCTCCGGCTGTTGGCAGTATGCAGGGTCAAGGCGAATATCTTTCAGGACCGCGTAACACCTTTTCCGGTGGTGCCGGCCTCTTGTCCACCGCAGATAATTACGCCAGGTTTTTACAAATGACGCTCAATGGCGGTGAACTTAATGGCGTGCGCATTCTGGGACCTAAAACTGTCGAGCTAATGACCACAGATCATCTGCGCCAGATTCCCTTTAACCCAGGCACTGGCATGGGTCTGGGGGTCTCTGTCCTGAAGGATGTCGGAGCCCGCGGTACCATGGGCTCAGTGGGTGAATATGGCTGGGGTGGCGCCTATCACAGCACCTATTGGGTAGATCCGGTTGAAAATCTGGTGGTGGTTTATCTCACGCAAATACTTTCACCGAACCCTGGTCTTGATGATTTTTCCAAGCTTCGCGCCGGGCTTTATTCGGCTATTGTTGAGTGACTGAGAAACCTTATATTAATAGCGTCAGGCGAACTCTGTTCGCCAACGGCGGATCAAGGCCTGCGGCCTTTTCGCCCTACATTAAACTGGTGAAAACGTAAGGTTAATATTTTTTATTGAAGCAGAGGTACAAGATAAAAGGTACAAGAGGGTAAACACTGTATGCCAATGAATTTTTCACTTTTAACTTGTAACTTGTAACTTTTTAAAAAAACAGACATCGTAACAATCTGATTAATACAACATATTTATATTGAGGAACCTATGCAACTAGCAGCAAGCATGTCCCGTTTGGGAACAGAATCCGCCTTTAAAATTCTTGCCAAAGCCAAGGCTATGGAAGCCGCAGGCCGTGACATTATTAACCTGGGAATTGGCGCGCCTGACTTTCGCACCCCGGACAATATTGTCGAAGCCGGAAAAAAGGCGATGGAAGATGGTTTCCATTTTTACACGCCAGCCAAAGGCTTGCCCCAGTTGCGTGAAGCAGTAGCCAATGATATCCAGAAATACCGCGGCGTCACTGTGGATCCGGAAAATGTCATGGTCGTACCCGGCGGCAAACCCACCATGTTTTTTGCCATCATGATGTTTGGCGAACCAGGCGCAGAAATAATGTATCCGAATCCCGGCTTTCCTATTTATGAATCCATGATCAACTTTTCCGGTGCCAAGGCAGTACCAATTGAACTATTGGAAGAAAACGGCTTTGCCTTTGATCCGGACCTGGTGCTGGCGCAGATCAATGACAATACCCGTCTCATTATTATCAATACACCGGCTAACCCCACCGGGGGCGTGCTGGAGCGCGATGTGATTGAGCGCTTTGTCAAAGGGCTGGAAAAATATCCCAACGTGGCGCTTATGTCAGATGAGATTTATGCTCGCCTGCTCTATGACGACCTGGAACACGTGAGCTTCCTGGAATATGAATCCATTCGTGACCGCACTATTTTGCTGGATGGCTGGAGTAAAACCTATTCCATGACCGGCTGGCGACTTGGTTACGGTGTGTGGCCGGCAAGCCTGATTGACCATGCCGAACGCATGCAGATCAACAGTAATTCGTGTCCGTCTGCACCGATACAAATCGCGGGCATTGAAGCCCTTACCGGTCCACAGGACGCCGTTGACGTGATGCACCGTACCTTTGATGAAAGACGCAAACTGATTGTTGACCTGCTTAACGATGTCCCGGGTGTTTCCTGCATCGTGCCAAAGGGCGCGTTTTACGCTTTCCCGAATATCACCGGCACGGGCATGAAATCCAAGGCACTGGAGGAATTATTGTTGGAGGAAGTGGGTGTTGCTACCGTGTCAGGAACCAGCTTTGGCCATCTGGGTGAAGGCTATATTCGCTTTTCCTATGCCAGCAGCACGGACAACATAAAGGACGCCCTGGCCAGGGTGAAAGATTGTCTGGCAAGCAGGGTCTGATATCAGACAGAGCACCGGGGTAAAATTCCCCCTGTTACTTTCAGGAAGGTTCCCATGAAACGTATTCCAAGTATTCGCATCTACGCGCTTGCTGTGTGTTTTGTCAGTTTGCTATGTGCTGCTATCACCTCGGGTTTTGCCCTCTACAACCTGATTAGCCTGGTGGCACCGAGCGCAACTATAGAGCCTTCAAGAGTTCAGTTTTACAGCTCCAATGAAGCCTTTCTCAATTCGCCAATGAAC
>JABIPQ010000038.1 GCA_018698975.1 Gammaproteobacteria bacterium
AAAAAAATCATGACGCTGCAAAATTTTGAACTGCCGGAATTGCTGGATTATTCAGTCCGTATTCCCCGTGGTGGTAAAACCGGAGCATTGACCGAATGTACTATCACCTGGTCAGGCGACCATGTCGGCAATACAGGGAAGAATTTACGCACACGCGGCGTGCATTCAAATCAGGTGTATGCGGCTGTTGAAGCTACTCTGCGGATGATTAATACTCGCCTGCATAATGGTTTATAGCTGAAGGCTGGAAGAAAAAAGAAAAAAGAAAAAGAAAAAGGATAAAGGATAAAGGAAAAAAGTGAGAAGGCTCAGGTAAGCCTGCTTTTTAAATCAGCTTTTTTAATTCAACAAGGGGACAACTGAGAATACCGTTATGATCGATCTCCGCAGTGATACTGTAACTAAGCCAACACCTGCCATGATCAAGATGATGGCTGAAGCACCTGTCGGTGATGACGTCTGGGGTGATGACCCCACTGTAAATCAGCTGGAAGCCATGTCAGCCGAGATGATGGGGACGCAGGCAGCAATCTATGTGGCCAGTGGCACACAATCCAATTTATTGGCGATTATGAGTCATTGTCAGCGCGGTGATGAATATATCGTGGGTCAGGATGCCCACACTTATAAATATGAAGCGGGTGGCGCTGCAGTGTTGGGCAGTGTTCAACCTCAGCCACTGGAAATGGAAGCTGACGGCACTATCGCGCTGGAAAAAGTGCGTGCTGCCATCAAGCCTGATGACTTTCACTTTGCTATCACCCAACTGCTGTGTCTGGAAAATACCACCGGGGGTAAAGTACTGCCTATGGACTATATTAGCGAGGCGGCGGAACTGGCTGAGTCTCAGGAGTTGAAATTTCATTTGGACGGGGCACGGGTTTTTAATGCTGCGGTAAAACTCGGTATTGATGTGAAGGAGATTACGCGTTACTTCGATAGTGTGTCGGTGTGTTTGTCAAAAGGTCTGGGTGCGCCGGTAGGTTCAGTATTGTGTGGTTCACAAGAACTGATAAAAAAAGCACGCCGCTGGCGCAAGATGCTCGGGGGCGGTATGCGCCAGGCAGGCATCATCGCCGCGGGAGGAATCTATGCCCTGGAAAATAATGTTGCACGCTTGCAGGAAGACCATGACAACGCGACTTTGCTTGCAAAGGGTCTTGTAGAAATTGATGAGATTGATGTGGATTTAAATGCCTTGCAGACCAACATGGTTTTCTTTTTCCCTAAAGATGGTAATGGAGAAGCCTTGGGTGATTATCTGCAGTCCAAAGGTATTCTGATTGAGGCGGGTAATAAAATCCGTCTGGTGACTCATATGCAAACCAGCAGCACGGATATGCAAACGACCATTACCGAAATTAAGAATTTTTATGCCAGTGAAGGCAGGGCCCGGTGAGCCCGATGCAAGAGGAATTGCTCATGCACCCCGTTAAATCTCTAGTCGAGATGGAAAGTCATCTTGAGTTGATCAAACAGTCTCCCTCGACGAAAGGGACTGTGGAGATGATTGTGTCGCGACCGATAACAGGAGGTCGTGAGGTGATGGACCATTGTGAGTTGAATATTCAGGCAGGGCTGGTAGGTGATAACTGGCAGACCCGATGGGATAAACATACTGCGGATGGTTCTGCTGATAAAGGCAGGCAGCTGACTCTGATGAATGCCCGGGCCATCAGTGCAATAACTGAATCAGAAGAACGTTGGCCTGAAGCCGGAGATCAATTCTTTGTGGATTTTGATCTTAGTCTGGAAAATCTTCCTCATGGTACTCAGTTGAGCCTGGGTCAGGCGGTCATTGAAGTAACGCCATTACCCCACCTGGGATGCAGGAAATTTGGCAAGCGTTTTGGGAAAGAGGCTAATACTTTTGTAAACTCCGCTACAGGCAAGATGCTGAACCTGCGTGGCATCAATGCCAGAATCATCAAGCCTGGTGTTGTATCAAAAGGTGATGTTATTCGGAAACTGCCCTGAGCTATTGAAAGATTTTTTGTGCAATGAAACTATATCACCATGGATCCTCCGCCTGTGCTGCCAAAGTACGCTTTGCCCTGGAAGAAAAACAACTGCCCTGGGAAGGATATTACATAGATATTCTGAAAGGGGAACAGTTCCACCCGGACTATCTTGCCCTGAACCCTAAAGGCGTAGTGCCTCTGTTAATTGATGGTAATCTGGTGCTGCCGGAGTCCACCCTCATTTGTGAATACCTGGAAGACAAATATCCAGCTCACCCTTTATTACCAGCCAGTGCTGAAGATAAAGCCCATGTGCGCTTGTGGACTAAAGCCGTCGATGAAGAACTTCATCCGGCATGTTCCGCGCTTACCTATGTGGTTTCCCACCGGCATACTATTTTGCGCAACGGGGTGGGTGATTTTGAAGAGTTTTTAGCCGCTGGTGGCAGTGAAGGCAAAGCAGCACGAACACTGAAGTGGCAATGGATTCAGGAAGGTATTAAGGCACCGGGCGCTGCAAACAAGATTCTTTTGTTTTTAAGTTATATGGACAAGATGGAAGCCGCTTTAAGTCAATCTGAGTATCTGGTGGGTGATTCTTTTTCCCTGGCGGATGTGGCCATGGCGCCCTATGTGAATCGTTTGGCGGCGCTGGCCATGGAACCGGTGTGGGAGAATGGACGCATGCCTGGCGTTGATCGTTGGTTTGAGGCAGTAAAGTCCCGGCCGAGTTTTGAGCCGGCATTTATTAAATGGCTGCCACAGGAACTGCGCGATGAGATGTATGCCAATGGGCAGAGGTCGTGGGCTGATATTGAGAAGTTAATTTTCTAGTTTGCTTGTTTCTCTAATGGATACATTTACTTTCTTTCCCCTCGCCGGTAGGGCCTTACTTTCTTTTAAAAGAAAGTAAGCAAAGAAACCTGTCTCGGGTTCGCTGGCCTACGGCTTCCTTGGTCACATGAATATCACGACGGGCCGCCGGGATTCGCCATCCGGGCTCAGCCCGGCTCAAATGGCCGTCCATGGCCATTTCAGGCGTCTCGTGGCAGGAAGCCACGTAAAGCCGGCCTCGATAAAATCCGTGGAATGAGGGAAGCCGCGGGCCTGGCGACCGGGGGTGTGTTTTCTTTGCTTACTTTCTTTGCACAAACAAAGAAAGTAAGGCCCTCCCGGCAGGGGAAAGAAAAGAAACCTATAAGAAAAAAATAAAAAACCAAAAAAATTAATTAGTGGTTTTCAAAAAAGCCTCAGCCACTTTATCGCCAAAATCAGTAGTCGATAGCATTGTTACTCCGGACCCTTCTTTTGATAAATCAGCGGTGCTGAAACCATCAGCAAATACACTCTGCATGGAATGCCATAAATTCTTCGCTTCAACTTCCATACCAAAACTCATCTCCAGCATCATGGCGACAGAACCAATCATGGAATACGGGTTGGCTATATTCTTGCCAGCAATATCCGGTGCAGAACCATGGGAAGGTTCATAATAGGCTTTCTGGTCACCAACACATGCTGATGGCATCAACCCCAGTGAACCAAGAATGCCACCACCCTGATCGGAAAGAATGTCACCAAACATGTTCTCCATCACCATAGTGTCAAACATTGTTGGTTTCAGGCACAGATAGGTCGCCGCTGCATCCACCAGAATATTGATGACTTCAACTTCAGGGTAGTCGGCATGGACTTCTTCCATGACTTCATTCCACAACACACTGGATTTCAGTACGTTGCTCTTGTGGATATTGTGCAGCACTTTTTTGCGCTTCATCGCGGTCTGAAAGGCGACTTTCATGATGCGTTTGATCTGGTCTTCGTCGTATTCAAGAGATTCAGTCACATAACGGCGGCCATCTTCATTGATGCCGGTTTCCTTGTGGCCAAAATACAGGCCACCAACAAGTTCTCGGATCATCATGATGTCGATACCTTCACCGATGATTTCTGCTTTTAAGGGAGAGAAATGGGCCAGGCCCTTGGGCAGGAATACCGGGCGAAAATTCGCGTAGGTGTTGTAACGGCGGCGCATGGGCAGCAGGGCGCCACGTTCAGGTTGTTCGTCTACCGGAATTTTCTTGGATTCTTCATGACTCAGGCCAATGGGGCCTTTCAGAATTGCATCCGCGTCATCACATACGGCCTTGGTTTCATCAGGAAATGCACTGCCACACTCGAACCAGGCGTTGGCGCCGAAAGGGGTGTGGATCAGCTCGAAGGTGACATCATTGCGGGCTTCGACCAGTTTCAGGATTTTCACCGCTTCGACCATGATTTCAGGGCCAATGCCGTCTCCGTCCAGAAGTGCAATCTTGTAGGTAGTCATGTGGGCTCCAGCGTCGTTAAATTAGTAATTAATAATTTGGGCGGGACTTTGTACTTAAGTCCTTAAAAAAAGCGCGCTAATGTACCACTTTCGAGGTTGGCATTCAAAACAGCAGGGTAATTTTTTCGCTGGCAGGCAACGGGGAAGAAATATCTCCTTTTTTTCTCAGTAATTGTCTTTAGACGGTACTCAAAAGGTCGAAGACAGTCTAAAATGCACGCCTCGGAAAACATGGCTACCCGCCATGGGAAATTAGCGGAGCAATACACCCAATGACCTCTACCCAGGCCAATACGACCAACCAGAAACTCAATTCCTGGATCAAGGAAATCAAAAACCTTTGTAAACCCGATGCCATTCATATCTGTGACGGCAGTCAGGAAGAATACGATAGCCTCTGTGAAGAACTGGTAGAAGCAGGTACTTTTATCCGCTTGAACCCTGAATTGCGTCCTGGATGCTTTTTATCGCGCTCCGATCCCCGCGATGTTGCCCGTGTCGAAGATCGTACTTTTATCTGCAGTGAAAAAGAAATTGATGCCGGTTCAACCAATAACTGGATGGACCCCGAACAAATGCGCAGCACCCTGAGTCCTCTCTTTGAGGCTTGCATGGAAGGTCGCACCATGTACGTGATTCCCTTTAGTATGGGACCGTTGGGGTCTGATATTGCCCAGATCGGCGTACAAATTACCGATAGCCCCTATGTGGTAGTCAGCATGCGCATCATGGCCCGCATTGGTCAGAAAGTGCTGGATATCCTGGGTGATGATGACTACATCAAGTGTCTGCATTCTATTGGCGCTCCACTGGCTGAAGGTCAGCAGGATGTAGCATGGCCTTGTAATCCTGATAATCGTTACATTGTTCATTTTCCGGAAGCCCGTGAAGTGATTTCCTATGGTTCCGGTTATGGTGGTAATGCTTTGTTGGGTAAGAAATGTGTCGCCCTGCGAATTGCTTCAGTAATGGCGCGCGATGAAGGCTGGCTGGCAGAGCACATGATGATTGTTGGTGTTGAATCCCCTGATGGAAATAAAACCTATGTTGCTGGTGCATTTCCAAGTGCCTGCGGTAAAACCAATCTGGCCATGTTAATTCCACCCAAAGGTTTTGAAGGCTGGAAAGTTCACACTGTGGGTGATGATATTGCCTGGATTAAACCCGGAGCTGATGGTCGTATGCATGCCATTAACCCGGAAGCCGGATACTTTGGTGTCGCCCCCGGGACCTCCATGGACTCAAATCCAGCTGCCATGAAAACCATGGAAAAGAATTCAATTTTCACCAATGTTGGCCTTACCGATGACGGTGATGTCTGGTGGGAAGACATGTCTGATGAGCCACCAGCACATTTGATTGATTGGCAGGGAAATGACTGGACTCCGGATTGTGGTCGTAAAGCGGCACATCCCAATGCCCGTTTCACTGCTCCAGCAAGTCAGTGCCCCAGCGTTGACCCGGAATGGGAAAACCCTAATGGTGTCCCTATCAGTGCCTTCCTGTTTGGTGGCCGCCTAAGCACCACTTTCCCGCTGGTTTATCAGAGTAAAGACTGGGATCACGGTGTATACATGGGTGCTACCCTGGGCTCAGAAGCTACTGCGGCAGCAGAAAACCAGGCCGCTATCCGTCGTGACCCAATGGCCATGTTGCCATTCTGTGGTTACAACATGGGCGATTACTGGAAACATTGGCTTAGCATGAAAGACAAGGTTGAAGAGTTGCCGGTAATTTTTCGCGTCAACTGGTTCCGTAAAGCTGAAGATGGTAGTTGGTTGTGGCCAGGTTTTGGTCAGAACATGCGTGTTCTGCAATGGGTGGTTAATCGCGTGAATGGCAAGGTTGATGCTACTGAAAGTATTTATGGCAATGTACCGAAATATGATGATATCAACTGGAATGGACTGGCTTATGATCAGGCTACCTTTGAGGAACTGATGGCGGTTGATACTGCAAACAGCATTCGGGAGGTTGAAGACCAGAGTGAAATGTTTGATAAAATTGGTGATCAGCTGCCTGAAGAAATGAAGGCTATTCAGCAAGAGATGCTGGCACAGCTTCAATAAAATTTCAGCAGAGTTCAGTTTATTTCTGTTTTCAAAAAGCCCGCATAGAAGCGGGCTTTTTTTGTCTTGTTATCGGGAAATATCTGTTTGGGATTGTCTTATTGTTCAATGATGGTGAATGTGAAGTCATCTGCCAGAGAATGGCCGTCGATAGATAAGATCTGAAACACCACCTGATACATACCCGGTTCGAGCAGAGGTATATCCAGATCAATTTCCTTGCCGAAGGCGGTGGACTGCCCGATGCGATTGCGCGGCAGTTTGACTATTACAGTATCCCCACGCTGAATTAGTTGCTCATTCATGGGTCTGATCCTGGCGTTGGTGATGGTGACTTCCCCCGGGAACACAAAGCGCAGTATTTCCGGGGCCTGGTCTATAACTGCATCATGATCGGGGACAGTGACGGCTATGCCTGTGTGAGAATACGCAGGACATTCTGCAAGTATTGTCAGCAAGAGCAATAATATGGAAAGCCCTGATTTCATGGTAATTCAGTGTAATAAGGTATTGTTGAATCCCATGATACTATTTCTG
>JABIPQ010000039.1 GCA_018698975.1 Gammaproteobacteria bacterium
ATATCGTTATTTTTAGCCCACTGAATAAATTCCATTACGATAAGAAAGTAACCCGGGAATCCCATCTGATCGATAATATTCAGCTCAAAATCCAGGCGCTCCTGGTATTCTCTGACTTTTTCTGGAAAGTCATTACTTTGAGTGTCAAAGATTGCTGCCAGGCGCTCCTTCAGCCCCTCTTCACTTTCCTGGCGCAGAAATTGTTCAACGCTCATCCCCTCAGGGATGGGGTAATTAGGCAGATAAGGCTTGCCCAGCTCCATTGTCAGGCTGCAACGGCGGGCTATTTCAACACTGTTTTCCAGCGCCTCAGGAATATCACTAAACAGCTCCTGCATTTCCTCGGCAGAGCGCAGATATTGCTCTTCTGAGTAAATCCGGGATCGCCTCGGATCATCCAGCGTTCGGCGCTCGTTAATACATACTCGTGCTTCATGGGCTTCAAATTCATTTCTTTCCAGAAAGCGCACATCATTGGTCGCAACAACAGGTACGCCCATCTTTTCGGCCAGCGCGACTGCTCCCTGGATATACTCCTCTTCTCCTGGCCGACTTGTGCGTTGCAACTCCAGATAGAAACTGTCTGGAAATACATCCATCAGGAATTGCAATGACTGCTCAGCAAGAGCCATATCTTCATTCAGAATGGCTTTTCCCACTTCCCCAGCCCGACCACCGGACAGCGCAATCAAGCCTTCAGATTTCCCCTTGAGCCAACTGCGTTTTATATAAGGATTACCACGAAATTGGCCCTCGAGATGCGCCCTGGACATGAGTTCTGTGAGGTTTTTGTAACCAATAATGTTTTTGACAAGCAAAACAATGACAGAAATGTTTTCAGGATTTTCGTCATCGGCAACCAGTAAATCACAGCCACAAATGGGCTTGATTCCAGCCCTGCTGGCTGCAGTATAAAATTTAATCAGCGCGTAAAAGTTAACATGATCGGTGATGGCAACAGCAGGCATGTTGAGTTCTGCAGTTTGCGCGATAAGCTCTTTAATCCGGACAATACCGTCGATTACTGAATATTCTGAATGAACACGTAGGTGGACAAAGCTCGCAGGAGGCTTGATACCTTCGTGAGGCACCTCTGCATTCTGAATATTATTTACATTCTCGACCATAAATGACTGCCATTGTTGACTATGGGCTCTTCACCAAAGTGTAACCAGATTGATACGCCAATTACAGCACGATGACTGTTATTAAAGCAATTGAGCCACTGGCCCAAATGATTTTCTGTGCACCGGGCTTGGCCCCAATACTTTGAGGGCCTCCAGGTGAAGCTTTGTCGGATATCCCTTATGCCTGGCAAATCCATAGCCGGGATAATGTTCATCCAATTTTTTTAAATCATAATCACGGGTAACTTTAGCAAGAATCGATGCGGCGGCAATAGATGCTATTTTACTGTCACCTTTTACCACTGCCTGAGAGTGATATGTCCATATCGGGCAACGATTGCCATCCACATAGACCAGTTCAGCCTCAACAGACAGTGCAGCTACCGCTCTTTTCATTGCCAGCAAACTCGCCTGCAAAATATTCAGGCTATCAATTTCTTCAACACTCGCACTGGCGATTGCAAATGACAAGGCTTGTTGTTTGATCAGTGGAAATAATTTTTCGCGCTGTGCAGCGGTCAATTTTTTAGAATCTGTTAATCCGTCAATTTGTAAAGCAGGATTCAGAATCACCGCAGCGGCAACAACGTCGCCGGCAAGTGGTCCTCTACCAGCTTCATCAACACCGGCAATCAACTGGAGAGACTTGTGCTCATCCAGTGCCAGCGGCAAGATCAGTTTGTGCATAATTCAAGCACAGCTTTTGCCGCTGTATCACTGGCGTTTCGACGCAGACTTTGATGAATGGACTGCCAGGTATTTATTACTTCCTGACGGCTCTCATCACTAGTCAATAATTTGTTGATTTGAGCTAATAATTGTTCGGGGTTGGCAGCATCCTGCAATAATTCCGGTACCAGAGCCCTGTTTGCAAGAAGGTTGGGCAGAGAAACATAAGGTGCTTTAAGCATGCGGGAAATAATGGCATAGGATAAGGGCGCCATTTTATAAGCAACGACCATCGGCTTTTTCAACAACATACCCTCAAGTGCAGCCGTCCCTGATGCCATTAATACGCAGTCAGCTGCGGCCATCACTTTTCTTGAATTTCCCTCCAGCAAAATGACTTCACGCAAGCCGAAGGTATCAAGCATAGCCCTTAACTGTGTATGCCTTGCGCCATTGGCACTTGGTATGACTACTGTCAAAGCAGGCCATTTCTCAAGGCATAACTTTGCCGTTTCCAGAAATACCGGCCCCAATCTTGATACCTCACCCTCTCTTGAGCCAGGCAGTATTGCAAGAATTTTCCCTTCAACAGGCAAGCTTAATTCAAGCCTGGCCTTGTCCACATCAACTTGTACTGGTAATTCATCGGCCAGTGGATGTCCCACACAACAAACTGGCACACCATTGTCCTGATAAAATTTTTCTTCAAAAGGAAACAGGGTCAGCATCAAATTCACAGCCTGCTTGATTTTTTTTATTCTACCCTGGCGCCATGCCCATACAGACGGACTCACATAATGTACTGTTGGAATATTCAGCTGTTTGAGTTTCTTTTCAAGATCGAGATTAAAGTCAGGAGAATCTATACCGATAAAAACATCCGGTGGATCATCTTTGAGTGTCTGATAAAAAGATTTACGTATAGTGAGAAGTTCAGGCAGCCGTTTCAGTGGTTCAACAAGCCCCATTACTGAAAGACGTTCCATTGGCACACGTGAGTCCAAACCGGCACTTTCCATTTCCGGTCCGCCAATACCGGAAAAGGATATATCAGGTTGAAGCGCAGAAAGGGAGCGCATCAGTCCCGCACCCAGTATGTCTCCTGATGCTTCTCCAGCAAGGATGCCTACTCGGAGGGCTTTTGCCATACTAAGAAACCAGTCTAGTCTTGATTAACTGCCAGAATATTGCCGGCATAATTTGATTACAAATAAACTACTGGACGCTTTAATCCAGAAAGTGATGCTAGCGAATAATACCTTTCTGAGAAGTCTCTATGGACTTGATCAACAGCCTCACCTCTTGGTGATCATTAGCAAGACTTTCCAGTTCTTGTAGCGCCGCATCAATTTTCAGTCCCTGCCGATAGATAATTTTATAGGCTTGTCTGATGGCCCTGATTGAATCTTTTGAAAATCCCCGCCGCTCCAGCCCGGTGATATTTATCCCTTTTGGCACTGGTGGCGTTCCCTTTACTATGACATACGCTGGCACATCCATATTGATGTGAGTAAGACCACCGACAAAACTGTGAGCACCAATGGTGAGAAACTGGTAAACCCCGGCATAACCACTAAGAATCGCCCAGTCCTCGACGATAACATGACCACTGACTGCTGCATTATTGGAAAAAATTACATGATTTCCAATGATACAGTCATGGGCAACATGGGTATAAGGCATAAACAGGTTGTCTGAGCCGATACGGGTAATTCCACCACCGGACTCTGTGCCACGATGCAGCGTTACGCCTTCGCGGATAATATTGTTATCCCCTATTTCCAGCCAGCTGACTTCTCCATGATATTTTTTATCCGAAGGGTCTTCACCAACAGAGGAGAATTGAAAAATCTGGTTGTTTTTTCCTATCCGTGTGTGACTTTTCACAACCACATGAGAGGAAATTTTGCATCCATCACCAATGTCCACTTCAGGTCCGATAACCGTCCAGGGACCTATAGTGACGTCTTTACCTATCTTGGCTGTAGGATCAATAATAGGCAATTCGCCGCTCATTATTCCTTCCTTTCAGCACAAAGGATTGTAGCTTCGCAAACAGTTTGTCCGTCGACTGAAGCACGACATACAAACCTGTAAATGCCACGACGAACCGGGCCCAGTTCCGCCTCCAGAATAAGCTGATCTCCGGGTACTACCGGACGTTTCAACCTGACTTTGTCTGCACCAACAAAATAGTAAAGATAGCCATCCTCAGGCTTTTTTTCCTGCGACTTGAAACCAAGTACACCGGCGGCCTGGGCAAGAGCTTCAATAATCAGCACTCCGGGCATTATCGGCTTGTGTGGAAAATGCCCTTCAAAAAACTCCTCATTGACGGTCACATTTTTATAAGCCTTGATACGTTTTCCCAGCTCGATTTCCACGACGCGGTCAACCATCAGGAATGGGTACCTTTGTGGTAGGTATGCCTTAATATCTCCTACATCCATCATAATCAATTCCTGCGTTACTCTCGGTTTTCTGGGTTTAAGTACAGCCAGATTCTATTATTTACTTATTTATACTTGTTAGCTTGATTAAATAACAGAATTTACTGCAGCATTTACTTTATCTATATTTTGGTTTTTATTTTTTTATTTTCTGGATTAATTCCAGAGCTTTTAAACGGCTATTAAGCTTATGCAAATGTTTAAAATGAACAATGTTTTTCTTCCAGTGCGACGTTTCTGACAAGCCAGTACCTGATGAGTACACACCTTTTCTGGTAATGGATTTGTTAACCAGCGACATCGCCGTAACAGTAACCCCGTCCACGATATCTATATGATTTATAATGCCAACGGCTCCGGCAATAATGCAATTTTTACCGATGTTCGAGCTACCTGCTATGGCACTGCATCCGCAAATTATTGTGTTTTCCCCAATTCTGACGTTGTGTGCAATTTGCACCTGATTATCAATTTTTACGCCATCCTCAATAACAGTATTTTCCAGCGCACCACGGTCAATTGTACTTCCAGCACCTATTTCTACATCATCACCAATAGTGACACCACCTAGCTGGGCTATTTTGACCTGCTTATCTCCATCTCTGGCAAATCCGAATCCATCACTGCCAATAACCACGCCAGAGTGAATTATTGCATTACAGCCAATACTGACATCAGAATAAATTGAGACATTCGGAGAAACAGTAGCATCACTGCCCAGCACACTGTTTTTACCTATAACAGAATTCGCCCCAATGACACACCTGTCCCCTATTTTTACATTGGCTTCAACAACTACATTGGGGCCAATGGAAACATCATTTCCAAGAGTGGCACTTTCATGAATAACAGCGGTTATATGGACTTGTGTTTGTCTGACAGGTCTTTCTTCAAATAAACGGCTTGCTCTGGCATAGGCAAGATAGGGCTTATCTGACAGCAATTTATTAACAGAACATCCCGGGGCAGCATCTTGCGAGAGGATAACAACCGCAGCATTGGTTTTTTGCAGATCGCTAAAATATGCACTGTTATGGTAGAAGCTTAAATCGCTGGTTTGCGCATTAGCTAATGTTGCAATGCCTGACACCAAGGCGTCTGGATCTCCTTCCAGAGTGAGACCCAGAAGCTCAGCTAGTGAAGCAAGTGAGTATTCCTGATTGTTCTCTTTCACAAGAAATGATTATGTCAGAAACAATGCTTTCACTTTTCCTTACTGCTGATTCAGTTTTTCAGTGACTCGGGCAGTTATGTTTATCGCATTGGCATAATGCAAAACAGCCTCGGCACGAAACACAATATCGTAACTATCTTCTTCAACAACTTCCGTTATGGCCTGGACGAGATTGGGTGCATAGGTTTGTTGAAATTGCTGTCTTCTTTGATTAATTAGAGTCTGAATTTTTTCCACCAGGAATTCATACTGATTTTGTAATTCCTGAAGTTCTCCGACAATTCGACGTTGTTCGGCTTCACTCATGACTTCGCCATCTTGCTGTAACTTTTCCTGCAAGGCCTGGGCTTGTTCAGCCAAATTTCTAACCTTATCCTGATCCTCAGCAGTTTCCTGCTGTAATTCATCATCGACACCTTTTGCCACGTCTGAATTCAATAAGGCAGTAGCCATGTCCAGCACAGCAATTTTTAATCCACTTGCTTCCTGAGCAATAGAACTATTGGCTCCCAGAATAAGGGCAGCCGCAAAAACCAGACCATTAATGACATTTTTCACTTGTTTCTCCAACTATAAAATAACAATTATTAATTAAGACTCGCACTTTGCCGAAATAATTCCTGATAAGGCAAAGTTTTTTAATTCTGAGCTTGGACTTTAACGCCTAAGCGCGCATTCTACAGGGTTTTTTGGATAGGTTCGAATAGTTAATGATACGGCCATTAGCCTAGAAAGTATTACCCAGAGTGAACTGAAAAATCTCGGTTTCATCTATTTCAGTGGTATTAAAGGGTTTCGCAAGGCTGAAAGACATAATTCCAAAAGCGCCTGAAAACCAGCTGACTGAAAGACCTGCAGAGTAACGCAATTCACCCACATCAAAACCGCTACAATTATTTCTGCTTTCCTGCTCTTGCGTACAATAAGATGAAAACACATTTCCGGCGTCTACAAAAAATGCGGAACGAATACGACTTCTATCTTCAATGAACGGCAAGGGAAACAGCATTTCCAGTGTGCCCGTTGTCTGGACATTGCCACCAAAGGGGGATGAACGCCCGCTGAATAAATTCTCTGATCCGATTACCTGATTAAGCACGGGCAATCCGGTTTCATCAAATAAAGGGAAGCCTTCCTCATCCAGAGCCTGTTCCAGCACATAGGCAACTCCGGAACTCGCATCCAAAACAGGATCGCCAAAAGGATCCTGGGCAATATTGCCATTGGCATCGCGTACGAACTGAGTATTACTTGTTCTGTAGCGTTCCGGGAAAGTCGCTCGAGGTCCAAGGGTATTTCTTTCAAAGCCACGCACTGACCCAAGTCCGCCAGCATAAAAGTGCTGGAAAAATGGCAGCTGTTCAGTTGATCCATAGCCATCGCCGTAACCAAGGTCTGTCCTGAGATGAACGATCCATTCGCCATAAACAGGAATAAACTTTTCAAATATATAGCGTAAACGATAAAAGGCCAGCTCACTGCCTGGAACCGCCATCTCCAGGGACAAACTTTGCGATTGACCGTTGGTTGGAAACATTCCGCGGTTAAGCGTTGATTCGCTCCAGGTGATAGACAGGTTGAAATTATTAAACTTGTCACCATCACGATCCAGAAAACCCTGATTCTGATTAAACGCTGTAAATGGCAGGTTAGCGATAGGGGCCGTCACCGCATCGGCAATTGGAAAGATCTGCCCGGTATTAAAGTCAAAAAATGATCGGTCTCGCGCAGGAACGAGAATGTAATCATTAATCCCAGGTACAAGTTCAGGGCTGGATTTTATTTCCTGAACCGGACCGAAGCCCTCATCAATAGTGGTATTGCTAAAACCAAAGTTAAAAGAAAGCCTTTGGGTTTCGCCAAGAGGATAGCCGTAAGTCACACTAGTGCTAAATTGATTTGTACTGTAAGACGCAAGATTCAGCTCGGCATAATCAGATTGTGTGTAAGACATACCAAAGCCACGACTTACGCCATCTATAGTGTAGTAAGGATCAAAGTAATTAAATTGATAATTGGTTTGGAATAGACTGGTATTAACACCAACACCAATACTTTTGCCGGTACCCAGAAAGTTCGCTTGCTGTAAATTAGCTGATAAAACCAGACCCTGAACCTGGCCATAGCCAATACTGCCACCGATTTGGCCTGACAATTGTTCAGTTACCGAAAAATCCACATCAATCTGATCAGCGATACCGGGCACTTCAGCCGTTTCATAGTTAACTTCAGCAAAGTAACCTAATTGCTCCAGACGTACTTTCGATTGCTCAAGGGCAATATTGGATGCAGGCGCACCTTCCATTTGTCGCATTTCCCGACGCAGCACTTCATCAGCGGTATTGGTATTTCCGTAAAAACTAATTCGATTAACATACGTTCTGTTTCCCGGGAGAACAAAGAAAGTAACATCGACGGTCTGATCTTGTTCATTAATGGAGGGAACCCCTTCCACTTCAGCAAAAAAGTATCCCCGATTTCCTAGCAGTTGTGTCATAAACTCGGAAGTAGAAGTGACCAGTTGCTGTGAAAAAACCTGCCCTTCGCGTAACTGGATCATCAGCCTCAGTAATGTTTCAGAATCAACCAGATCCCCGGCAAGCTCAACTTCATTAATCGTATAAACATTCCCTTCTGATATATTGATGGTGATATAGACTTCATCTTTTGCTGGTGTAATTGATACCTGGGTTGAGGTAATTTCGAAATTGATATAGCCCTGGTCCATATAATAGGAAGTAAGGCGTTCAATATCGCCATCAATTTTCTCACGTGCATACTGATCATCCTTGCGTAACCATGAGAGCCAGTTGGAGGTGTTCAACTCAAAGAAATCAAGTAATTCCTCATCGCTGAAAACAGTGTTTCCAACAACATTGATATGAATAATTTTCGAAGCTTCACCCTCATTAATATTAATATTGAGAGCTACTCTGTTGCGTGCCTGTTCGACCACTTCGGCCTCAACACTGGCACCATATCTTCCCTGTCCAACATATTGTTCCTGCAAGGCCAGGCGCATGCCATCCAGTGTTGAAGGTTGAAAAACCTGACCAATAGCCAGTCCTGCATTTTCCATATTTTCCAGCAGAGCCTCGGTAGGTATCAATTTATTGCCATCCAACTGAAGATCACTAATTGTAGGTCTCTCATTCAGGCGGATAATCAATACATTACCTTCGCGCAATAGCTCAACATCATCAAAATTTTCGGAAGCAGCAATATCGCGAATGATATTGGCAAAATCGAAAGAGGTAAGTTCATCGCCGACATTGATATTCAGCAGGGCAAATACATTGGTTGCAGAAATACGCTGTAATCCTTCCAACCGAATATCAGAAACAGTAAAAACCTGGGGACCTGAAACAGGAGCTGGAGCTAGCTGAGCTACCGCCAAAGCTGGCAGCACTGAAAGCACAAGAAGGCATGACAAAAATTTTATTTTGTACTTAAGGATCATAGTAAGCCTTAAAACAGACGGTTTATATCATTGTAGAAAGCAATAATCATGATGCCTGCGATTATCAATAAACCGAAACGCATCCCCATTTCCTGAACGTACTCTGGCAATGGCTTGCGTGTTACAGCTTCAATGGCGTAGTAAAACAGATGCCCACCGTCCAATACCGGTATAGGCAAAAGATTCATCACTCCCAGACTAATACTGAGAATGGCAAGAAAACCAATAAAATATTCCAGCCCATCACTGGCCGAATCTCCAGCAATCTTGGCAATGGTAATTGGTCCACTGATATTGTTAACCGACATCAGGCCAATAATCATTTTCTTGATTGCGACCAAAACAAAAATACTGTTTTCCCAGGTTTCACTGACCGCTTCACCAAAGGCGGCAACAGGTGAAAACTGAATATCACGAATCATATCTTCAGCCAGAACCGGAAGCTCTACCCCTGCTCCAATATAGCCCTGCGTCCTACCCTGGCTATCAAGTTCAGGATTATTACTTTCATCCATTCGAATGCCCGGCCGAAGAATCAAATCAACGACCTGCCCTCTTCTATCAACAGAAATACTCAAATTCTTTTCCGGGTTTTCCCGAATCACACCAATCCATTCTTCCCAGCTAGTGACAAGCTGTTCATCCGCAGCCAGAACCAGATCACCCTTTTCGAAACCGGCTGCCAGTGCTCTGCCTCCAGACACCAATTCACCAATCCGTGGAGGGATATCCATAAACACAGGAGTCATTCCAAGAGAGTTCACTACATCAGGTTCAGTTGCACCCAAAAGCCAGGATTGCAAAGGTATAGTTATTTCCTGTGTTTGTGTTGACCCTGCTTTTAACAGCGTCATTTGCAAGTCACCACTTTCACCGAGACGATCAAGTAGCTGCTTTCTGACTTCCTGCCAGGTGCGAGTTTCCTTGTTATCTACAGCAATAATTTCATCGCCATATTCCATGCCAGCAAAGCCTGCCAGTGAAGTGTTTTCAATATTGCCGACTATCGGCGCAAAATCTGAAACGCCATTCATGAACATTACCCAGTAAAGTAAAATAGCGAGAAGAAAATTTGCCGCAGGTCCTGCAGCAACAATAGCGGCTCTCTGTGATAATGTTTTGTGATTAAAGGCGAATTGTTTCTGGTTTTCAGGGATATCGCTGTCTTGCTCGCCAAGCATTTTTACATAACCACCCAGTGGAAGTGCGGCAATCACGAACTCGGTTCCTTCTTCTTCATCGTTATCAAAATCAGCAGTCTGAGTTTCTGTTGACAACTTTGTTGTTGAGCCAAAAACCTTCTTTTTCCCACGCCAGCGCAGTAAGGGTTTGCCAAAACCTATGGAAAACTTTTCGACTTTCACGCCACATTTTCGTGCCACCCAGAAGTGCCCGTACTCATGAAAAGTAACGAGAATCCCCAGAGTAACCAGCATGGCGATTACATCAAAAACAAAACTACCGATCATTTCCATTTAATTATTTGTAATACATTGTTTGCTATACGAAATATGACAACAACACAGGGGCTAATTATCCGTAGCATCGAGTCTTATTATCAAAAGACCGTAGACTATTTAGCTTTTTTTTAGCTTTCTTTTAGCTATGTTTTAGCTATGTTTTAGCTATTTTTTCCTATGTTGCCCGTAAAATCCTTAACCAATCCAGCCGCAATATCGCGTGCTATTCGATCTACTTCCAGCACCTCATCCAGTGACCTTACTCTGGTGACTGACTGCATCTGTAAGGTGGCGTCTATGATAGCAGGTATTTGATCAAATCTGAGCGTGCGAGCCAAAAAAGCCGCCACTGCGACTTCATTGGCAGCATTAAAGATTATCGGGGCTGAATCCCCTGTTTTCGCTACCTGCCTGCCCAATTTGAGACAGGGAAAGCGCTCCAGATCGGGCTGTAAAAAATCAAGTCGGGAAATTGCTAACAAATCCAGTTCAGTGACTCCTGCAGGGATTCTTTCAGGCCATGCCAGACCTAGGGAAATGGGTGTGCGCATATCCGGATTACCCATTTGAGCCAATACCGAACCATCGCTGTAATACACCATTGAATGAATAATAGACTGGGGATGAATCATGATTTCAATAGATGACTCATCAAGGCCAAACAGAAAGCAGGCCTCTATCAGCTCCAGAGCCTTATTCACCATGGTGGCCGAATCTACTGAAATCTTTGGCCCCATTTTCCAGTTCGGATGTGCGCATGCCTGTTCAGGAGTGACCTTAACCAGCGTTTCCGGACTTGCGTTAAGAAATGGTCCGCCAGACCCGGTTAGTATAATTTTACTAAAGCCCTGCTCAGGCTTATTTTCAAATTGGCCCTGATTATTAACAGGCAAACATTGAAACATTGCATTATGTTCACTATCTATA
>JABIPQ010000004.1 GCA_018698975.1 Gammaproteobacteria bacterium
GCTGGGGCGGGGGACAGTGACTTTTTGTTAATAAAAGTCACTGTCCCCGTTTAAGTTAATGAGCCTGGCTTTTCAGATAACCCAGCATGGTGTCGACATCGCTGCAGGTGAATGGGTCATCAGCACAGTTGTCTTCTTTGCCAGGTTCACTGAACATTTTTTCAACAACACCGTCATTTACCAGGATGGAATAGCGCCATGAACGATCGCCAAAGCCAAGGTTTTCCTTTTTCACCAGCATGTCCATGCCTTTGGTGAAGTGGCCGTTGCCGTCCGGTAACAATTTTACTTTTTTGGCGCCAAGCTGTTTGCCCCATTGATACATGGAGAATGCATCATTCACACTCAGACAATAGACATCATCAATGCCCTGGGCTTTTAGCTCATCATAATGATTTTCGTAGCCAGGCAAGTGAGTGCTGCTACATGTAGGCGTAAAGGCGCCGGGTAAGGCAAAAAGTACTACACGTTTGCCCTTAAAGATTTCATCAGTGCTTACATCCTGCCAGCGAAAGGGATTGTCGCCACCGACACTTTCATCACGCACGCGGGTTTTAAAAGTAACTTCAGGTACTGTAGTTGTCATGGTGCTCTCCAGAAAAATAATGTGTTAAATAAGACTATGGTGGTAAATATAGAGGGGAAGGTTGGATAGGTAAAATATATTAATCCTATTGTATTGATAGGGTATGTCTATGTCATATTTGATCGGTGGGAATGGTCTTTCAAACAAAAGGTTGCAGAGCAAAAAACTGATCTATCAAGCGCGGCCTGTCAGGGATTACTGTCTTTGTGTGTGGTGGCCCCTTCATACGCCAGGATAATCTTCTTTCTGTCAGCCCCCCAGCGGTATTGCCCGCTTTCACCGATTTTTCTCACCACGCGGTGGCAGGGGATTAGCCAGGCGATATTATTGCGTGCGATAGCTGAAGCACTGGCTCTGGTCGCGGCCTTATTGCCGGCCAGTGAAGCCAGTTGTTCATAGGTACTAATTCTGCCATAGGGTATTTTTAACAAAGCTTGCCACACCTGGATCTGAAAATTCGTCCCTTTCAAAAATATACTGATCGCTTCTCTCTGCCCGGAGACATTATCAAATAGTTTTTCATGTGCGACTTTAGTGATTTGATCATCGTGTATCAGTGTGGAATCAGGCCAATTGGCGCGAAGAGAATCCAGATTTTCATCCATCTCTGTGGTGATAAATTCCAGATGACAAATACCCTTGTCGGTAAGTGCCAGTAGATATTTTCCAAAGGGAGAAGCATGGAAACCATAATGGATGGTGATGCCTTTACCGAGGGCTTTATATTGCGCTGGTGATATTGCTTCAGTGTGAATAAATAATTCATGCAAGCGTCCGGGGCCAGACAGGCCTGCCTGATAACAGGCATCCGGGGGTTTTATGCCGACATCAAGCAATGACTTTATATAATCTTTGCTCAGGAACTGACTAAATCGCTTAGGGCTGATTCCTACCCAGCGTGTAAAAAGTCTCTGGAAATGGGATTCGCTTAAACCGCTAAGTGTAGCTAACTCCCTGAGTGTTGGCTGTTGGTGATGATTTTCAGCCAGATAGTTCAGCGCCACTGCCATGGTTTGATAGCTGGGATGTGCTTCTTGAGTGTTTGTCATGCTGGTAAAGTAGTCTGTTTAATAAAAAAAGAAAATCCGTTTCTTGCTGTGCTGTGCAATTAAACTTCTGCTCACGTCCCTTACCTACATCCTTTCTGGCGAAACTGCTCCTTCGGGGCTTAGAGAATCTATACAGGAAGGACTTTAGTCCCGAAGAAAAGGGCTGCGTTCTTTGCGGTTGAAACCGCTCCTACCTATAAGGGGGAGCGAATCTGTGTAGAAGGGACTTTAGTCCCGAAGATATAGCCAGGGTTTAAATAGGTTAGCTTTAAACGGTGTTTAAGTAATAGAATCAATGCCCATGTTGACGTCTTTTTCATTTCGGCAAAAAGTTGGACTAATTGCAGGCCCGTGTCTTTTTCTACTGGTCTTGTTGTTACCCGTGCCAGAAGACATGAGTATTGAGGCATCCCGCGTAGCAGCCGTAGCGCTGCTGATGGCCTGCTTCTGGATGGCTGAAACAGTCCCTATTCCAGCAACGGCCATGTTACCTATATTCCTGTTCCCCTTGTTGGGCGTTATGCCTACTCCGCAAGTGACCCAGGCCTACGGTAATCAGATTCTGTTCCTGTTTATGGGCGGCTTCCTGATTGCTGTCGCCATGCAAAAATGGAAGTTGCATCGTCGTATTGCCCTGAATGTCATTTTGAAAGTAGGCAGCAGTCCCAATCGGCTGGTGCTGGGCTTTATGCTGGCCACCGCTTTGCTTTCCATGTGGATCAGCAATACGGCAACGGCAATGATGATGACTCCCGTTGCCATTGCCGTAATAGAGCAAACCCGGCAGGAACGTGGCAGTGATGCGGTTTCAGATCATTATAGTTTTGGTACTGCTCTTATGTTGGGTATCGCTTATTCAGCCTCTATCGGCGGGGTTGCAACACTGGTAGGGACACCGCCCAATGCGATTCTGATCGGCATTATCGAAACCGTTTACGATTATGAAATAACCTTTGTAGACTGGATGAAATTGGGTGTACCTGTGTCTATTACCATGCTGGCAATTACCTGGTTATTTTTGACGCGGGTTATGTACAA
>JABIPQ010000040.1 GCA_018698975.1 Gammaproteobacteria bacterium
CCGAAGAACGCTATATGGGCGGAACCTGCGTCAATGTTGGTTGTGTGCCCAAAAAACTCTATTCCTATGCTTCACACTTCAGTGCTGACTGCAGAGACAGCAGGGGTTTTGGCTGGGATAGTAATGTCCCGGGATTTGACTGGAATATCCTGAGGGACAATAAAACAAGCGAAATTTCACGTCTGAACGGGATTTATGATGATCTTCTTGGCAATTCAGACGTCGCTGTTTTTAACGGTAAGGCCAGAATTACAGGAAAAAATACTGTAGAAATAGGGGGAAAACAGGTCAGTTGCAAAAATATCCTTATTGCAACCGGTGGCTGGCCCTTTATTCCTGAATTCCCTGGTAGTGATCTGGCAGTAAGCTCTAACGAAGTCTTTGATCTTGCCGAATTCCCGGAAAGTATTCTTGTTGTAGGAGGTGGCTATATAGCACTGGAATTTGCCGGTATTTTTGCCGGTTTGGGGGCCAAAACCACATTATCCTATCGGGGTGAGATCCCGCTCAAGCATTTTGACAAAGATGTCAGAGAGAAGCTTTTTCTGGAAAATCAGCGCCATATGACTATGTTAATGAACAGTAACGTCATAGAAATAGTCAGAGAAAACAATCAATTAAAGGTGGCTTTTAAAGAAGGAAATGAAATAAATGTCGACTGCGTACTATATGCTACAGGCAGGAAACCCAATACCGAGGGGCTGGGACTGGAGAATATCACTGTTAACACCCAGGCCAATGGCACTATAGAGGTAGATGAGCACTTTCAAACTAATGAACCAGGCGTGTATGCCCTGGGTGATGTGGTAGGAAGGATGGCACTAACGCCAGTTGCGATAGCAGAAGGGATGGTTCTGGCCTCTAATCTGTTTAATAACAGCCAGGATGCCATGAATTACGAAAATATAGCCACCGCAGTGTTTAGCCACCCCAATGTTGGTACTGTCGGCCTTAGTGAAGAGCAGGCACAACAGCAATATCCGGCAATAGATGTCTATGAAAGCGATTTTCGTCACCTTAAGCACACATTGTCAGGTAATCCTGAGCGTACTTATATGAAAGTCATTGTCGACAGCGAGACTGACAAGGTCCTTGGCATGCATATGATGGGTGCTGAAGCAGGAGAAATCATCCAGGGACTGGCTGTAGCTATGCAATGTGGCGTCACAAAAGCGCAGCTGGACAGTACCGTTGGCATCCATCCAACAGCCGCAGAAGAATTCGTCACTTTACGCCAAGCCAGGGCTTAGCCAGATATTCATCAACAGCCTGAAAAGGAGAGTCCTGTACTTGCTTCACTATTTCCGGTAATCTTTATTACCGGAAATAGAGGAATAGTGAATATAATGAGTTATATCACTATATAGATATATTTATTAATAAGTTATAGATTTTTATTAAGGCATATTCTATAAATAGGATTTACCAATAACTCCCACTTTTAAACTCAAACGACAAATTGCACTGGAATCTGAAATTTAGATGTCTTCACCAAAAACACCAGCCCCGTTCTTCGACACACTTGAAGAAATGGCGAACCCCTACAAGAATAGAATCACTTCTGTGGAACACCTGCTGAATGACGAACCAGCCAATGCCATTGATGACTACCAATATGCCAGTGAGTTTCTCTATTCCTACCGTGGCAGTCCTGACACATTTTCTACCTATCGCCGTGAAATTGAGCATTTTCTGCACTGGTGCTGGTTAATCGCTAAAAAATCACTGAAAAGCTGTCGTCGCGAAGATATAGAAGCTTATGTGGAATTTGCTAAAAATCCGCCCAAATCATGGATTGGTGATAAGAATGTGTCCAGATTTGTGGATAAAGGCGGAGAAAGGGTGCCTAACCCTGAATGGCGGCCTTATGTATTGCAAAAAAACACAACACAAGCGCCCTATTTCCTCTCTCAAAGCGGCATTCAGAGTATTTTTGCCGTACTGAGCAGCTTTTGTAATTTTCTGATTCAAGAGGAATACCTGGAATTTAATCCGGTTGCCCAGATACGCCAAAAAGGGAAATTCTTGCGGAAAACCCAATCCAGCAAGCCTATACGCCGACTTTCTCAGCTACAGTGGACCTATGTACTGGAAACTGCAGAAAAAATGGCGCAAAAGGAACAGTTACACGAACGTACGCTGTTTATCATGAATGCCCTGTTTGGTATGTATTTAAGAATTTCAGAACTTGTGGACACTGAGCGCTGGACCCCGAAAATGGGCGATTTTGAACGTGATCTTGAAGGTAACTGGTGGTTTAGAACCGTAGGTAAAGGTAACAAGGAACGACAAATATCCGTAAGTGACTCAATGCTGGAAGCGCTTAAGCGCTATCGTCGGGCCCGCGGTTTGTCAGATTTACCCTCACCCGGTGAATACACACCACTCGTACATAAAGCACGTGGTCAAGGAGGCATCGCCAGTACACGTCAAATTCGTGGAATCGTTCAAGCCTGTTTTGATCAGGCTGAAATATCCATGCGTAATGATGGTTTTGTTGAAGAAGCTACACAGCTTACTGCGGCGACGGTGCATTGGTTACGCCATACCGGCATTTCAGAAGATGTAAAACATCGTCCGCGAGAACATGTCCGTGATGACGCCGGACATGGTTCCAGTGCTATTACAGACCGTTATATCGATGTGGAATTAGGTGAGCGTCATGCATCCGCACGCAAAAAGCTCATCAAGCCTGATTAACAGGGTTTTAATTGGTATTTACTTGAATTTTAGCTAATGAACCCAAACTGAAGAGAGAATGCATTTTTTTGCCAAAATTCAGGCATAAGATAGTAAGATGGACAGCAGATTTCAGGCTTCAAATTACGTCCGGATAATAATTTTAAGTAAAGTTGCATCCAAGACCTCGCGCATGACGTAACAGAACTTATTAAAGGCAGTATTATGAAAAACGGCATTATGAAAAACAGCAAGATAAAACAGGCAGCCAAGTTCCTTCTGGGTTTTGGCATCAGTGCCACAGTCAGCTTCAGTGGCTTACAGGCTCAGCAGCCTCTTTACTTGCCTGCAGACATACCTCTGGACGTAAATGTCATCTTTGAGGAATTGATGCCAGAACCTGGCTATGCTGAAATTACCCAGGACATCATCCGTCAGCTTACGCGTAATCATTATTCTGAAATTAACCTGAATGACGAATTTTCCAGTCAGATGCTGGACAGTTTTATTAAAACGCTGGATATCTCCAGGATTTATTTTACCCAGGCAGATATTGACGAGTTTGAGCAATACAGAACACAGCTCGATGATCTTCTGCTGGCGGGTGACGTCAATTTCGGTTACATGATTTTCAACCGCTATCGTGAAAGGCTCATGGACAGGCTGGTCTATACGATTAAACGTATCGAAGAAGATCCCGAAGATTTCGACTTCACGGTCAATGAATTCATTGTTGTTGATCGAGCTGAAGCCCCCTGGCCTGCCGATGAAGACGCATTGACCGAACTATGGCGCAAAAGAATCAAAAGCAATGTGCTGTCTATGAAACTGGATGATGAATCTGATATGACAGAAATTCGTGAAGTGCTGAGCAAGCGCTTTCGCTCCCAGCTAAGTCAGGTATTGAAAACCAATGGTCTGGATGTCTATCAGCGTTACATGGATGCCATGACCATGACTTTTGATCCGCATACACAATATTACGCACCCAGAGCCGCTGAAAATTTCAACATGAGCATGCGTCTTTCTCTGGAAGGCATTGGTGCTGTACTGACCACTGAAGATGAATATACCAAGGTGGTAAGTATTGTCACTGGCGGTCCAGCAGATATGGCTGGAGAGTTACAGCCTACGGATCGTATCGTGGGTGTTGCCCAGGGTGATCTGCCTTATGTAGATGTACTTGGCTGGCGTGTTGACGACGTTGTACAACTTATTCGTGGTGAAAAAGGCTCTGTTGTGCGCCTTGCTGTCTTGCCTGGCGCATCTTCCTTGGAGCGCAAGGAAATCAGTATTACCAGAGATACGGTAAAACTTGAGGATCAGTCGGCCAAAAAAGAGATTGTTGAAGTGGAATATGAAGGACGTACTCACAAAATTGGCGTCATTGATTTGCCGACTTTTTATATAGATTTCGAAGCTTTGCAGCGACGCGATCCTGACTTCCGCAGTAGCACACGTGATGTACGTAATCTGCTTGAAGAATTAAAAGCTGAAGGGGTTGAAGGTGTAGTTGTCGACCTGCGTCGCAATGGCGGCGGCTCTCTCTCTGAAGCCAACTCTCTGGTTGGTTTGTTTATTCGTCGCGGCCCTACCGTTCAGGTTCGTGATGCCGATGGTAATAATATTGTCCAGGGAGACTCAGATCCTGAGCTGGTTTATGACGGACCGCTGGCTGTTCTGGTCAATCGCCTGAGCGCCTCGGCCTCAGAGATTTTTGCCGGAGCAATCCAGGATTATCAGCGTGGAATTGTGCTTGGCAGCCAAACCTTCGGTAAAGGTACCGTGCAGGAATTAATACCGCTGGGCGAAGGGCAAATGAAAATTACCCGCGCCAAGTTCTATCGTATTTCCGGAGAAAGCACTCAGCATAAAGGGGTTACTCCAGATATTGTCATGCCAGATCTTTATGATACTGCAGAGGATATCGGTGAAAGCGCCCTGCCCACTGCATTGCCATGGGACACAATCGATCCGAATTATTACCGCCCATATTCTGATCTAAAAACCCTGCTCCCCTCTTTGAACAGCTTGCATCAAAGCCGTTTAGGAACCGACCCGGATTTTGCATTCATCGAAGCACAGATCAATAGAGCCCTGGAAAATAAAGAGAAAAATCAGCTAACCCTCAACGAAGCAGAGCTGATTGGCGAGCGAGTAGAAGCCGACCAGTGGCGCCTTGACATAACCAACACGCGCAGAATCGCTAAAGGTCAGGAGCCTTATGAGTCCGTTGCAGCAATGGATGATTCCAGCGAAGTTGAAGAGGACATTGTTGAGAATACTGCCGGTGTAGAGCCTGTAGTTGATAATGAAGTTGATAGTGATGAGGAGGAAGATGCTGACCCTTATCTCGTTGAAAGCGGGAAAATATTGCTGGATATGATTGGTTTACAGATGGAAGAACGGTCAGTTGCTTTAAGACAGTAAGTTATTTATTGCAGAGAATTTCAAGAAAAAGGTGAGCATCCAAACCCTGCACCCTTCCAGACAGTCTACTTATTACCAGCAATAAAAAACCCGGCACAAGGCCGGGTTTTGTATTTATGGCGGAGGAGGAGAGATTCGAACTCTCGATAGGCTATTAACCTATGCCGGTTTTCAAGACCGGTGCATTCAACCGCTCTGCCACCCCTCCGCGAAAGGTGTGAATCTTACCTTAATCATTGTGTCAGTCAACCAGAAAGTAAGGGAATTTACGAATATCAATGGCCTCGAAAGGCCTTGCTTTTAAAACCCGTCTAAGTATTATGAAGGCCTTGATTTCCGGGGATTTGTCCCCATTTTATCTGTGTGAATTAATATTAAATATGATCAATACGGAGAGTTTAGAATGAGTGATTATGGTTTCAGAGCTGGCGGTTCAATTGGCACAGGCGTTAAAAGCCAGGAGTCAATTCTTGCTACCAACAAAGTATTAAAAAATACCTATCTGTTGCTATCCATGACTTTGCTTTTCAGTGCCATGACAGCAGCGGTTTCAATGGTGATGAATTTGCCTCAGGGAGCAGCGCTTATCCTGATGCTGGTTAGTTTTGGGCTACTCTTCTGGGTCCACAAATCAGCCGATTCTTCTACAGGTCTGATCGCTATTTTTGCCTTCACTGGATGTTTGGGTGCCTCGCTTGGGCCAATGCTTAATTACTATGTTGCCAGCCTTTCCAATGGACCAATGTTAATTATGCAAGCTTTGGGCGGAACTGGACTTATTTTCCTTACCCTTTCAGGTTATGCACTGACCACTCGCAAGGATTTCAGCTTCATGCGTGGTTTTTTATTCACCGGCTTGATCGTTGTTATTATCGCCATGGTGGCAAATATTTTCATGCAAATACCAGCGCTTTCTCTTGCAATTTCATCAGCCGTTATCATGATAATGTCTGCGTTAATTCTGTTCGATACGAGCCGAATTATTCATGGTGGTGAAACCAACTACATCCGGGCCACAGTAAGTCTGTATCTGAATATTTATAATATCTTTATTCATTTACTGCATCTGTTGGCAGCCCTTTCTGGCAATCGGAACTAAACATCTTTTTTGCTTTATACAAAAAGCCCTGCACCTTTTGTAGGGCTTTTTCTTTTAAGACATGAAATTTTCTATAGTCATCAACGGCGCTCCCTGGTCATCCCCTTCTGCACTCTCTGCTCTGCAGTTTGCCGAAACTGTCCTTGATTCAGGGCATGACATCTATCGACTGTTTTTTTATCAAGATGGTGTGCTCAACAGCTCATGCCTATGTGTACCCCCACAGGACGAAGAAGATATTCCAGCACGCTGGCAGGCTTTAATTGAATCAAATGATATTGATGCCGTAGTTTGTGCAGCATCTGCTTTAAAAAGAGGCATACTGGATAAAGCAGAAGAAGATCGCTATGACAAATCAGGGCATAACCTGCGACAGGGATTTACTATCAGCGGCCTTGGACAATTAATTGATGCCACTCAACAGTCTGATCGCGTCATCAGCTTTGTAATCTAGGTGTATTATTTAAGCATCCACGATAAATGATATGACAACAGAAATTTCTTATCTTTTTATTAGTCGCTGTTCTCCTTATGCCGGCCAGCAAGCGCGAGCTGCCCTGGACCTGGCATTTACGGCAGCAGCATTTGAGCAGAAAGTAAGCGTTGTATTTATTGGTGATGGTGTTTTACAGCTGCTCGACAGGCAAGACACTGAAGCAAGTCAGCTTAAAAACATAGGTAAGATGATTCCTGCACTAAAACATTATGATGTAAAAAACGTCTATATCCATCAACCATCATTGACTCGAGCCGGACTAAAACAAACCGAGTTGCCGAAGGAGTTTGAACTAGTTGATGATGAAAAGCTGTGTAAACTTGTGGCTATCACAGATCAGGTTATGGTGTTTTGATGATTCTTCATACCGTGAATAAAAAACATGACTGCCTGCAAACCTGCATCAGCGTATTGGGTGAAAATGATGCCATATTGCTAATTGAAGATGGTGTTTATGCAACGATGGCTGTTAATAATGGAATTGATGTCTGGGAAAACATTCCTGCTTCAACCAGGCTTTTTGCACTGGAAAATGATTTAGTCGCCAGAGGTATTTCTGACAAAATACTGCCCCGCTTTGAATCCATTACATTGTCGCAATTTGTAAGCTTGACTTGCGAATATGACAAGGTAATAAGCTGGGGCTGATGCTAACAAACTGAGCGCATAAATGCCTAATACACTTACACTTGAAGAATCGATAATCCCGCTGGACAAAGATGGCTATCTAAAAAACCTGAAGGACTGGAGTCCTGCTGTGGCTGATGAAATAGCCCGCCGGGAAAATATCCGTCTGACCAAACCGCATTGGGAAGTAATCAATTTGCTCAGAAGTTTTTATGATGATCACGGCTTATCGCCAATGATGCGGGTATTGGTAAAACAGATGAGAACCTGTCATGGTGAAGAAAAAGGATCCAGCATTTATCTTTTATCACTTTTTCCCGAGTACCCGGCATTAATAGCAAGTAAAATTGCGGGACTCCCCAGACCTACAAATTGCCCTTGAATAACAATAACAGGACTGAAAATAACGATCAGGCTGAGCAGGATTATTTCAGCATTGACTCCTTGCCTTATCAATCAACCCCCTACCCTTTGTATAAAAAAATACGGCATCTTCCCCTGCCTGTTTTGTTGGCAAGTGGCAATGACCGCGATAGAAAAGACAGTCGTTTTGAATTCATTAGCGCAAAGCCGGATAAAGTTCTGCGCACGACAGGTACAACAACGTCAATAGAAACTCCAGGTCACAAGACTGTTGAAGTACAGGGCAACCCTTTAGATATTCTCTCTCAAGAATTCACCTTGGAAAGCGACTCGCCCCAGAATAATGACCTGCCTTTTACCGGTGGCGCTATCGGTTATCTGGGGTATGAATTGCTGCACCCATGGCTAAGCATCAAACAGGATCATAAGCGGGATATTGACATGCCCGATATGCTGATTGGTATTTATTCATGGGTAATTATTATCGACCACCTGAGAAAAAAGTGCAGTCTTGTGATTCGTCATACATGCCCTGAAGCAACACGTAAAAAAATTCAGGAAATTCTTGCCGATGAAGCAGAAAAAAATTCCGGAAGTTTTTCCATGACGGGAGATTTTGTATCAAACTTTTCTCGAGAAGAATACCAACATGCCTATCAACAGATAATAGATTACATCCTGGCAGGTGATTGCTACCAGGTAAACCTCACACAACGCTTTACAGCCCCTTGCGAAGGCGATCCCTATACTGCGTTTACCCGTCTCCAAACTATCGCCAAGGCCCCCTTCGCAGCTTTTATGGAAGATGATAGTCAGGCTGTGCTGTCCTTTTCACCAGAAAGGTTTGTACAGGTAAAAAACAAAGAAGTCATGACCCAACCCATCAAGGGAACCAGGCCTCGCAATGATGATCCGGAAATAGATTTGCACAACAGAAATGATCTGGAAAAAAGTCTTAAAGACCGTGCAGAAAATTTGATGATTGTTGATTTACTGCGTAATGACCTGGGGAAAATATGCAAGACAGGAAGCGTGGCTGTCACTAACCTTTTTGAGACCCAAAGTTTTATTAATGTGCATCACCTGGTGAGCACTATTACAGGAAGCCTTGAGGACTCCAAAGATGTTTTTGCCCTGATAAAAGCCTGTTTTCCCGGAGGCTCAATTACCGGGACTCCAAAGATTCGCGCCATGGAAATTATCAACGAACTGGAAAATGTAATGCGCTCGGTATACTGCGGCGCCTTTGTCTGGTTAGATTTTTCCGGCAATATGGACAGCAATATTTGCATCCGCACTCTGGTCAAGGAAAATGATCGTATTCATTGCTGGGGCGGTGGCGGCATCGTGGCGGATTCTGTTGGTGATCAGGAATATCAGGAAAGTCTGGATAAAATTAATTTATTCATGAATGCGCTGAAATCAGATTTCTAAAGGATTTTTCCAGGGCGTTTAAAAAATGCATTGCAGGTAATGTTCAATGGCAGTGATTTCCATAAACCAAATAAAAGAACTTACTGTTGATTTAAATATTGATCATTCACTTTCGCAATTCAGCGCTGAACATCGACTAGCGGCTGTGTTAATACTGGTTTTTCAGGGACTTCATGAACCTGAAATAATTCTGACCCGTCGCAGCAGTAATTTATCAAACCATGCCGGACAAATTAGCTTCCCCGGTGGCACCATGGAAGATACCGACATCGACCCGGTGTTTACCGCGTTGCGGGAAGCCAGTGAAGAAATCGATCTGCAAAAAAATGACGTCGAAATTCTTGGTATTCTTAACACCACAACTCTCCCCTCAGGTTTTGCAGTGTCGCCAGTACTGGGGGTGATGCATAGTTCGCCAATCTTGACCCCCAATCCTGATGAGGTGGATGAGATATTCTCCATACCCTTGTCATTGATATGTGACCTATCCCTTTATGGACAAGATAGCCTGATCAAAGATGGCATACGTCGAGAGTTTTATTATCTGAATTATGAGGAATATTATATTTGGGGCGCAACAGCAAAAATGTTACGCACCCTGGGTAAATTATTAAATCCGGCTTCAGGCGCTTAAATTGCGCACACTGGCCTTGATAAATTCACTTTTAAGATCGTCGTATGTGTGTACTGCAGGAAATTGCGGAAACTCTGCGATGACATTATCAGGTGCCATGAAAAGTATGCCCTGATCAGCCTCTGCGAGCATTGTCGTATCATTATAGGAATCGCCAGCGGCAATAACCCGGTAATTCAAACCATGGAAAGCTTTAACGGATTGCCGTTTGGGATCTTTCTGCCGGATTTTATAATCAACCACCCTGCCATCCTTCGATATTTCAAGCCGATGACAGAGTAGCGTCGGAAAACCCAACTGACGCATCAATGGTTGAGAAAACTCATAAAAGGTGTCTGAAAGAATAACTACCTGAAAATTTTCTTTTAACCAGTTAATAAATTCAACAGCACCTTCAAGAGGTTCCAGGGTACTGATTACTTCCTGAATTTCTTTATAACCGAGCTTATGTTCGTCCAGCAACCTGAGCCGTTGTTGCATGAGTTGATCGTAATCAGGAATATCCCGCGTGGTTGCGCGAAGGGCTTCAATACCCGTTTTTTCAGCAAAATTAATCCAGATTTCAGGGATCAGCACCCCTTCAAGGTCCAGGCAGGCAATTTCCAAAGAACACTCCTAAATGTTTTACTGCAAAGAGGCAAAAAATAAAAAACTATTCTCTCTGTTTCACACAAAGCATGCAATGCGATAAAAATTAAAAATTTGTAAAAGCTACCATATATAGTGCCAAATTTTGATATGGACACTATATTTTGCGTTTTAACGCTAAAAATATACTCTACGTCATTGATTTATTTAGAGTTTTTCACGTGGAACCATGCTTAAGAAGGAATTCAGGTTTAGTGGCTAAGTGACTGTAAAAATAGCGATTTCAAGTATTGACCGGGCAATGTACAATGCGCCTGTTTATTTCATCTAAAATTCATTCTGCGAAGAAACCACGGTATCATCATGGCCCTTTCACAAGATCAAATCGCCACTCTGGCGTCTGAGTACAGCGAAAAAGACCCTGAAGACATTATTCAATATGCCTTGCAGGAGTTTGACAATATTGCTATTTCATTCAGCGGTGCTGAAGATGTGCTGCTTATAGAAATGGCGACCAAAATCGCCAAAAAACTCGGCAAACAGGTCTCTGTGTTTACTCTGGATACCGGCCGCCTGCACCCTGAAACCTATCGTTTTATAGAAAGAATACGCCAGCATTATGATATTCAAATTGAATGCATATCTCCTGATAAAGAGAAACTGGAAAGGTTGGTTACAGAAAAAGGCCTGTTCAGCTTTTATGAAACAGATCACCATGAATGCTGCGGCATACGTAAAATAGAGCCTCTTACTCGTAAACTGGCCAATCTTGATGCCTGGATTACCGGTCAGCGTAAAGATCAGAGTCCTGATACACGCAATCAAGTCCCTGTTATTGAGGAGGATTCAAGCTTCTCAAGCCAGGACAAATCTCTACTGAAATTCAATCCGCTTGCTAACTGGACCTCCAGTCAGGTGTGGCAGTACATTCGCATGTTTGATGTGCCCTACAATGAACTCCACGATAAAGGTTTTGTCAGCATTGGCTGCGAGCCCTGCACGCGTCCGGTGGGACCGAACCAGCATGAACGTGAAGGTCGCTGGTGGTGGGAAGAGGCAACTGCCAAGGAATGCGGACTACATCAGGGTAATCTTATTGCCAGTGACGAAGACTAGAAAAGCCCCTTCTCTTCTTCTGCCCTGCTTATCTGACCGGTATATCCATAGTTTCAAAGTAACGTTCTGCACCAGGTTTACCATGCTGCCGGATGGCCTCCTGAATTACTTCCCGAGTCAGATGAGGAGCAAACATTTCAATAAAATCATACATATAGCTTCGCAGGTAGGTTTCTCTCTGAAAACCAATGCTGGTTGTACTGTAATCAAAAAGATGACTGGCATCGATGCTTACAAGATCTTCATCCCTTTCCTCAATCGCCATACTTGCCAAAATGCCAATGCCCAGACCAAGACGAACATAAGTTTTTATGACATCCGCATCAACAGCGGTAAATACAACCTTGGGCTCAAGTTTTGCTTTTTGAAAGGCTTCATCAAGTTTTGATCTCCCGGTAAATCCATACACATAGGTGACTATTGGAAAAGCAGCTACGCTGGCCAAAGTAATTTTACTTTCATGGCATAGTGGATGATCCCTGGGTACCAGTATTGCTCGATTCCAGTGAAAACAAGGCATCATCACCAGATCGGTAAATAACTCCAGAGCTTCAGTGGCTATGGCAAAATCAGCTGTGCCGTCAGATGCCATTTGAGATATCTGCATAGGTGTACCTTGATGCATATTTAAACTGACATCTGGATAGTTGTTGATGAATGATTTAATTACCTGAGGAAGGATGTAACGGGACTGGGTGTGCGTTGTCGCTATATTCAAGCTGCCATGCCCTTGTGCCGTGAATTCCTGGGCAATTGATTGAATTGCAGAAACTTTATTCAATACCTCCCCTGCAGTTGCAATTATCTTCTCACCGGCGGGCGTGAGTTTACTTAGATGCTTTCCATTGCGGACAAAGATATCAGTGCCCAATTCCTGCTCCAGTGCTCTTATCTGCTTACTGATACCAGGCTGAGAGGTATACAGGGATTGAGCCGCCCGGCTTATGTTGAAATTACTGTGGGCTACCTCCCAGATAAATCGAAGTTGTTGCAGCTTCATACTGGTAGTTCCTATTTCATAAATTTATATAACTATTAGTTATATAAATATATCAAAATAGTATTTTTATGAATATAGAAATTCCTCTACAGTAGCTAATTATTTCGTTAGACCAGAGAAGCCCTGTTTTATGGTTGATTTCTTTATCCTCGTATTTTCGGGCGCACTCGTTGGTTTTGCCATAGGTTTAACGGGTGTTGGTGGCGGCTCGCTGATGACACCTATTTTGTTACTTATTGGCTATCCTGCACCGATTGCAATCGGAACTGACCTGCTCTACGCCGCGTTCACTAAATGCAGCGGAGTCTTTTTTCATCACCGAAAACAAAATGTAAACTGGAAAGCCATGGCACTGCTGGCCGCAGGAAGCATTCCTGTGTCGATAGCATTTACTGTAGTGGTGAGGAAATATGCGCTTGCGGAAAATGAAAATTACGAAGAAATACTGACAACATTTCTCGGTGTAATGCTGGTCTTGACCTCTCTGGTCATTATGTTCCAGCAACAAATACAACGTCGCCTCAGATCAGGAAAAGAAACACCGCCCCACCATGGAATTGAGCCACCATTTTATGGCTTTCCCCAACAACACACAGCAATAATGACCCTGATACTGGGTATGGTGCTGGGCATATGTGTCACCCTTGCCTCGGTTGGTGCCGGGGCTATTGGCGCTGCTATATTGTTTTTGCTTTATCCGCTCTGGAATGCAACAACCGTAGTGGGTACAGGTATTGCGCATGCCGTACCGCTCACTCTGGTGGCCGGTTTAGGTTATTTAGCTAATGGTCTGGTAGATATGACCTTGTTAGTCAGCCTGCTGGTGGGTTCTTTGCCGGGAATTTTTTTGGGAACTCATGTTGGATCTTTATTCCCAGACAAAGTGATGCGGGGGATTCTTATTTCTGCCCTGCTGCTGCTTGGGCTTTATTTTACCCTTCTTCATTAACAGCCTCTGGGCAAGAGCTCGCTAGGATTTCTCTTCCATCAGGTTTGCTATGCCGTGAGGTACATGCCCTGTTGCCACATGTTCACGGGCGGACTCACAGTGCCCCTGCTGGTCATCAAAGAACACATCTGCATCATAGGCTTGCAGGAAGGCACCTTTGTCCTGACCGCCCAGAAACAGCGACTCATCGATATTAATATTCCATTTCCTCAGGGTCCTCACTACCCTTTCATGGGCGGGTGCCGCTCTGGCGGTAACGAGGCAAGTGCGTATGGGGGAATTATCCGGGCCGAATTCTTCCTGTAGCATATGCAGTGCTGCAAGAAACTCCTTGAATGGTCCACCGCTTAGAGGATCCTTGGCGGCGGCTCTTTCACTACGTGCGAACTCTTCCAGTCCCTGGCTTTTATAGACTCTCTCAGCTTCATCTGAAAACAGCACAGCATCACCATCAAAGGCAAAACGAAGCTTGTAGTCATCCATATTGGCCTGTTTGGAGTTAAGAATGGTTGCTGCGGCAATGCCGTTTTCAAGAGCTTTTCTAACATCCTGCCCATCCGTCGATAAAAATAAATGTGAGTTAAATGCTGAAATATAACGATAAGGGCTGGAACCGCCACAGAAAGCGGCTTTTTGAATATTCAACTCATGCTGCTCAATGGAATTAAAAATTCGTAAGCCTGTGTCAGCAGAATTTCTGGAGAGCAGAATAATTTCTACGCGGGGCTTTCCAATAAGGGTGTTCAGATTGAGTAGTTTTTTGACCAGACTAAAAGCATCACCTGGTTCCAGAACATCGTCTTCTCTGTCTATCTGATATTGACGGTAAGCCTCGATACCCTGCTTTTGATAGATCTCATGACTATCATCCAGATTGAATAGAGCTCTGGAAGAAATAGCTACAACGAGTTTTTCGGCTTGAGGTTTTGTCATAGTCATATTTTAGCTTAATTCACTGCTGGCATGTTTGTCGTGTGGCGCTTGGTTTCATGCACAACTGACACCAGTGCCTGCAAGCCCACAGTATCCCCGGGGATTTTTTGCCAGATATTGCTGGTGATATTCCTCTGCATAATAGAAAGTCTCCAGCGCTTTGATTTCGGTGGTGACAGGACCAAATCCAGCTATAGCCAGGATATTTTCATAACTGGTTTTACTTGCCAATGCTGTGGTGTGCTGTTCGTCGTCCACAGTATAGATAGCGGAACGATACTGTGAACCCTGATCATTGCCCTGGCGCATTCCCTGCGTAGGGTTATGGGACTCCCAGAAGCTCGTTAATAAGTCCTTGAAACTAATTACTGCTGGATCAAACACTACCAATACCACCTCACTATGACCGGTTTGTCCGCTGCAAACCTCTTTATAAGTAGGATTAGGTGTGTAACCTCCGGCATAGCCGACGGCTGTGGTATACACACCGGGAATTTGCCAGAACCACCTTTCTGCGCCCCAGAAACACCCCAGACCAAACACAACTTTACTGTACTGATTGGGGAAAGGTTCCTGTAAAGGCTCACCATTCACAAAATGCGCATCTGGCACAGACATAAGCTGTTCACGCCCCGGTAATGAATGCTCGGGGCTGACTAAGGAACCTTTTTTCAGTAAAGTCATAACTATCTCTCGTAATATGTTGAATATCAGGATTTTTTCCTATTGTGGCTTAAATGCCATGAAGCATAATATTTGCATCTAAATAAGCAAGTGTTTTATTGAAAAGACCGGGGTGGTGCTTTATTCTTCATCTCGATTTCCCAGCAGGTTTACTGTAAATCTGCCGCAGGTACAGGATTTAGCCGACAAGATGTATCTAGAATTTTTTGGCATGCGTGAGCTGCCTTTTACTTTGACCCCTAATACGGACTTCTTTCTGGATCTGGACGGTCATCATCAGGCATTGGACGTAGTTCAACTCGCTCTGGAAAGCGGTGAAGGCTTCATTATGATTACCGGTGAAGTGGGTACAGGAAAGACTTTGCTGTGCCGTCGTTTGCTAAATACAATTAATGATAATTTTGTCACAGCCTATGTCCCCAATCCCTTTTTAACCCCTGACGGCCTGTTGCTTGCCCTGGCTGAAGAGCTGGGTCTGGATGTCGATCATGAAAAAGGCCGCCATCATGTGCTTGGTGAAATTAATAAAACCCTGATGGGAATAAAGAATTCTGGCAAGCAAGTGGTCTTTTTGCTGGATGAGGCCCAGGCAATGCCCGAAGAAAGTATAGAGGTATTGCGCCTGCTCACCAACCTTGAAACTGAAACCGAAAAGCTATTACAAGTCGTCCTGTTCGGTCAGCCAGAACTGAATGATTTGCTGGCCCGGGATTCACTAAGGCAGCTAAGGCAACGCATTACCTTCTCATACACCCTACCCACCCTGACTCTGGAAGAAGTCGGCAGCTATATTAATCACCGCCTGAACCGCTCAGGTTTTCCGGGTGTGAACCTGTTTAATACAAAAGCAATACAGGAACTCACTCGAGCTAGTGCCGGGATTCCCAGGCTAATCAATATACTTTGCCATAAATCCCTGTTGGTTGCCTATGGCCGTGGCGAAACTAAAATTACCAATGTTCACGTACAAAGAGCAATTCTGGACACTGAAGATGTCCGTATGGATAAAAACTTTTCTACTGACAGGAAAAAGCGAGTTCCGGGTTGGCCTGGCGTTGTTATTACCGCAGTAGCTGCAAGCCTTCTCACCTTACTAGCTGTATATTTTCTTGATATCTAATACAATTCCTCTCGGTTCCTAAATTTTAATCATAAGCTTGGGGAAGATCATCTTCTGCGGGCAGGATAATAATAAACACTACTAATTAATGGATTTTCCCCAGGAAAACTACCTAAAAGTTGGTCCTTATCTTGATACATTTCAGGGCGTACGCACTGCACTGAAAATTAATGAAGGCATCATTAAAGTTGTGGGTGCTGAAGGGGTTGGCAAGACCTCTCTTTGTAATCAACTGATTGCCGAGTTGGAAGCCGAAAATCAGGATGTCATTTACTTTGAAACCCCACCACAGTCAGCAGACGAGCTGTTTCAGCATATACAAAGCGTGCTTGGGCTGGACAAAAAAAGGATTTTAATCGTGCATTGACACGTTATCTTCTGGAAACTTCGAATAATCATAAGCTGGTGATTATCTATAACGATGCTGAGCAAATCGCTAAAGATCTTTTTATCCTTATCCGATTACTCAATAACATCCACGATGATTCAAAAACCCTGGTTTCCCAAATCATTACCGGGACCGATGAGCTGGACAGGATGTTTGACGATCCTGTACTGCGTTCCCTGACACAATACCTGAATCAAAGCTTCACTCTATCACCCATGTCCAGAGAACAGCTGGATGATTTCTACTCTGCCTACACAAAAGACAAAAAGGTCACAGATAAAAGCATGGGCAACAAAGAGCTCACTGAACTTTATTTACTGAGTAAAGGCTTACCTGGAAAAACAAATGAAGTTCTCAATGAGTTTTTTACCGTAAAGGAAATAGTTGTTGAACCTGAACAGGCCCCCACTTTATCGGAAATGTCCGACATTCAATCTGAGCCCAAGACTGATTCAGATTCAATTTCATTAGAGATAACTGAACAAGAAAATGAAAACGCCCCACAAGACGAACCTGACACAGCATTATCTCTTCCAATAGAGCCTCCTGAACAGCCAACGGCAGGTAAGCAAAGCGCTGCGCAGGAGTCTCCAAATACAATTGATACTCAGGAATCATTTCTATCAGGTTTGGAATTTATTCCTCAGGAAGCAGAACCACCTGTTGTTACTGAAGCAAATGTACGGGAGGTCGATGAGATTCTTGAAGATGATGCTGGAACCATAAGAAAATCAGGACCAGCCTATTTTAAAGTCGCCGTGTCCGCTGCTGTAGTGAGAGTCACTCTGGTACTTGCCTTTGTGCTGTCAGGAAAGAATGAGCCTGTTTCCAATAAAATTGCAGACATTCTCAAGCTAGATACCCCTTTGTATATGGATGAAATTACTGCCGATGCGGTAATTTCAGACCCGATACCGAATATCGCTGAACCTGTAACAGTTCCGGAGAATGAGATTCAGATTACCGAATTACAGGTTGAACTGGAAAGCGTCATTTCAGAGACAGTAAATTCAGAAACGCTTAGTTCAGTAGAAGAAAATACTGTTCAGGAAAATACAGTTACAGCTCTGGATACGCCTATACAAAATCCTCCTCTCGATTCTCCCATTGAAAATACAGATATTTCTTTGAATATTTCAGAAATAGAATTGCAGGATGAGCTGGAAAGTATTATTTCAGAAACAGTAAACCCAGAAACAGTTAGTTCTGTAGAAGAAAATACTATTCAGGAAAATACAGTTACAGCTCTGGAGACTCCCATACAAAACCCTCCTCTCGATTCTCCTGCTCAAAATACAGATATTTCTCTGAGTATTTCAGAAATAGAATTAGAGGACGAAACAGAAACAGTCAATGCCTTGGAAGAACAAATAACAAGCACTTTAAGGCGATGGATTTCTGCCTGGCAAAGTGGTGATTTCGAAAACTATCTCGCTGCCTATCATGAAAACTTCATGCCTTCGTTTCTAGATTCATATGACTTGTGGTTAGTTCAGCGCAGAGATCGGATTCAGGGTGCACAGGGAATTTCTATAAGCTATGACCGCCTGGAGGTTATAGAGTTCTTTGATAACGAGGTGGTGGTCAGATTCTGGCTGCAATTATGCCAAGGGTAGTTACGCGGATGACACCTTGAAGGAAGTATTCCTTGTTCTGGAACAAGACCGCTGGCTAATACAGGCTGAACGTAATATTGAGATTATTAACCAGAGCATACAGTAAACACATCAGTTCACTTTGTTGATACTTCAAACAGATGTATTGGATTGCGCGACAAATTCTATCCAGTGTCTGATATTCTTTTTACTTACCCCGGCAAGATGACACTGACAGCCAATATTTGCCGTAGCAATGTTTTCACAGCCAGTCTCTTGCAAAGATTGAATTTTATTCTGCCCTAATTCTTTTGCCATCTCTGGCTGAAATAATGAATAGGTACCTGCAGAACCGCAACATAAATGAGAATTTTTTATTTCAGGAAGCACGAAACCCAGTTGTTCCAACAGGGATTCTGTTACTCCCCCAAGTTGCTGGCCATGTTGCAATGTACAGGGGCTATGAAAAGCCAATTGTTGTCCTGCTGAGGGTTTAAGTTTGCCCAGATCTTCTTGCACCAGAAATTCACTAATATCACTGACTGCATCGACAACTCTACTTACTTTGGCTTGGTATTCATTATCCTTCTTAAAAATGCTTGAATAATCTTTTATAAAATTACCGCAACCACTGGCCGTACTGATCACAGCTTCTGCTCCCTCATCAAGCTCTTTAATAATCTGGTCTATCAATAGTTTGGCTTTGTTAAGTCCTTTTTCTTGCTGGTTGCTATGAAATGTCATTGCACCACAACAACTTTCTGAGGATATATGCAGCGCCTCAATACCCAGACGATTAAGAACTACATTACTTGCAAGACTGGTATCGGGTGACAAGCTCGACTGAACACAACCATTCAATAAAACTACTTTGCGATTATTTTTTCTGGGGTCAAGATCCGTAACTGCAAAAAGACTTTTCCCTGGCAATTGGCTGGTCAATGATTTGGGTAAAAATTGCCTGAAGGTCTGACCAAGCTTGACTAAAAAACTGAAAGCATTACCAGAGCCAAGAATGCCTAACAAAAATACCCTTTTTAGTTTTTTCCCTAATTTTTCCGGGGATGCTTCAGCAATTACCTCGCGGCCAATATTGAGAAGAGAGTGATAATTTACATCTGACGGGCATGTTGTTTCACAGGCCTGACAAGAAAGACATCTATCGAGATGTGTGCGAGTTATCTGAGTGGCCTTGCCTGTTTCAAGAACTTCCTTGATTAAATAAATTCGTCCTCTCGGGCTGTCCAGTTCATTTCCAGTAATAAGAAATGTAGGGCATGTCGCTGTGCAAAAACCACAATGGACACAGGAGCGCAAAATACGGTCCGCTTCTTTTCCGTCTGGCGTTTCAAGTAATTTTGCTGGCAAGTGAGTCTGCATTCTCTATTACTCAGAACTGGGCATACATTTTTCCAGGATTTAAAATTCCATCAGGATCAAAGCTTTCTTTTAATCGCTTGTGCCATTGCGCAAGAGATGGAGTAAGGGGTTGGAAAATGTTTTCAGGTGATGGCATGTTTGCACTTCGGAACAAAGTAGCCTGACCATTCACTTTTTCCATATGTGTGAATATGTCAGCTGGCTGCATATCTGTTTTCAACCAGTGCAAGCATCCTCCCCACTCTGTCAAAAGATTTCCGGTCTGCTTTGTTACAGCTTCAATGTTAGCATCTGCAGGGACTGACAAGCGCCAAAGGGAATTGTTCTGATCAAAGAATTTACTTTTCTGTTCACGTAAATTGCTCCAAAACTCCTGTTCTTCAAGTTTTTTCCATTCAATAAAGCTGTAGTGCTTGTTCAGCATGTCTTTAATTATTGAGATTTCTTTGACCCCGGCAGAAAAGCGTACTATCAGTTCTCCCTGAAATTGGCACGTGCCAGTTACAGGCAAGCCCTGCTTACGCATATCATTGATAAGAGCAACGCTCTTATTGCTTTCCACTGTAAATACATAGCTGGTTTCTGCTGGCGTTGCAGGAATCACTTTCAGAGTGATATCTAAAATAAGTCCCAAACAGCCCAATGAAGCAACCATTAATCTGGATACATCGTAGCCAGCAACATTCTTCATGACTTTACCGCCAAAACTGAGAATTTCGCCCTTGCCATTGAGGATCGTTGCGCCAAGGACCGTGTCCTGTATTGATGCCCGATAAGGCCGTGAAGGACCAGATAGCCCTGCTGCAACCATTCCTCCTAGAGTGGCATTATCAGAAAAATGAGGGGGTTCACATGCCAGAACCTGCTGATGTTCCAGTAATGCCTTCTCTATCGTTTTTAAAGGCGTCCCCGCTCTGGCGCGCAACACTAACTCGGTAGGTTCATAGTCAATAATTCCGGTATGTATTGTGGTGTTGAGTTGTTCACCGACAATCGGGTAGCCGTAAAAATTTTTACTCTGCCCGCCACTGATAACCAAAGCCTGCTTTTCGGTGCGAGCTTGCTGTACTTGTTGCTGAAGTATATGTGCGCTGTCTTGCATATTAACTCGGGCTAGTGCTTTGCAATTGATGAATCAGATGGTGTTCAATCCGGGCTTTGTTGGGTAAGAAGACGATTTGGCACAAGATTTTTTGCCAGAGCACGATATTCCTGGCAATGCTTCAGCAAGGGAATATTTTTTCCGGGATTTAGCAAGTTGGCAGGATCTAGTGCCGCTTTTAAGTCATGAAACTGATTGATTTCGCCATCAGTAAACTGCAAGGGCATTTGTCGAATTTTTTCCAGACCGACACCATGCTCACCGGTAATTGTCCCGCCAACATCAATACATTTTTCAAGAATTTTGGCACCCATAGCTTCAACACATTCCAGCTGACCGTCAATATTGGCATCAAAAAGTATCAAGGGGTGCAAGTTACCATCGCCGGCATGAAATACATTCGCGACAGCGAAACCGTATTCATTGGACAGCGCTGAAATATAGCCCAGCACTTCTGCCAGAGATTTACGGGGGATGGTGCCATCCATGCAGTAATAGTCCGGTGAAATGCGCCCAACAGCAGGAAAGGCATTCTTTCTGCCTTTCCAGAATAAAGCCCTTTCCTGGGCATTACGGGCAACTTTCACAGAGACCACCCCTGCATGTTGTAACACTTCCCGTGTTGTCTGTAATTGCTCTTCTACATTGCTGCTACTACCATCAATTTCTATTAGTAAAATAGCCGCAGCGTCTCTGGGATAACCTGCCTGGGCAAAATCTTCCGCCGCACAAATGGCATTGTTATCCATCATTTCAAGCCCGCCGGGAATAACGCCGGCTGCTATTATTTTGTTGACAGCATTACCTGCTGTTTCAACACTATCAAAAGCTGCAAGCATTACTTCAGTATGGCGAGGCAGGGGCAATAATTTAACGGTAATTTCTGTCACCACCATGAGCATGCCTTCAGAACCAATAATCAAGGCCTGTAAATTAAACCCGACATTGTCCAGGCCACCACTTCCTAAAGTCACGGGCTCCCCTTCCATGGTAAAACCCTTAAGTTGAATAATATTATGGACGGTCAGTCCATATTTCAGACAATGAACACCACCTGCATTTTCAGCTATATTACCGCCAATTGAGCAAGCAATTTGCGAAGAAGGATCTGGTGCATAAAACAAATCATGCTCTTTGGTAGCTTCTGAAATAGCGAGATTTCTTACGCCTGGCTGAACCTCTGCTGTTTGTGTGATGGTATTAATACTGAGAATTTTATTCAGACGTGTCATGACCAGTAACAGCCCTTCCGGATTAGGTTTGGCACCTGCAGACAAACCGGTTCCGGCCCCTCGTGTCACCAAAGGAATACGCAGGGAATAACAGACTTTAATAATTGCCTGAACCTCTTCCACCGTCCCGGGCAAAACAGCAACAATCGGCAAGGCTTTGTAAACGGATAATCCATCACATTCAAATGGCTTGAGCTGTTCTTCTGTAGTAAGAATATATTTGGCATCAAGAATTCCTCGCAAGCGTCCAAAAAGCTCTTTTTTCACCTCTCTAGCAGCCATGGCAGATTTCCAGATATCTTTGCACGACGCTCTGCATACCGCTCTCAATGCATTCCACGATCAGCGCATGACCAATGGATACTTCCAGAATATCGGGGATGGTAAGAAACGCGGGTAAATTCTGTAAATCAAGGTCATGACCAGCATTAACGCCCAAACCAAGGCCCTGTGCCTTGGCCGTAACATCTCTGTATCTGTTTAGGACCTGTGCCTGAGAGTCGCCTCCCCAGGATTGTGCATAGGCTTCTGTATAAAGCTCAATCCGTTGACACGGCGATTGTGCCGCCAATGCTACCTGCTCTAAATCAGGATCAAGAAATACGGCGCTACGCACTCCCCAGTCATTGATCTGCTTGAGCACAGTGTCTAGAAATTCAGCTTGATCGTTGAAATTCCAACCGTGATCAGAGGTAAGTTGATTAATAGCATCAGGAACCAATGTGCATTGATCAGGTCGTGTATCTTCAACCAGCCTAAGGAACTCCTCATTGGGATATCCTTCAATATTCAGCTCTATTTTTTCATGAGATTGAAGAAAATCAGCCAGTTCATAGGTATCTTTTCTGGTGATGTGCCGCTCATCCGGACGTGGGTGAATCGTAATACCCTGTACTCCCAGATAGATAAACTTTCCGGCAAAATCCACCACAGATGGATAATTTCGACCACGGGAATTTCTCAATAATGCAATTTTATTCAGGTTTACACTTAAAACTGTCATAGCAATATTTCTAATACATCTTATTCAATGAAGTGACTGCCTGCATATTTTAAAAAAAGGTAAACAGCCCATTATTTCTTGTTGGAATTATATCTGTATTGGTGATTTGTTACCTTTATTTCGCAACCAGTTAATTGAACGCAAGACGGGTTTTCGTTGAACAAACCAACGCTCCAGACGATACTTTCCAGGAAAATCAATCATCACCATGCCAAGCAATATGGTTAGCAGACCCTGGCCAGGCAATACCAGGAGTGCGAACCCCAGAAGCAGAAAAAATGCGCCTGCAAGGTTTTTCAGCACCAACAAAAGTATTTTTAAAACAGGGTGATGAGAGCTATCCAGGAAAGAATGACGTTTCTGCTCGGTAAAATAATCATCGGGTATCTGTAAAATCAGCCAGGGTATTATTATCAAAGTAATAATAAAAAATAACAGCGAAAGTAAACCCAGTGTCCACACCAGAGTTTCATTTGCCCAAACTGCCTCAAGAAAACTTATCATAAGGAATTATAAACTTTTTATGTAAACAGCCCCATCTTTAGACCAATTAAGAGTGCCAGTCAGGGAATAAAAGCTGTTAAGGTATTCCATAGTTTCCATCTTAAAGTATTTTCTTTGCCCGGAGCTCGATTGACTATTTATTAACCCTTATATTAACTACGTGGCATTATCCTGCTAATCTCTGTTTAGACCATTAATTGTTTATACGCATGAATATTTGGAAATCTCGTTTTAGTCCGGAAACATTTGCCATGTATATTCATCGGCGACTTTCTCTTTTCCTGAAGTTAAGTCTGTTGATTGGCGCGTCACTTATGTTCTTCCAGGGCCGTTATCAGGCAATGGCAGAGATTCTCATCATTCTTTTTATTACTTTTTTACCTCTGATTCTGGGCAAGCGTTTCGACGTACAGATTCCACACGGCTTTGAAACACTCGCTGTAATTTTTCTTTATATGTCACTCTTCCTGGGCGAATCTCAAGGTTACTATACCCGGTTTTGGTGGTGGGACCTGGTGTTACATAGTGGCTCAGCTTTTCTTTTAGGCATTCTGGGGTTTTTGCTGGTCTATATATTGAACGAGAAAAAGGAAATAGATTTAGACCTAAAGCCCGGCTTTGTTGCCTTTTTTGCTTTTATGTTTGCTGTAGGAATGGGCACAATCTGGGAAATATTTGAATACTTTATGGATCGGGTGTTAGGACTGAATATGCAAAAAAGCGGTTTGCAGGACACAATGTGGGATCTCATTGTAGATGTAATCGGAGCAGCAATTATCTCATTTTTGGGTTGGGGGTATATTCAGACCCGAGAAACTGATTCTTTTCTCGAACGCTGGATTGAAGATTTTATCAACAATAATCCACACTTTTTTCAGGAGAAAAATGATTCATAAACTTCTGGCCGCCTGGCAAGAGAGTGCTCAAAACAAGTAATTTAAAACAGAGTTCAGGACTATTGTGCTATATCTGGTTTATGTATTGTTGATCGCCAGCATCGCTACATTAATGATAATCATCACAAAAAAGACACCCATTAACAAAGGATAAAAACTTGAGCGTTTCCGCTCCTGGCCCGAAACCAATTCCTTACGTCTTTCCAAATATTCATCATCATTCATAGGATAAAAGGATAAGCTATCTTGTCTTGTTAATTACTTGTCCTGTCTCACAATCTTCCATGAAGTTGCCAATTAATTACGAGACAAACCGGTTTATACCGAAATAACCCCTCCTGAGACATTACCACAGCTATAACTGACAAGCTGTGCATATCGCTGCTTTCAAGTTCTCATTCGTTAGCAATAGTGGCAAGCAGATCATTCCTGGTTTGCTCCACCTGGGCTGCGTGTACCGCCAAATATTGCTCAAACTGCACATCACTTTCCTCAATATAGCGCGCAAGAGTTTTTACAAAAGGATTTGCTTCAGCACCGGGCTGCGGAAGAGTGAAATCAGCCTGAAACAAAACACCCTGAGATGGCAGTAAGGCAACCAGCATGCCATCAGTATGAAGATTGGGTACCGCATGGAGTTCAATACGATTACTTTCATCTTCCATCACACCTACCCCGGAAATACCCATTACTTCCGGCACAAATGTTTCTTCGCCTAATAAAGTCCGGGAAGTAGTTAAAGCCATACGCAGGAAATCTACATTATTATCATGAGTTACCAGTGTTGCCCCTTCCCTGATAAATGGCACCAGACCTGCAGTATGGTCAGAATGGGGGTGTGAGTTGATAATGTAGCGAATTTCCTTGTCAGAGATATTGTCACGGATCTGCTGAATTATTTGTTCACCTCTGGATTCTGATTGTCCTGATTCAAATACTGCCAGGTGATCAGTAAACTCAACAACCATGGCTTGATAGCCACCACCGACAAGCCAGGCACCATCACCCAGCGCTTGCGTAAGATCTGCAGGGACCTCACTGGCAGGTGGCGATCCTCGCTCTCCAGCGCTGCTTTCAGGCGCTGGAATCAAACTTGACAGATTAGTCGGGTTGGCTGAAGCGCTACTCACATCAATACCAAACACCCCGCCCTCACCGCGTTGCTGCTCAATACTCAAAGGCACCATAAGTCCGTTGTAACTCATATAATCGTCATACACACCGACTACGCGCATATCTCCCATAAAGGCATCTTCCACCCAGGTTTCTGTGCGCACTACCAGATTATCGGTATTAACATAGCCGTTAACGGTATAGCGCATGCCAGAGGGTGAGATCATCGATTCCGGCGACAAGAAGGTGAACATGGTATAGGAAATACCATCCATTTCTACAGCACTGCTTTGAGCTTCAAAGCGTTGCGCTCCTTTTACAAAACCCCAGGGTGTTAACCAGATTTCCAGTTGTTGACGCCAGGACTCTGTATTAGCAGGTACGTTGATGACATGCGTACCGACAGCAGGCGGATCAAAAAACAGATTTGAAGAAAAGGTATCGCCACTCCCTAACATTGCAGGCGCATTGAGGTCGATAGCCTGGGTCCAGTTACTGATTTGATCGCGTTCCGGCCAGGGTGGACTCGCCGTCAGTGTTTGCCGAAAGCTGTTGCGAATCCGCCAGGCTGTCCCGGTGAACATTAAAGAGTCCACATTATCCAGCCCCATGGCCACAGATACTTCCTCTATGGAAGGACCTGCATTGGTCTCAGCCCCGGCCTGTGTCGCTACTGGCGCCTCACTCTCATTTGAACAGGAAACCAGAAGTAGCAGAGATAGTATTGCGGGAATCGTTGTGTAACGAATCATTGGAAGCCTCATGTTTTAGATGTTTTTTAAAAATAAATTTGATAAATAAAACTACTGGGCTTGAGTATAGGCAGTATCGGAGAGCTTTGCCATACAAGGTGTTTGGCTAACTTTTTGGTTGCTGATTAGGTTTGGACGAAAGGATTGCAAGTAGTGACTGCAGGTAGTAACTATTGGTGGTGACAATGATTGGTGCCCGGGGCCGGACTTGAACCGGCACGGAGTTGCCTCCGAGGGATTTTAAGTCCCTTGCGTCTACCAATTTCGCCACCCGGGCATGTTCTTGAGTGGCTTGACACCATGTGAGTGGTGTCTAAATAAAAATTCCAGGAAAGTATAGAACTAACACAGCAAAGAGAGGAGCGAAG
>JABIPQ010000005.1 GCA_018698975.1 Gammaproteobacteria bacterium
AAGAAGCTGGACTGGATAGCAAGGGAATTAAATGAAAGGCCTAGAAAGACCTTGGAATACGAAACCCCGGCTGATAGATTTAACGCATGTGTTGCACTGACCGGTTGAACTCACACTATTTGATTTTCCAGCCATTGCGTCAGGGACAGGTATTGCAACCATTCAGGGCGGGGTTCACTGGGCGGAGGCATCATGCCGGCGCGCAATTTACGAATTACCGTTTCCCAGGTTTCGGCGTGGAGAGGAATTTCTTCGCTAAGCAGCAAGCTCAGATCCAGGCTGCCGGCATAATCGTCTAAATTGTGACACGTGACACAATACTCATTCAGATTATCCAGATAGAGTGAGTCAGGTGTTGCACTCTGGGCATGAAGTGCCATTGATAAGCATAGGGAGAGAAGACCGGCAAGACCCTGTTGTCTTGACAGATTAAGGCGTGTTTTAAACACGGATTGCCTTAAGTTAGCTTTCATTATTCATCCAGGAAAATAACATAGGAAGGTGTCATTATTTTCTGAACCGATTTTTTACCAGAGTTTACTGTAAATGGCTAATTATCGAACCAAATACTGGAAATAAACAGAAGGGATGTAAGCAAAGCGGAGAGCGCTAATTAAGTGTCTTATTGATTGACTGGTGCTCACATTCTTCTTACATGGACTTTTCGGCCTTTGATTTTGCCTTCCGATAAAATCGCCAGGGCACCTTTGGCAATTTCTCTTTCCACCGCGACATAGGATACGAAATCAAAGATATCGATTTTTCCAATCTGATTGCCTGCTATGACTTTATTGGCGGTTAGTGCACCGAGTATGTCACCGGCGCGCATTTTATTCTTCCGGCCGCTGTCAATGATGAGAGTCACCATGCCTGGTTTGGGAGTCTGACTATCGGTACTTGGCGGGATACTTTTAAATAACAGGGGCTTTTCCAGGTAGGCTTCTATTGCCTGTACCTTCCTGATTTCAGAGGCCAGGAACAGGCTTAGTGCGAGACCCTCCTTGCCAGCGCGACCGGTACGACCAATTCGATGTATATATATTTCCGGGTCCGGTGATATTTCGTAATTAACTACCACTGCCAGATCCTTGATGTCGAGGCCGCGGGCAGCCACATCGGTGGCGATTAATACCTGAATGCTTTTATTGGAAAAACGCACCAATACCCGGTCACGTTCTTTTTGTTCCAGATCGCCGTGCAGAGCCAGTGCATGAAAGCCTTTCTGGCGTAATTCATCAGCCAGTTCCTGGCACTGCTGTTTGCGCTGACAAAACACTACGCAGGATTCGGGTTGGTACTTTTTTAACAGGCTGATCAGCGCTTCGGTTTTATGGCCTCTGTCTACTTCATAAAACTGCTGTCGGATAACACTGTCGTCATGCCGGCTTTCTACCTGGATAGTCACTGGACTGATTTGCACATTTTCGCTGATGTGCTGAATCTCTTCGGGATAGGTGGCAGAGAACAACAAAGTCTGGCGCTGCTTCGGGGTGTAATTGATGATGGCGCTGATGTCTTCCAGAAAACCCATGTCCAGCATACGGTCAGCTTCATCCAGTACCAGTGTGACCACATCATCCAGGTTAAGTTTTTCTTTCTGGCAATGTTTAAGAATTCGTCCGGGAGTACCAACCACCACATGTGGTGAGTGTTGTTCCAGTGAACCGAATTGTGGCCCGATCGGTGTGCCACCACACAGGGTAAGGATTTTGATATTGGTGATGGGGCGCGCCAGGCGTCGAAGCTCCTTGCTGACCTGGTCTGCCAGCTCGCGAGTTGGACAAAGCACCAGCGCCTGGGTAATAAAATCCTGTGGCCTTAATTTATTTAGCAAGCCAATGCCGAAGGCCGCTGTTTTGCCACTGCCGGTTTTGGCCTGGGCCTTGACGTCCTTGCCTTCGAAAATGACCGGCAGGCTTTGGGCCTGAATGGGGGTCATTTCTTTATATTGCAGGGATTCCAGATTGGCGAGAAATTCCGGAGAAAGGGACAGGCTGGAAAAAGCGGTAGATGTCATAGCGGTTCAGAGACTGGAAAAGCGCGCAAGGTAACGCGATTCTTGTTTTTAAGCCAGTAAATAGGCTCTTTTAGTATTTTTAAAGGCTTTTTAGAATATCCGCCCCAATGCCGAAACTTTTCACTCTGGCCTCATGGTCATAGCAATGACAGGTGAGTATCAGCTCGTCTGCCCGGGTTCTTTCCAGGAATCTTTCGATAAAACTGCTCGCTGATTGTCGCGATCCTACTGCTGACTCGCACAATACCTGTTCAGCCATGGCAATTTCCTGGGGGGAGGCAATGTCGGATAAATTTTCTGCCGGGGGCTTCAAGGGGCCGGGCTGGCCGCGACGTAAATAGATAAAGCCCTGCATCACTCCACGCATAAGGGCTCGACCTTCTTCATCGCTATCAGCGGCAAAGCAGTTGATTGCAGCGCCACAATAAGGTTCGCTTAACTGTGCCGATGGCTTGAACTGTTCACGGTAAATGGCCAGTGCCTGATCAAGCTGATCGGGGGCAAAGTGAGAGGCGAATAAATACGGCAGGCCTAATGCTGCAGCAAGCTGGGCACCGAACAGACTTGAGCCCAATATCCATAAAGGCACATGCAAACCATGACCGGGGACGGCTTTGATGTTGTGGTAGCCCTCATGGAAATAAGCCTGCAGCTCCTGTACGTCCTGGGGAAAAGTTTCATCAGCACGAAAATTATCCCGTCTGATGGCATAAGCCGTTTTGCCATCGGTGCCAGGGGCGCGGCCCAATCCCAAATCCACACGCTGCGGATATAAAGAAGCAAGCGTGCCGTAATGTTCGGCAATGATCATGGGTGAATGGTTTGGCAGCATCACGCCCGCCGCGCCCACTCGAATGGTGCTGGTGCCTTCGGCCACATAGCCAAGTGCAACAGAAGTGGCGGCACTGGCAATACCGGTAGAGTTATGGTGTTCCGCCATCCAGTAACGTTTATACCCCATGCGCTCGGCATGCTGGGCAAGGTCGCGGGAATTAACCAGGGCATCACGGGCGCTAGCGCCCTCGATGATGGGGGCAAGGTCGAGCAGGGAAAAGGCTTTCAGGGATGACAATTCAGGTCCTTTATATTTTAGTGACTGTCTTTTATAGCTGTGAATTTTTCTGACGGGATAAAGGATAAAGGATAAAGGAAAAAAAATATGCAATAAGCAAAAATAAGTAAAAGCTTTAACGAGTCGATTCTTTTAACAGCTTATGTGGCAGACAGGCTGAATCGGTACTGGATTGAGAGGGCGAAAATTCAGATTAAATATTAGTATCAATAGTGATATCATTTGTGGCCAGCCTTGAATACATACTTGAACAGATGAAAAGCAATCCGCAGGGAGTGTGTTTTGGCGATCTTTGCAAAATATGTGATAGCTGGTTTGGCAAGGCCAGAAATACTGGGTCAAGCCATAGAATATATTCGACTCCTTGGCGGGGTGATCCCAGGATAAATATCCAGAATAAACGGGGTATGCGAAAGCCTGTCAGGTCAGGCAGGTGTTGAAGGCAACAGCTTTAATGGAGGAGCGTGATGGCAAGAGTAATTGATAAATATACCTATCGCGTTACCTGGTCCGAGGAGGATCTGGAATATGTGGGTTTATGCGCAGAGTTTGCCAGTTTGAGCTGGCTTGATGAGACCCAGGAAGCCGCTCTGGCGGGAATAAAAAAACTGGTTCGGCAATGTGTAGCCCAGATGAAGAAAAATAATGAAGACATTCCGCAGCCTTTTGCCGCAAGACAATTCAGTGGTAAATTTGTTGTACGTGTACCACCGGAAACCCACCGTATGCTGACTATCCAGGCAGCAGAATCAGGCGTGAGTTTAAATCGTTTGGTGTCCAGTAAGCTTAACTAAAATTTAATAGTTGCTCTGATCTTTTTCCGTTTTCGTTGTTACCAGCTATACCCGAATTCAATTTCAAACTGATGCATTTTTAATTCGATCTTCTGTGTTGGATCAAAAGGGTTTGGCCCGCTGATTTTCTTTTCTGGCGCATACATCACGCTGAAGCTGTATTCCTTGCCGTTATCCATCACGTGAGTAAAGCCGGTAGTGAAGTGATTTTCGATCACCCCCGGTGCCATCATATTGAACAGGACCTGCTCATCCCTGATGGGCTGTTTGCCGTGGCTAAAACCAACGCGCAAGGTCCAGTCTTCCATACCACTGGGCTGCCACTGGTAGCCTATTTTGTGGGTGGTCATATCATCCCAGCCAAAACCGGCGCCACGATCACCACCGAGGCACGAACCCAGGTCAGTACCACCTGCACCCGCGGTTGGGCAGCTGAACAGGTTGGAAAGTGGATTGCCTACAGAATCGATCTCGTTGAACTGCGTGTGCTCAATGTCGTAATGCAGGATGGAGGTTGGGGTCATAGAGAAGGAAGCGCCAGCACGAACACTGGCAGGAATATCAAAACCGCCACCTTGGGCAAACAGGTCACTGTAGTCATCGAAATCTGACATCTTGATCTGGCTTTGATAGCTCAGGGCCAGATTAATGCTGTCCGAAGCATCCCAGATAAATCCGAGTTTGAAACCGGCACCATAAGCGAAGTCGCGCGAATTGTTGCTCAGCGACCTGGCTGGTGCTGTGCCTCCAGAAGCCGCGAAGGTTTCTGTGTATGGAGTAAAGCTGGCAAAGCCGTCTGCTTTAAAGGCCTGTCCTGCCAAAACAAGTGCTGCTCCCCAGGCCAGATCACCATTGCGTTTGGAATAAGTGATATCGGTAAAGGCCTGCATCAGATTTACGCCTGCTTTTCCAGCCCCATAGGCACCAGGTAAGCTCATCACCGGAGCTGGTCCAGGGCCATCGGGATCAAAAGTCGCCGAGCCCCCAGTGTAATTGGTACTCATGCCGCCGCGACCATAGAAGGACAGGCCAATCGCTGTGTCTTCATTCAAGTCCCAGGTACGGGCAATATATGGAATTGGGAAATATTCACTTCCGCTGTCCACATTGCCGGGATCAATGGTAAAGGCACCACCCTGGCCGTTAGCCAGGCTCGCGGTGGCGGCATAGGAGCGTCGTGGTGAAAAAAGTGAAATACCGCTTTCGAATTTATTCCCCAGCACAACCGCAGAAGCTGGATTCACCGAGGTAGCCATGGCTTCCTGTGGTGTGGCAGTCCCGGCACCGGCTAAAGCTTTGTTCTTGGTGCCAAGGCCGTGAGTAAAATATCCGTTGGTGGCAAATACCAGCGGGCTTGAGGTGATCAGTGCCAGGGCGATACCTGCTTTAAGTGAATACGCTTTTTTCATGAGATTCAGATTTTATTGGTGTTTTAAAAAGTAAGTGCCGGGGATGAAAATAAGTCCAGCACGGCCAAAAGGCCGCAATTCTACCAGTTTTATTGATTACGGCAACAAATTCCCTGATAAATCATGGGCTTTGCAGATTCAGGAATGGACAATTTAAACGGTTAAATAAAGCACCAGAACATAGTTGCATGGAGCGCTTGCAGCACACCTCAACAGATTCCGGAACGAAGGGTTGGACATTACCCACTTAATCGGGTCATCATCCTGTGTTGAAATAATGGCATTATTTATAGTCAGGTAATAATTACCAGTGATCAGCAGGGGGCAGGCTGTGCAGAAATCTTTGTTTAAATCCGGCATATTGAATTTGCTGCTACTGGCGACTGCAGGCCATGCTGCTGATGCAGAGTTTCCGCGGGCCTGGGATGGGCATCCCGACCTGAATGGGGTCTGGCAGGCCATTGGCACTGCTCACTGGGATATTCAGGACCATGGTCCCGTCGCCGGGCCGCCTGAGTTTGGTGCTATCGGGGCAATGCCTCCCGGGCTGGGCGTAGTGACTGGCAACGAAATTCCCTATCAGGCATGGGCGCTTGATCAGAAACAACAGAATTTTGCCAATCGCTTCACTGCGGATCCGGAGATTAAATGTTTTCTGCCTGGTGTGCCGCGTGCTACCTATCTTCCTTATCCTTTTCAGATAGTACATGGTGACAAAAAAATAATGATGGTCTACGGCTTTGCCGAGGCCAGTCGCACTATTCATATGGATAAGGAAAACCCTGAAGCAGCGCCGATTGACTCCTGGATGGGTCGTTCCCATGGTCGTTGGGAGGGTGACACCCTGGTGGTGGATGCCGCTGGCTTTAATGGTCAATCCTGGTTTGATCGGGCTGGTAATTTTGCCAGTAGTAGCCTGCATGTTGTGGAACGTTATACACCTATCAACAGCACTGCCCTGATGTACGAAGCCTCCATTGAAGATCCTGAGGTGTTCACCAGACCATGGACTATAAGCATGCCTTTATACCGTCGTCTGGAAGAAAATGCCCGGGTACTGGAATATAAGTGTGTGGAATTTTCCGAGGAAATTCTTTATGGACATTTGCGGCGCGCTGCAAATTCGGAGGAGGAATAATTATGATGACCAGAAGAATTCCCATTTCTGCGCTGATTGTTTTGTTGAGTTTGCTGCCGTTGTCAGGTCAGGCTGGTTCCATCAGCCATATCCAGTTGGCAGCACCCAGCCCTTTGCAGGCAGTTGACTGGTATACACGCTTTCTTGGTTGCGAAGCTATAGCTGGTCGTGATGAAGCGGTTAATTGTCATGGCATGGATATAGAGTTTATGGCCCGTCCTATCCTGGGGACGACTCAGGGAACCGGCGTTGATCACATCAGTTTCTCCTTTCCTGATGTGGCAGCAAAAATAGATGAACTGGAAAAAATTGGTGTTGGCGGTATGGGCGTGCGCTTGCAGCGCTTTGATGATGGCAGTGCCTGGCGTGATATTGAGGGCTTCTTCAAGGTGGGCTTTATATTTGACCCCTGGGGCACCAGTATTGAGCTGGTACAAGACCCTGAGCACGAAGGCTTTCATCACATTCATCTGAGTGCCACAAATCCCGCTGATACCCTTGCCTGGTATGAATCAGCATTTGGTGGTGAGCGCGGCAATGTAACCGCCTCCCTTGAAGGTTTGAAATTTGATGAGACCTGGTTGTTGGTCAGCGTGCATGATGCCGTGGAACCTGCACCTACCGAGGGCAGGGCGCTGGATCATATTGCGTTCACCGATGCTGATCTGAACGCCTTGGTAACAAGTCTTGCCAATCAAGACAAGCCACTGCTTGAATCGCTTTCGGTACCGGCCAATGCTCGCAGCCAGGCACGCAGGGCTTTTATGACAGGGCCGGACAATGTGCGTCTGGCACTGGTTGAAAACGGCTGGGCCGGGCTGGCACTGGTAGCTGACAACGCGGAATCTTTGACTCAGATTGAGGATTATCGGGCTCCGCTGACGCCGTGGGGGGAACCGGATATTCAAGGTATCTGGTCTGGTGATGCAGCCCATGGTATTCCCTTGCAACGTCCGGAAGATGTCCCTGCTACTGAAGCTCTGAGCCAGGTGGAAGCAGCTGCCCGCCGAGAACGAGGTACTTTACGAAGTATCTGGGGTTATGAAAGAGAGTGGCGTGATACCACTTTGGGCTATACCAAAAATGCACCGCTGACTCAGGTAGCGATGATTATTGATCCTCCTGATGGCCGCCTGCCTTCTTTGACAGATGCGGCTTTGGCGCGCCAGCAAGCTGGGAGAAATCAGGGACAACCGGTTCCGGCTGGGCCGGAAGATTTGAATTCATGGGTGCGTTGTATTACCCAGGGTCTGCCCAATCATATGATGCCCACGGTGTATAACAATGGTCTGCAAATTGTGCAGGGACCGGGCAGCGTGGTGATTCAAAAAGAAATGATTCATGAAAACCGGATTATCCCCATCGATGCGCCACCAGTTAATGAAAATATTAAACAGTGGTTGGGGGAGCCCCGCGGTTGGTGGGAAGAAGATTCCCTGGTAATTGAGACGCGAAACTTTAATGGCAGAGTATCCTTTCAGGGCTCCAGTGAAAATATGGTGCTGACAGAACGCTTTACTCGCGTGGCGCCGAACTTATTACAATACCAGTTTACTGTTGATGACCCGGAAGTGTGGAGCCAACCCTGGACTGCCATGTTTCCTCTAGTGCTGGATAATGCACAATATGATCTGGTGGAGTACGCTTGCCATGAAGGCAACTACGCCATGTCTAACATTTTAAGTGGTGCGCGCGATAGCGAAACGCAATAGAAGTGGAAAGTGGAAAGCGGAAAGCGGAAAGAATGTAGGGCGGAAGATGGCCGCAGGCCGATATCCGACATGGCGAACGCAGTTCGCCTGATAAGTCGCAAGTTATAAGATAAAAGATAAAAGGGTGGGGCAATGTATAAAAAGTGGATAACAATGTGCATCATAATTCTTGGGCTGCCTTTAGCGGCGCTGCCGGCTTTTGCTCATCACGCCTTTTCGGCAGAATTTGATGCCACCAAACCAGTGCGACTGGAAGGCAAGATCAATCGAATGGAATGGATTAATCCGCATTCCTGGCTGCATGTAGATGTTAGTAATGACGATGGTTCGGTAGATACCTGGATGGTGGAAGCCGGCCCTGCGGGAGTGCTGGTGCGACGTGGCTGGCGCAAGGATTCTATCGTTAGCGGGACTGATGTCATTGTGGAAGGCTACCAGGCTCGTGATGGTTCCATGCGGGCAAATGGACGCGATGTCACATTGCCCAATGGTGAGCGTCTGTTTGCCGGCTCTACTGGGCCTGGAGCACCGCCAGAAGCAGGCGAGCAATAATCTTGCTGGATTTTATTCTTTCGGTTCTGCCAGTTCTTTAAGGTCAACTCTTACCAATGAATACATGGCAACGTTGGCTTCAGGCCCCACAAACACATTTGTTGCGCCGCGCTTTATTCCAGGTGCATTTATGGCTGGGCATCGCTTTCGGTCTGTATGTACTGGTGATCTCAGTTAGCGGTACGGCGATCTTGCTGAAATCGCCTTTCTATACCTGGTTTGAACCAAAAACCCTGGAGCCTCTTGATACCTCGCCACTGGAAGGCGATGCCTTAAAAGCGCGCATGGCTGAGGTTTATGCCGGCTATAATCTGGGCTTCACCATTGAAGCGTTCAATGAAGACGATGCCACCTTCATTGTGCTGGAAAAAGACGGTGAGTTTATTCCCCATTATTTCAATCAATACACCGGAGAGGATAACGGGCTTGCCCGGCCCTGGATGATCAAGGCTGTGGAATGGGTGGCGAGTGTTCATACAGAACTGCTGCTGGGGAGAGAGCTTGGTCGCAAGGTGAATGGTGTCGGCGGCGTTTTGTTTGTATTGATGAGTTTCACTGGCTTACTGATCTGGTGGCAGGGGAAGCGGCGCTGGTGGGAAGGGCTGATAATTTTGCCTGGCAGCTCGCGCGGGACGCTCTGGCAGCTACACAGTTTTATCGGCTTCTGGGCATTGATTCTAATGATTGCCTGGGGAGTATCCGGTTTTCAATTAGGCTTTCCGCAGCAAATGAATTCAATCATAGAGTGGTTTGGCGGTGCCGAGGCAGGCTTCAGGAATCGGGGGGGAGTGCTGGGATTTTTCCGTGATGTCCATTTTGCGGAGCCTGGCGGCCAAAATATTTTTGCACGCTGGGCCTGGATTCTTGCCAGCTTATTACCTACTGTTATGTTTATCAGCGGCTTGATTGTGTGGTGGCGGCGCGTGGTGATGCGCTGGTACCGCAATGCTCTATCGCAAAAGTCCTAAGTCGCCTGGACGGAAAACTTTTCATTTTTATCCTGTAACATGCCACCCGCAACTTGTTATACTGCGCGCTTTGCCAATTTATCACTAATAATTAATGCCCAAAAAAGGGGAGAATTTTAATGGCTGAACCACAAAAACCAGTTGGACCTGTTTCCCTGACGTCGACAGCGCATAAAGGGGTGCGTATTAAGGATATCGGCAATATTGAGCATATTGCACAGAATCATTTTGCCAAGATCTACACACCTGAATTTGTTAAAGCAGGTGCCGATTACCCGATTATTTTTGTTAAAGACCCTGAAACCGGTATCTTCTTCTCTGCAGTGATGTGGGGACTTGAGCCAGGTGAGAACCTGTTTGTTGAAGATAACACCTGGAAAGGCGGTTACTATCCTGCTTCAGTACGCTGCTATCCTTTTGCCATGCAGGCTGATCCGGAAAACAAGGAGCGTCTGTTTATAGGTATCTATGAACAAGCCAGTGTTCTCAATATGGAAGAAGGTAATCTCATCTTTAATGATGATGGTACCGAAACCAAGTGGATGCTTGAGGTGAAGGAATTCCTGGTAAAAGTATTCCAGCATGAAGAAATGACTAAACAGTTCGTCATCAAACTTAATGAACTGGAGCTGTTGGTTCCCCAGAGTTTATCCATCAAGAATGCTGCTGATGAGACCACTCAGGACGTGAGTGGTTTTTATATTGTGGATCGCGAGAAGCTGGCGAAATTGCCAGACGAACAATTCCTGGAGTTGCGCAATAGCGGTGCATTGGAAGTGATCTACAATCACATTATGTCTCTGGAAACTCTGGACAAGATGCTCATGAAAAAACAAATCAAGGCGCCTTCCACGCCGCCGGGATCAGCTGCGGGTTAGTACTCTTTGGGTCTTGACCGAAAAGGTCCGGAGCCAAATTAACAGCAGTACGTGAAAGTATGCGAAAGTATGCGAAAGTATGCGAAAAAGGGAATCAGGATTATTGAAATTCTGTTTCCCTTTTTTATTTATCCTTATTCCATTTCCACTTCTATCATCACTTCATTGCGCCGCATAAAGGGCAAAGCGAAAGGGGCGTTATATGCAGCAAACTCTGGTTCGCCAATAATTTTGACATCTGAGCTAGCCAGGCTTGCCAATAATTTTTCCTGATGCTTACTGACATTTTTTTCTGACCAGCGCCCCGAAAAGGTGAGCACGGCCATTATGCGTGCAGCGACCTGCCGCAAGGTAATGTCAGGGCTGTCCGGTATTGGCGCAGTCTCCATGGTGTAGTTCAAAGGTAGTACGAAAGAGACCAGCCAGCCCTCATCACTCTGGGCTTGCTGAACCGGGGCAGTCATCGCAATTTTTTCGCCGCCTTTTTTTTGGCCTTCCTGTTGAATCACCGGCGCCGTCATTTCAATTTTTTCCTGCCCGGTATTGTCGCCCGTGATATAGCTGAACAGGCGACGAAAACCAACATTGCTGGAATCGGTTCTGCTCTGTGCTTCTTTCACCAGAGTTTGCGCAATAATGAAGGGAGAGTAGCGGCGGTATTCAATATCACCTTCTTGTTTTATCACTTCAAAATCAGGTTCTTCAATGGCCATAGCCAAATCTCCAGACATAATAAAAACTGGCAGCACCAACAGAGCCAGCAGGGAAAATACAGGCTTGTTTACTTTTTTCACAGGGATATAAATATTCATACTGTTTTTACGTATATAACACTCTGGTGGATTGCCAGGAAATGAATAGGGTTTCAGGATAGATCAGAAGGGGCGAGCAGCAAGACGTCAGTTCATAGCTGCAGTCAGGGGAAAAGTTTTGTGAATAGCAATATTGGTAAAACCTAAACAAATTTCCCTGACTACAGTCATTCAGAATTCAATAGCCTCAGCATCAGCCATGATCAGGTCATGGTAAACGGGCAAAGACCAGCCTGCAGCTTCATGTTGATTTAGATTGTCTTCAAACTGGCTGAGGAAATTTGCTTTACTGCCATATAGCTCACGAAGTTTTGCCTGGGTAAAAGGTACTTCATACACTGAAAGTCTGCACACCACACTTAGGGCTGCATCCTGACCATCAGCTAGCGTATTGCCTGCAATATATTGCGCAAATGGCACATCTACATAAGGATTACGGATGCCTCCTACAGGATTACCATGGTCATCCAGTACCATTAAAGAGCCATCATTATTCATATTGCGGTCAACAAGCACGCGATCAGCCCGGGGCGGTAAAGTGTCTTTATCTACCCACTCAAAAAGGTGGTGCAGAGCCACAGGAAAAAATACTTCCAGAGGATATTGAGTCGGTTTGTTGACACACAGTTGCGCGGTCATGCGCGGATTGTGTCGTGCCATAAGGTGGCCGATGCCAGTAAATTCATAGACGCGGAATTCATTACCATTGGTATCACCATCCTGTATAGATGTAGCGACATTCATATATTCATGCTGGGTAGGCATTTGAATCATCGGGACATCCACCGGCAGGATGCGGGTGCCGTTGGAAGTCGGCATGAAACCATCGTAGATATTGCTGCCATCAGCTTGTTTAAAAATTGCATGGGAGGGCAGGTAATCAGTGAGCATACGCGAAGTGGCTGATGTTCCGAACAGGATCACCTTGCGCAGGCCTGAATTCGCAATGGGGCTACTGGCGCTTTTAATCAGAGCGCCAGTTTGAGCCAGAATTTCACTGATCTGATTGTTGCTCACCTTCATTTGTGCATAGCGCTGTGGATTATGTGCCTGGGCATGTTCCAGGCCCATGGCGTTGATCTCCACGGCGATATGGCCTTCATCCATAATATAGACACTGTTGTGTTCAAAGCCGTGGGCAAAACCCGCAGGATGCATGGGCTCGGTAATTACTAGACCGCTGAAACGAGCCATGTCTGCTGGTCGGCGCACTACCAGACGAGCGGTGTAGGGACTGCCGTCGGCGTTGCCAGACATCGTGTATTCGTCGGCTACGTAGTCAAAGTGCTCCATGTCATAACCGGGCCATTGTCCCAGGGCGGAGTTATAGGGCGTGCCCGGGCCGGTAAGAGGAGTAATTTCAGGAATGGAAACGGTTGTAGGCTCTGTGGGCAGGTAAAGCGGCGCCATGAAACCACGCTGGGCAAAGACTGTATTGGAGTGCAGGCTTAACGGCAGACAAACGGAAAATGCCAGTAGAATAATTTTTCTCATGATTCCCCCGGAAATAGTTTTTTCAAGCAGGAAGCAGAGAGTAAAGGCAGATGGCCAGCTTGTCTATAAGGGCAGGCAGGAATGGGTAAGAGCTATAAATGAATAGGGAGCTGTCTGCGTGTCAGAGCAGTTCCATTTCAGTCAGGAAGCGGTTGGACTCGGCAATGGAAGCTTCCATGTCACTGATCAGTTGTGAAATATCTCCCTCAATGGTGACCAGCTTCGAGCGTAGGGAGGCGATGGCGCGAGAATTGAGATTATGTTTGAGAAAAAGTACCTGATCACGGAAGGCGTTGATCACCGGATTCATTTTGGTTTCTGCAGAATGCATGGCGCTAATCAATTGCTGATAGCGTACGCGAGTTTCACGCAAACTGTTTTCACTGGATCGGCGTAATTCCTGATTGGTAAAGAGGCCCAATTCTTCCTCCCACTCGGAAAACAGGTCGGCAGAAACAGATTCAACTGCGCGGATACGGTCGCTGACATCTCCTGCTCTGGATTCGCTTTGCTCAAATTCCCCCTCCAGCGTTTCATAAGTTTGCTGCAGATCACCACCATCAAAATTCAACAAAGTAGAAAATTGCTCCAGGGCAGAACTGAACTGAACCTTGGCTTCTTCCTGGGAATCGCGCGCCTCTTCTACCCGGTCAACCAGAATGTCTCGTTTATGCACACCAAGCTGCTCCATAGCTGAGTAGTAGGCAGTGCTGCAGCTGCCAAGAAATAATAGTGTGCTGAGCAAAAACAGAGTGCGAAGTGTGGATGTCATGTTGACTCTCTTATTTGGAGGACGGCAGTGATGAATTTACCCGGGCTGTTCAGCCTTTGGCTTCCTTCACAGCTTTGATCAGTTCCTTGTTGCGCTTGTCTGCCAGGTGCGTATGGACAACAAACAAGGCATGGATGACGCCGGGTACCCAGAAAGCCAGGGTAAGAAAGATGTTTAGAATGGCCTGGACTGGTTTGCCGCACAGGAAAACAGCTAAAGGCGGTAGAAGAATGGCTAGCAAGTAACGGATGGAAAAATCTCCACTAGGATTAATTTTTATTGTAGATCAATTAAAGATTGTTTTTGCCTTGTGAGCAATGGTGGCAGGGAGTATTAACATGGGAAAGGCGCTGAGCATTTTTGTGTAAACCGGGTTTGATTCAAAAGCGGAAGGTATACCTGAACTTGACGCTGAGATCAGTGGACATGGACTGGAATTCATTGTCCTTGTCGATGTCTTCCAGGTTGTAATTCAGCACGATGAAGGCTTCCTGACCCGCTTCCGGAATCCACTGCAGACGAGTATTGATGCCCAGAACTTCCGAGATATTGTCATACTGGGCAAGACTCACCCAGTATAAATTGGAGGAAAAGGCATACTGGGTGTTGAGCGTAACCAGACGTGTAATGAAATCACCTTGCGGCAATGAGATGTCATTGAATTCATAACCAGCTTCGATAATAAACTTTTTACCCTGCAGACGAATATTGGTGTTGACGTTGTTGCGTTCACCATTATAAAAACCGCCAATACCACCACCGAGGAAAAATGAAACAGGGCGCTGGTTTGCTGTCTGCATACGTATGCCGCGCCGGTTGAACTCATAGCGACCAGGTTCTATAAAGATATCTCTGCCTGGTTCGCTATAAACCCTGAAAGGGGCGCGCACTACTTCCTTGTTAACGGCGGTACGTATACGGAATGAATCGCGTGAACTGGTATTGGCTTCTATCAGGGTGATACGCAGTTTTTCTGTTTGCAAACCGCCGTCGATGAAATTCACCCGTTGGGCATCGAAGCCAAACTCAGCTTGCTGTAGCAGGCCGCCGGGGTTGAAAAAATGGCTGTAACCGACATTGGCAAGGTAATCACGGATACCGCTGTTATTAACAAAACCCATGGCTGGATTAAAGTTTTCCTGGACTTCCTTATAGTTAAAGCCTGCCCTGATGCCCTGGTTGTTGGGTGAGCGAACGCCAAAGCCCCAGGATGCATCATCGCCTTCCAGGCCAGCAGTGTCCGAGCGCATGAACCAGGCATCGCCTTCCAGGGCCATGCCACTGGACAGGCGGGTGTTTAGATAACGGAAGTCGACACCATAAACAGAATTATCCAGATTGGAGCTAGGGTCACCATCGGTGAGAATAAAACCAACATTGGATTCAGCCAGCACATTGGCAGAAACCCGGCTGATGAGCAGGGTGCTGGGATCCAGATCATTCAAGCCATCCTGCTGAATAGCCAGGGTGCCGATATTCCAGCGCCCTACACGGCCGCTGATGCGCCCGCCATATTCAATATCTACCGGTGTGCCACCAGCGCCGATACCGATCTTGCGTGAAAAGTAGGGCCGGGCATTCTGCTGGGCACTATCTGAATCAGCCGAGTTACCCACGTTGCCGATATTGCCGAACTGGAACAGGTCGGCGTCATTAAGAAAGAAATCGCGCCTTTCCGGAAAGAACAGATTGAAACGGTCCAGGTTGACCTGACGACTGTCCACCTCAACCGCAGAAAAATCCGTGTTGATGGTGAGAGCGGCATTGAGCGAGGGAGTCAGTCGGTAAAACGCGTCCAGAGACGGATTCATCTGGTCGTCAGTGGTCCCGGCCATGTGGTTTTTCGATTGCACTACGGCAAGGGAAGGAACGATGTCCAGGCCAACGCCCTGATCCATGTCGCGCATTCCTGACAGGGTACCGGCAATACTTGGGTTGAAGGAGCGGTTGAAGGACACCCAGGCCATCTCCTCGTTGCGACGGCGAATGCCACGGCCAAAGTTGAAGCCCCATTCCTCGGTGCTTGGGTCCATGGGAAGTGATTTGAAGGGGATCTCTATTTCGGCAATCCATCCGTTTTCATAAGTACTTGTCTTCACGTCCCAGATAGTGGACCAGTTGGCATCAAAGTCACTGACCGTTGTGTAAAGGGCATCATGGCGCACGCCATTGAGATTGGTTTCAAAACGATAACCGGTCCGGCGCGTATTGAATGGATCAAGAATTACTATAAGACGGTCATCCGGTCCCAGACCCTGGCCATGGCGTAAAGTGGGAGAGGCGATAAGTTCAGGGTTACTGTCATCCATACGGGCGGCGATATAGATGGCGTCTTTGGTGTAGACAATGCGTACTTCAGTAGCTTCCGACGTGGGGGTCTGGTCGCCGGGGCGGATCTGGTGAAAATCGGTGATAGGCGTCGCCTGTGCCCATACAGCCTCATCCAGGATGCCGTCGATGACCGGAGCAGTTTCAATCATCAAAGCCTGAACAGATTTGCTGGCAGCACCGGAATTATTTTGGGCACCGGCCAGTGATGACAGAAAAAGACAAACCACGAAGAGAGTTCCTTCAAATATCCTGCTGCTACTCATTGATAAAAACTCGATTAGTTCCGGGATTGTATTACTGGTATTTTTTTAACTTTGAGAAAGACATCTGGTTACACCAATAAATTGAAAAAAATAGATAATAAATGGCAGGTTTGGTGTAAAAAAGAAGGGGTGAATTATTTCAGAAAATGATTGTTTTTGCACGGGAATTCCCGATTTTTTATTGCTTCAGCATAGTATGTTGGGCTCCTGTATTGGGCGTCTCTTCAGCAAATTTTTACGAGATGCTTTACACTCTTGAGAACTTGTTTAAATAGGAAGTGCAATAATGGAGGTGTTCATGAATTCAAAGAAAATTAAATTTTTACCGAAGCTGCTCCTGGTTTCGTTGATAGTGCCAGCTCTCTCCGCTTGCAGTGGAGAAGAACCGGAAGCGCTTAATGAAGCGGCCAGTGCTGCTGAAACAACAAACGCCCCTGCGGAAAGCAATGCCAGTGAAATTTTGAGTAATGCTGAAGAAAATCTTAGTGTGGCGACTGAACAGGCAAGACAGCGAGTTGATGAAGCGGTCAATGTGGCGCAGGAAAGCGTTGCAGTTATGGTTGAGGAGGCTGAAGAAGTTGTTGATGACGCCGAGGACCGACTCAGTGATGAAGCTGATGCTCTCAGAAGTAGTCTGCCAAGTTTGGGCAACTAATTTTAATGAGTCTTAACTTTTTTGTCGCGCCACCCATTGCACATGATGGGCCAGTGGCGTATCGGCACGAAGTTTTTCCAGGGAATTGAAATTCCTGGCCAGTGTCATTTCATCGTAGAGTTTATGAATTCCGCTGTGGCATTTACGACACACGTAAATGCCCAGTGCCAGCGTTTCTCGCGAAAAATTTTTCCGGAAAAATGTGCGCCGGTGCACCTTACGGGGAATCAGGTGATGGAAAGTGAGGGCTATGTGGCGCTCACACAAGCTGCAATTATCAGGTTTTATTCGAGGCATGACCAGGCAGGCAGTATAGCGTTTAAGGAAATCATCAGGCCGGAACAGCTTTGCCATCCCATGCAAAACAAAGACCGGTTTGTGACCGGTCCAGCGAATCAAGCACTTTGATCATGTAATGAGCGGACTGCGTTGGGGTGAACAGTTTGGCTTCAGGCACTCTCGCCTGAAAAGGACTGGAGAGCTTGCTGTCGACCGTTCCGGGGTGCAGTCCTACAATAATGGCCTTTTTGTTGCGACGACTTGTTTCAATGGCAGCGGTTTTTATCAGCATGTTCAATGCAGCTTTTGAGGCCCGGTAGCTGTACCAACCGCCAAGACGATTGTCGCTGATACTGCCTACGCGGGCACTCAATACCGCAAACACACTGCGGCTGTTTTTATTCAGCAGCGGCAGAAAATATTTCATCAGCAGCGCCGGCCCGATGGTGTTGATAGCAAAAACGCGCTGAAGTTGTTCAGGGTCAAGTTGCTGCAGGGACTTTTCCGGTTGCAGGGCCTTTTCACCGCCAGCGTCACCATTAGCGTGAAGGATTCCGGTGGCGGCAATGACCAGATCCAGACTGCCGGCGCTTATTTGTTTGGTGGCGGCCTCAATACTCAGTGGGTCTTCCAGATCGAGTGTGGTATTTACAATATTACTGCGACTAAAGTTAGTGCCTGAGCGGGAGAAAGCATATACACATGCGCTTGTTTCCTGCGCAGCATATTCTTCAACGAAAGCCTTACCGATGGCCCCTGATGCACCAATGATGGCAATGCGTGTCACAAGCTCAACTCCAGTTGTTGCGCCAGGCCGATCGCGCTAAGGAAGGCTCCCTCCACGCGCCCGGAAAGGCACCAGTCGCCACAGGCTCCGAGCTGATTTTTTCGGTCCAGCAGGGCATCTTGTTCCAGTGCCTGCTCCACCCTTGCATAGCGCCAGCGTTGCACTGATTGCACAAGCGGTGTTGGCAAGGGATTAAGTGATAATTTATCCAGCGCCTCCAGCATGGCATTGCCGACCCATTGGCTCTCTTTATCAACATGGGTCTGTGCCCATGCATTATTTGATTGAATCACCAGTGTTGGCTTGTCCGGGCGACCAGGTTTTGAAGAATTCACCATGATCCAATCAATAGCGGAGTTTTTTACTTTAGCCGCCTGGAAGGGCAAATCGATAGTTTCCTCGAAACCCAGCATCAGTGAAAAGCAGGGGGACATTTGGACATTTTTTATATCGACATCATGATCAAGGATTGATGAATCAAGATGCTCGCCCAGCAAGGCAATGCTTTGCGTCACCGGTGCGGTGCTGATTACCCAGTCAAATACTTCCGGGATGTTGGTCTCTGCAGAGTGTAATTGCCATTGATTGTCGGCATTTTTGCCAAGAGCGGTAATTGGTGCGTCCAGACGGATATCCAGATTGCCGGCAAGGACTTTACACAGGCCACTCATGCGCGGCACGGCAACATAGTGGGGCTCAAACCAGTCTCGCCTGTCTGGTTTTTCGCCTTCTGCAAGGGTCAATACCTTGGGCCGCCATTCCTGGACCAGACCTTCGCTGATAAAAGGAGCAATGAATTTTTGGAATGCACTGCTTCGTGCAGTGAAGTACTGGGCGCCATGATCAAACTCAAACTCCCCCAGGCGCCGTGTAGCCAGACGACCGCTGACACCGCGAGATTTTTCAAACAGGGTGATCTGCGCCTTGCTTTCCAGACGGCGGGCAAGTGTCAGGCCAGCCAGGCCTGCTCCGATGATAGCGATTCGTTTCATATCAGCGCCGCAGTCACAAACAGACAGGGAATAACGATGCCAGTGATAATGATGCGAGACCTGAAATATAAGTTATCCACTACACCAAGCTTAAA
>JABIPQ010000006.1 GCA_018698975.1 Gammaproteobacteria bacterium
AGCATCTTCAGTAATGAAAGTCGTGAGCCAAATAGCGAACTTGTCATCCCGGAAAAAACACAACTTAACTACCACGACCCGATCAGACAACTTATTCCGGCCAGCAGCAATTACAGGGTTGATTTTGAAAATGACAGCGCTACAACGTCCTTTCCCTCAGCGTTGACAGGAGTTATTGGTACTGAAGGCCGGTCTGCATTCATTGGACCCTCTAATAACTTTACAGACAATGATTTCAGGATTACTGACTTTGATCTGGATCCTTTCATAGCACTGGGCAATGAAGCTGCCAAATTCCTCGAATACAATCTCGACATTAGTGAGTCTGCTGATCACCGTTTACTTTTTCATGCAGTATGGCGCCAGCCAGTTTTAAATCGCGTACAGGCAACAGCGATTTATGTTGAAGGGGGTAATCAATATGATGACCATCATGAACTGGAAGGCAGTTTGCGTTTCAGCTATAACGTTAACCGCGTAGATGTAGAAGCACGCTTATGGCTAGCTGAGTTTAGCGCTTCAACAGCAGTGACAAACGCCTCCTGGAAACTACCTGATTCGCCTTACGGCAATCAGAATAGCGCGTTTTCAGCATTTAACCTTGCTAATAATTATTCAGTAGAACGGCTGGCTTACATGGATCAGGAACGCGCCATGATAAGTAATGAATTACACTTTCTCGATCACCCGAACATTGGTTTATTAGTAGAAATCAGACCTTATCAGTTACCCGAACAAAGCGGTTTTTTTGATTGAAACACCCTATCAAGGCAAGGCAGTTATCGCTGACAAAATTATTTGTCTGATCTTGCCAATTCCTTCATCCAGCGTTGAAGAAATATCAGCAAAGGAAATTTCTTCATCGGTCAGCCCTGCAGCCCAGTTAACCACCAGCGCAATACTGGCGTAGGGGATTTTTAATTCACGCGCTAATGCCGCCTCAGGCATTGCCGTCATACCCACAATGTCGCAGCCATCATTTTTTAGACGAAGAATTTCTGCTGCGGATTCCAGTCTAGGCCCCTGAGTACAGCCATAAACACCACCCTGTTCAACAGTGAAAGCTAAAGACACAGCACTTTCGGCAAGAATCGTTCTTAACGCCAGATCATAGGGCCAGCTAAAATCAATATGATTTTCGGGCGCATCAAGTTCATCAAAATAGGTGTGCTGGCGGCCCCAGGTATAGTCAATAATCTGGTCAGGAATAACAATACAACCTGGCGCCATGGCTTTAGTAATTCCACCAACAACATTTATGGCAATGATTCCCTCAACACCACTTTCCTGAAGTGCCTTGAGGTTGGCGCGGTAATTTACCTTGTGGGGAGGAATGCCATGACTTTTGCCGTGGCGGGTCAAAAAAACAATATCACGACCAGCAATGCTTTCTTTGTCCAACACGACAGCTTCATCACTAAAAGGAGTAAGGACCTGTATGGCAACCGAATCAGATTCGTTACCGAGCGAGTAAAATCCGCTACCCCCTATTACACCAATTATTGATGGCATCAAGTCAATCGCTGTGTTGATTTATTATTTGTAGTACGCGTTTTCCTGGTCACTGTGATCCGTCACATCCCTGATTTCCTTTATTTGTGGAAGTTGTTCCATCAAGGATTTTTCAACACCGTCTTTCAAGGTGACATCGACCATGCCGCATCCCTGACAACCACCGCCAAAACGTAGCACAACAATGCAGTCCTCGGTCACTTCTTCAAGTGAAATATTGCCACCGTGGGCAGCAAGACCAGGATTGATTTCGTTGTAGAGAATATAATTAATACGATCCTCAAGTGGACTGTCTTCTGAAATTTTTGGCATTCTTGAATTTGGCGCCCGGATAGTAAGCTGACCGCCCATGCTGTCTTTAGCAAAATCAACCACAGCTTCTTCCAGGTACTGTTTACTTTTCAGTTCAATATAGGCAGGAAAGTGTTCATAGCTATGCAATTCATCATCATCTTCCTGTTCGCCAGGTCGACAAAAGGCTATGCAGGTTTCTGCTTTTGGCGTTCCGCCATCAACAACGAAGACTCGAATACCGATGCCTTCACAATCCTGTTTATCCAAAAGCTGTTTCAGGTAGGTTTGTCCTGACTCTGTAATCTCAATCATCGAATTTGGGGGTCCTGAATGGTGTTAAGTGAGTGAATAAATGACAGCCGTCTTGTTGCGTTAACTCGCCATAGTAATTGATAAGAGCTATTTGACTAGAGCTATATGGAGGCTGTTTCCGGGTAATCAAGGTGCTAGAGCGCATTGTGAGTCAAGTGCTTGTAGAAATCAAAGCATGACCTTACATTGTGTGCGTTTATTAAAGCTTTTCATGGACTTACCCATGGCACTGATCCTTGTGTCGTAGTATCATCGCGCCCTTGAATTTTCCAGCTTTGTAGCCTGCCTAGCATTAGTGTTAGCCAGCATTTTTAACTAAACAGAGACAGGTTTTCAAACAGATTAAATATAACAGTTATAATTTAGGCATCAGGATCAGTAAATGTATATTTACGACTCGTATGACAAGCAAATGCTGCAGGATCGCATTACCCAGTATCGCGATCAGACCAAACGTTTTCTGGCTGGCGAATTAAGTAACGAGCAGTTCCTGCCGCTTCGTTTACAAAACGGCCTCTATATCCAGCGACTTGCACCCATGTTACGAGTAGCAATTCCCTACGGATGTCTGTCATCCAATCAATTACGAAAACTGGCCTCTATTGCCAGAGATTATGACAAAGGCTATGCACATTTTTCCACCCGGCAAAATATTCAGTACAACTGGCCCATACTGGAGCAAACCCCTGATCTATTGGCAGAATTAGCTGAAGTAGAAATGCATGCTATACAAACAAGCGGCAATTGCATTCGTAATACCACCACAGATCAGTTTGCTGGTGTCGCCGTAGGTGAAATTGAAGATAGTCGCCCCTGGTGTGAAATAATTCGACAATGGTCTACCTTCCATCCCGAATTTGCCTATTTGCCCCGTAAATTCAAAATTGCGGTTTGTGGTACGCCAAATGATCAGGCGGCAACACAGGTTCATGATATTGGCCTGTACATCAAAAAGAACAAAGATGGTGAAGTTGGCTTCCAGGTCCTGGTCGGCGGCGGTCTTGGCCGAACGCCTGTTATTGGTGCAGAAATATGCGAATTTTTACCCTGGCAGCATTTACTCACCTACCTTGATGCAATTATGCGTGTGTATAACCGCTTTGGCCGACGCGACAATAAATACAAAGCGCGAATCAAGATTCTGGTTAAAGCAATAGGTGCAGATGCCTTCCGTGAAAAAGTAGAAGCAGAATGGCAGCATGACAAAGAAGGTCCTGCAACGCTTAGTCAGGAAGAAGTGGATCGCTGCAAAAGTTTTTTCACAGACCCGGATTATCAGACACTCGATGACAGTGACAGTGAAATTAACGCGCAGCTGGAAAAAGACCTGTTATTTAGCCACTGGATGGAACGAAATGTCGTGGCTCACAAGAAGCCGGGATATCGTATTGTTACGCTTTGCCTGAAAGAAACCGGTGTTGCTCCAGGAGATGCAAGCGACAGGCAGATGGAATTTGTCGCCGATCTCGCAGAAAAATACAGCTTTAGTGAAGTCCGTGTTACCCATGAACAAAATCTCGTCCTCACCGATGTCCGCTTACAGGATCTGTATGTGCTCTACCAGGGGTGCAAACAAGAGGCTCTGGCGACGCCTTATGTTGGCCTGATCAATGACATTGTCTGCTGTCCCGGGGGTGATTTCTGTTCGCTGGCAAATGCCAAATCAATTCCAATCGCTGAATCCATTCAGCGCCGTTTTGAAGACTTTGATATTCAAAAAAATATTGGTGATTTGACTCTGAACATTTCCGGATGCATGAATGCGTGTGGTCATCACCATGTCGGAAATATCGGGATTTTAGGTGTTGATAAAAAAGGGTCCGAGTTTTACCAGGTCACACTTGGCGGCTCTGCTGATCGCGATGCCGCTATTGGCAAAGTGCTGGGCCCTTCTTTCGCTCAAGCAGAAATGCCTGATGTCATTGAAAAAATAATTAATGTTTACCTGGAAAAACGCCAGGACAGTGAAAGTTTTATTGCCACTTATAATCGTATCGGCATAGAACCATATAAGGAAAAAGTGTATGCCGACGCTGATTAAAGACGGACAGGTAATAGAAAACACCTGGGTCCTCATCGGAAAAGAATCTGATCTGTCGTCTGTGTTATCCCACGCCAGTGAACAAGTTCTGGTCCCGCTATCTTTATGGCAGGAACACAAATCCGACCTGCAGGCATCAGAGAAAGCTATCGGTGTTTGGCTGGACAGCGATGATGATACTTATGAATTGGGCAGTGATGCCCTTGAATTGCCACTGATTGCCCTGAATTTTCCGGTATTCATGGATGGCAGATCCTATTCCTCTGCGGCGATCCTGCGTCAACGTATTGGCTATAAGGGTGAATTACGGGCTGTTGGTGAAATCTTGCGTGATCAACTTTTTTATATGAAGAAGTGCGGCATTAATAGCTTTGAAATCAGTGACAGTGTGAAACTGGAGGATGCACTGGCAGCATTCAGTGACTTCAGCAATAACTACCAAAGCACTATAGAAGACCCCCTGCCCCTATTCCGCCGGCGCTAAGGCGCTATCAAAACGGCTATTAAAGAGCTCTGTATCCTGATCCCCTGGCAAGTCTCAGGAATAAAACTCGTCTTTACTATTGGCGCGCTGTAACCAGCGCAGCACGGTATTGTCCAGAGAAGACTCCATCATTTTTCCAAGCTTGTCGGTGAAACCTTTTTTCTTTTCATAGGCAACATGATAAACATCCGCCTCTTCGCAAGCCCGAATGATGATTTCATCACTGGTACTTACCGCATCCACCAAGCCCAATTCATGAGCGCGACTACCAAGCCAGGTTTCACCCGTAGCCAGTTTGTCGATATCCATTTGTGGGCGTGATTCCTTGATAAAGCCTTTGAACAGCTCATGCACTTCTTCAACATCTTCGAGCATTTTCTGCCTGCCTTTGTCGGTATTTTCTCCGAACATGGTCAGGGTGCGCTTATGTTCTCCTGCGGTCACCATCTCATAATCAACATTTTTATCTTTAAGCAGGCGATGAAAATTAGGGATTTGTACTAACACACCAATCGAACCAATATAGGCAAATGGCGCAGCAATTAATTGAGTAGCAACACATGCCATCATATAGCCGCCACTTGCCGCTACTTTATCGACACAGATAGTTAAGGGCACCTGTTTGCTGCGAATACGGTGAAGTTGTGATGCAGCAAGGCCATAGGCATGTACCATGCCCCCCGGGCTTTCAAGGCGGAGCAAAACTTCATCATGATCGGGACGTGCAAGAGCCAGTACCGCAGTGATTGCCTGGCGCAGTTCTTCCACCTGGCTCGCCTTGGGATCACCATTAAAATCTATAACATAAAGACGTTTTTTATTTTCCTGCGACTCTTTTGAGGACTTTTTACGAGCTTTCTTATCCTGTTTTAACTTCTTCTTCTCAGCCTTGCTTTCATCTTTCAGGGTTTGCTCATCTTCCACGACACGTTTGATCTCATTGCTGAGCTCCTCAATATCCTTATTAAGATGAGTTACCGTAATCGCGCCCTTCCCCTCTTTTTTCTGCTTCATCGCATTAGCGACAGCCGCCGCCATAATGATCAGGATTGCAGCAACAACAGTGATGGCTTTTGCCAGGAAAAGTCCGTATTCAGAAAGAAATTCCAAAATCATACTCCAAACAGATTAAGGCAGAAATATTGCCCTTTTAAAATAAAAAAAGAAAGAGAAGGATCCGGGAATTTGATACTGACTATACAAAAAAGGACCCACCGAAAAACGGCAGGCCCTTTCTAATCTGTAAATCAGTTAAATGCCAGAATTTATTTATAAGCCAATCGCAGCTTCCGGATTGCTGTAAAAGCCAAAGAAGGTGGTCATGATAATAGAACAAATGATCAAGGTTAATACCATCACTGGGGCGCCTTTTTTGAACCACAGCCCAGGGGTAATTGCCAAACTCGGATCACCTTCACCCTTGGCCAGCTTCTCTGAAATCGTGACAATAAAGACATTAGCAGTTGAGCCAAGGTGACTACCGTTACCGCCCATACCAACACCGGCTGCCAATGCCCACCAAAGCGCGTTTACATTAACACCCTGCTGTTCAAGACCCAGAATGATTGGAATCATGGCTGCAGTGAAAGGAATGTTATCGATGAAGGCTGACATAATCGCCGAAACCCACATCAACAATATGCAAGCAAGCATCAAATCTTCCCGAACATAAGGAAGGATAAACTGACCAATGTATTCAAGGAAATGACTGTTCTCTACCCCACCAACAATAATAAACAGTGCCATAAAGAACATCAGCAGGGTCAGCTCTACATCAGCAAAATGTTCATCCATATCCACATTCTTGCCGAAGAACACCAATAAGGTAAGACCCATACCTGCTACAAACCAGGCTTCCCAGTGCAATGTTCTATGCATAATAAATCCAACTACCATGATTCCCAGGACAATCAGGGAAACTTTCCAGGTATAAGGGTCTTTCATTTCTTCTTGCTGGCTGAAATCCTGTAAAACCGGGACCTCAGAAAGCTCTTTCTTGAAGATAACCTTCATGGCAAACAGAGTTGCTACCCAGGCCACAAGTACGATGCCACCCATGTGATAGAAAAAAGTATTGAAATCGATACCTGCCGCAGAACCAATCATCAGGTTGGGAGGATCACCCACCAGTGTTGCCACACCACCAGTATCCGACAGTAGCGCTGCAGCAAGCAGGTAAGGGATCGGGTTAATTTTCATCGACTGACAGATCAGGATAATTAGGGGGCCAAAAATCACCACCGTGGTGACATTATCCAGTAGCAAAGACAACACCGTAACCAGCGTTCCCATCATCGCTAACAGAAGGAATAGACGCCCTTTACTGAAATCCGCAATGCGGTAAGCCAGCATCTGGAAGCCCCCGGTGGGAATCATGATGGCAACTACAGTCATCATGGCACCAAGCAGGAAGATCACGTTCCAGTCGATAGACTCGATAGCTAAATCAGGGTCATAGAAGCCGTAATACTGTCCAGCAAGGACCATGGCACCGGCGCCACCTAGAGCAAATTTTGCACGGTGAAAACCGTGGACGCCTTCGGTAAAAATACCAACAAAGGTAATAACAAGAATGATGCCGGAAACCATCATTGCGGTATCCATTTCTAGTATTTCCATAACGCTTCCTTATTTCTATTAATGTTGGAATTCAGTGGTTTATCAGGTTATAGCGGCAAAAGATTATATGCAGTGGGACAGCCTACATCAAGGAATAACTACTATGGAGCTGATTATATTTTCAACCACATACAACCAGCATCGGCAGTGTCATCTATTTCCTTGAGACGGAGCTCATGAGCTGACAACTCCTCATCAGAGGCTCTTATAATTTTTAGTGCTTTTCGCTCCGCTGACAGCCTTTTCAACTGCTGAGCGGACCTTTGTTCGGAACTTTCTTCATAGCCCAGAGAGAGGCTTGATTGTCCACCTGTCATCATCAGGTAAACATCGGCAAGAATCTCCGCATCCAGCAAGGCGCCATGTAGTTCTCGCTGGGTGTTATCGACCATGTAGCGTTTGCACAATGCATCCAGATTGTTTTTTTGGCCCGGGTGCTTCTTACGAGCCATAACCAGCGTATCAAGAACTGAGCAATAATCACTCATCACTTTATAGCCCTTTTTCAAGGCGGCAAGCTCGTGGTTCAGGAAGCCTATATCGAAAGGCGCATTATGAATAACCAGTTCAGCCCCGCTGACAAATTCAACAAAGCTTTCTGCGACATCAGCAAATAAGGGTTTATCGGCAAGAAAAGTATTGGTGATGCCGTGGATTTCCAGGGCAGCTGCCTCGATTTCCCGAAGGGGGTTAATATAGACATGAAAATGATTGCCAGTGAGCTTTCTGTTAACAAGTTCGACGCAGCCAATCTCAATGACCTTATGCCCCTGTGCCGGATCGAGCCCGGTTGTTTCTGTATCAAGTACTATCTGCCGCATTTTTTTACTTTTGTGTCAGTTTGTTGTTTTTATTGCTTACCAGAATTTACAGCTCATCAATACCAAGATTAGCCAGCTGGTCTGCCATTTCGTTTTCAGGATGCCCGCTATGCCCCTTTACCCAATGCCAGTTAATTTCATGTGCTTGTACCAGCACATCAAGCTGCTTCCACAAGTCCACATTCAGAACAGGTTTTTTACTGGCACTGCGCCAACCTCTCTTTTTCCAGCCTTCAATCCATTCGGTAATTCCCTGAAGAACATATTTGGAGTCTGAAGTGATTTCCAGCGGCCATTTATTGCCTTTCAGGCATTCCAGAGCCTTGATAACAGCAGTGAGCTCCATGCGATTATTTGTGGTTTCAGCCTCACCACCATGAAGTTTTTTTACTTTATCACCATGAAAGAGTACAGCACCCCATCCTCCGGGTCCGGGATTACCCCGGCAGGCCCCATCCGTATAAATTCTTACTAATTCAGCCATGATGTTTTATGGATTCTCCTCATTACTGGCAACTTGTACATCTCTTGATACCCGCGTGATGTTTTCAGCAATGGGCATTCCGACATTCGCGCTGGCAAATTCACGCCAGGAAGTTTGAATGGGTGTCAGTGGCAGGGCTTGCTTCCTGGCAGAGATCATATATACCCCTCCTGTTGGCCAATTAAGTCGAGAAGCCAGTTTATCGAACAAGCTTGAGTATTTGATTGCTCCAGGGGAATTAATAGGTAAGGAATATGCACCATAGCGAATTTGTTCAATCTGAAAATCCAGTAACTTAAGCCAGTCAGAGATTCTCACTGTACTTAATAGCTTTCCTTGCCATGGATGTTTTTTATTTCCCGGAAAGCGGGTTCTTATCCCCCAACTACTGAAAGGGTTAAAACCGACAATGACTATATGCCCCCCTGCAATAAGAACACGAGACACTTCTCTTAACAGCTGATGTTGATAGGAAGAATAATCCAGCGCATGGTGCAATAAAACAATATCCACAGACTCATTGGCCAAAGGGATAGCTTCACCTTTAGCGGCTAGCCCATGTCCATGGAGGTTATTATTGTGAGTAATGGAAAATTTATGTCCCACGGGGCTGCTGTCGTACATCGGTAAATTAGCACAGCCTATTTGCAGCAAATGATAACCAAAACGTCTGGGAAGACAACGATCAAGCAGTGACAATTCTGCCTTCAGAAGACGCTCACCCAGAGGGGTTTCATACCATTGGCTCATGGCATCATAGAAACCCGGGTTATCCAGATTTTCCCTGCTGCTTTTCCAGAACACTTTACTGACCGACATGGATATTTAAATTAGGTATTATAATACCTGAGTCACAGGGACATGCGATAGAAGCAAATCGCAGACTGGTCGAGAAATTTAAAAACAAACAAGAGGAATAAAGCATGCTGGAAGTCACTCCCATCAAGGCTTTTTATGACAACTATCTTTGGCTGTTCCAACGTGCCGGAAGTCATGATTGCGTCATTGTCGACCCCGGCGATGCCGAGCCAGTATTACAGTTCCTGAGCAAAAACAGTTTGAACCTGACCGCTATCTTCATCACTCATCACCATGCCGATCATACCGGTGGTATAGAAAAACTATTAAAAGAATATGATATCCCTGTATACGGCCCTGACTCAGCTAACATTCCTGCTGTTTCGCACCCGGTAAAAGAAGGCAGCCAAATACAAATGTTTGGTGAAATTTTTAAAGTACTGGAAATCCCGGGGCATACTCTGGACCACATTGCTTATTACACCTCTGCTAATAAGGATGAAGAATCGCCTGTTCTGTTTTGCGGGGATACACTTTTTGCCGGGGGCTGTGGCAGAGTGTTTGAAGGCACACATCCCATGATGTACAAATCTCTACAAAAACTTGCACAACTACCGCCAGAAACCAGAGTATTTTGTGCTCATGAATACACCATGGCTAATCTGGCTTTTGCCAGGGCGGTGACACCGGAAAACGAAACTCTGAAGAAAAGAGTTCAGCGTGATGAAAGTAAACGTGAACTTGATCAGCCCACCGTCCCTTCAAGTATCAAAGTTGAGCTGGCAACCAATCCTTTTCTGCGTTGCGAAGATCCGGAAATCATCGCTGCAGCACAGCGTCATAGTGGACACTCTTCAGACAGACCGGATGATGTATTTGCGGCTATACGAAGCTGGAAAGATTCTTTTTAAAAACCAATACTGCAGTTATTTTTTACATACCGGCAAGCAAGGATTTACCCGGAATTGCATCCAGCAGTGCACGGGTGTATTGCTGGGAAGGGTTTTCAAATATCTGATTTACTGAACCTGATTCAACTAACTTGCCTTCCTTCATCACCACGATACGATCCGACAAATAACGCACAACACCAAGATCATGAGAAATGAACAGCATGGTTAAATCAAAGCGGTCAACCAGTTCCAGCAACAGATCAAGAATCTGCGCCTGAATGGTGACATCAAGTGCCGAAACCGGTTCATCCGCTACAATAAATTCTGGTTTGGTGGCTATGGCTCTACCAATAGCAATTCTCTGACGCTGGCCTCCGGAAAATTCATGAGGATAACGCAGCACGCTTTCCCTCGACAATCCGACCGAATCCATTAATGAAAATATTTCCTTTTCCAGATCTTTTTTGTCACAAATGCGGTGTACGCGTAATGGTTCTGCCAGGGTATTGTAGACAGTCATGCGCGGATTCAGACTTGCATAAGGATCCTGAAAAATCATCTGCATCTGTCGTCTTAAAGGCTTCATCCCGGCCATCGAATAATGGCTAATATCCTTACCTTCGTAGATGATAGAGCCCGCCGAAGGCGTTAATAGCCTGATTATCGAACGTCCCAGAGTGGATTTCCCTGATCCGGACTCACCGACCAAGCCCAGGATTTCATGGCGGTTTATTTCAAGGTTGACTGAATCTACTGCTTTTAATGTGTCCTGCCCCTTCCCGCCAGGAAACTCTATCAGCAGATTCTCAACTTTTATCAAAGGCTCGCGCACTTCATCTTCAGATTCCTTTTGAGTGCTCGGCACGGCGGCGAGGAGCTTGCGTGTATATTCATCCTGGGGATTATTAAAAATAGCATCGCGATCGCCCTGTTCCACAAACCTTCCGTTTTGCATCACTGCAATTTCATCGGCTATATCAGATACCACACTCAGGTCATGGCTGATAAAAATGACACCGATATTTCGCCTGGTCTGTAATTCCTTGAGCAATTTCAGAATCTGGGCCTGCACCGTAACATCGAGAGCTGTTGTGGGCTCATCCGCAATTATGATGCTGGGCTCAGTTACAAGAGCCATGGCTATAACTACACGTTGACGCATACCTCCGGAAAACTCAAATGGCCAGGCATTCATGCGCTGAGAGGCATCTTTAATCCCTACTTCTGTCAGGATTTCAATTCCACGTTGCCAGGCTTCTTTTTTGCTCATGCCAAAATGAAGTCGCAGCGGCTCTATTAACTGATCGCCAATTTTGAGGTAGGGGTTCAGGCTCGTCATGGGATCCTGAAATATTATTGATATGCCCTTGCCGCGCACTTTGCGTAATTGTTTTTCACTTAGACTGAGCAGGTCTCTGTCTTCAAAGATCACCTGGCCGGCTTCAATCTTGCCTGGCGGAACTGGAATCAGTCCCAGCATGCTGTAGCAAGCTACCGATTTACCTGAGCCCGACTCACCGATTATGGCAAAGGTCTTCCCGGCTTCGACATTAAAGCTGATTCCGTCAACCGCCTTGATGGTGCCATTGCGGGTATGAAAATAAACAGCAAGATCCTTTACTTCAAGCAGTGACATAATCTCCCTTAATCCTTTGACGCCTTGGGATCCAGCGCGTCGCGCAGGCCATCTCCAAGAAAATTCAATGCAAACAGAGTCAGGGTTAATGCAAGGCCGGGAAAAATCAGTAACCAGGGGTATTCTTCCATAGTCTCAACTCCGTAAGAAATCAGAAGACCCCAGGACGATTCTGGAGGCTGGATTCCCAAGCCAAGAAAACTGAGAAAAGCTTCCAGTAACATGACATTTGGTATGGTCAATGTGGTATAGACAATTACAGGACCCAAAGCATTGGGAATCAGATGCCGGATGATTATCGCCGCCGGAGATAAGCCCAGAGAGATAGCTGCTTCTACATATTCCTGCTGCCTGAGACTCTGAATCTGACCACGTACAATTCGCGCCATCACCAGCCACTCCACAGCACCAATTGCCAGAAAAAGTAGCAACAGATTCCTGCCAAAAACGACCATCAGCAAGATAATGAAAATCATAAAAGGAAGCGCATAAAGAATATCTACCAGGCGCATCATAAAAGCATCGGTCTTGCCCCCGGCATAACCCGCAATTGCGCCATAAGTCACCCCGATTATCAGAGCAACGGAAGTCGCTATAAAACCCACCAGCAAGGACACTCTGCCGCCATAGAGGATCCTGGTCAGCATATCCCGGCCAAAGGTATCAGTGCCTAACCAATGTTCCGCTGATGGCGGAATTGCTCCCAGCCTGAGGTTCTGGTCTTCATAACCATAAGGGGCAATCCAGGGTGTTAACAGGCACAGTATCATTACAAAAAGAAGAAACCCGAGGCCTATCATGGACAGTTTGTTTTTGCGCAAACGCACCAGGGCATCTTCCCAAAGGGAAGTGCCCTTGGGAATGTTCTGATCCAGCGCTTGAATATCCATTTTGGGATTCATTATTTATTAAACTGGTATCGCAACCTGGGATTGAGCCAGGCCGCCGCGATATCTGATAGCAAGTTAAACACCACAATGAGAGTCGACAAAAATACGGTAGTCCCGAGGATCATGGTGTAATCCCGGTTGAAGGCCGCCTGGACATAGAATCGCCCCAAGCCCGGAATCTGGAATATGGTTTCCACGACAAAGGAGCCACTGAGTAAAGCGGCAAAAGCCGGCCCCAAATAGCTGATTACCGGCAAAAGTCCGCCCCTGAGAGCATGCTTTAAAATAACTACGTATTCCGGGAGTCCTTTGGCTCTTGCCGTGCGCAGGTAATCCTGGGACATAACTTCGAGCATACCGGAGCGACTAAGACGAGCTATATAAGCTGCGTACATGGCACCCAGGGTTATACTGGGCAGGATCTTGTCACCCCTGGAATCGCCCCACCCTGACACCGGCAGCCAATCCAGAAGAATTCCAAAAACCAGTACCAGACTTGGCCCCAGCAGGAATGAAGGCATGCAGATGCCCACCATGGCAAGGCTCATGGGTACATAATCCTGCATGGTGTTGGGTTTGAGGGCAGCAATTACCCCGGCAAAACTGCCGATTATTACAGCAATCAACAAGGCATAAAATCCAAGTTCTGCTGTAATTGGCAGGCCCTGGAAAATCAATTCATCAACGCTTCGCCCTGGATAATAAAACGATGGCCCCATATTTCCCTGAACCAGATCGGAAAGGTAGGAGATATATTGTTGTAAGGGTGGTTGATCGAGTCGATATTGAGCTTCAAGCGCAGCCTGGACCTGGGGTGATACTGCTTTTTCACTGGAAAAAGGCCCCCCTGGCGCAGCCCGTACCAGGAAAAAAGTCACTGTGATGACCGCCAGTATCACGGGTATGGCCTGTAGGCTGCGAAGCCCGATAAAACGCCACATAACTATCAGCCTGTTCTATTCTGAAGCTTCTAGAGAAACATATTTCCAGTTGTAATAGTCCATTATATTGGCTGGCAATCCTTTCAAGCTGGGATGTTTCAGATGTTTACTCTGGTAAGTGTAAATGGGGATGATGGGCATTGCATTCATCAGGATGCTTTCAGCTTCCTGATAGAGTTTAAAACGTTCATCCTGATCCAGCATGGCCGGAGCCTCACGCAGAATCAATTGGTCATAACGGGGATCACTAAAGCCTGTCTTGTTATTGCCTCCATCCGTGATCATCATATCAAGGAAGGTATTTGGATCAACATAGTCTCCAATCCAGCCACGTCGTGAAATAGAATAATTAAAGTTATCCGTTGAATCGAGGTAGACCTTCCACTCCTGGTTCATGGGAGCGGCGCTGATGCCGAGGGTTTCCGACCACATCTGCTGTACGGCGACAGCAATTTTCTGGTGGTTCTCCTGGGTGTTGTACAAAATATCAAAAGCTGGAAAATTTTCACCATTGGGGAAGCCCGCTTCAGCGAGAAGCTGCCTGGCCTGCTCCGGATCATAGCCAAATGTTTTAGGAGGCTCATAGCCAAGTGTACCTGGAGGCACCAGAGCATAGGATGGCAGAAATAGATTTTCCAGAATAGTTTCAACCAGCAAGTCACGGTCAATTGCCATGGAAAGTGCTTTACGCACACGCACATCATTAAAGGGTTCTTTATTGGTATTGATCAGGTAGTAATAAGTCCCCAGATAGGGAGCTATCTGAAGAAGTTCAGGTTGCTCTGCACGGTAAACCGGAATTTTGTCCAGGCCCACTTCATTGGTGAAATGAATTTGTTCATCACGGAACATTCTTTCTTCAGTCACTATATTTTCTGTGGGATAAAAAACGATAGCATTGAGTTTAATCTCGTCCGCATCCCAGTAATACTCTGATTTCTCAACTCTGATGTGGGAATTAATCTGCCATTCAGTTAGCGTGAATGCGCCATTGGTAACGATATTGTCCTCCCGGGACCACTGGGAAAATCTATCGGTGGGCGCGCCAAAAGCGAGGACGGTGGCAGGATGAACAGGATAAGTACTGTAGTGATCGAATAACTGCAAAATAAAGGGAGTCGGTTCGCGTAAAGTTACTTCCAGGGTACGTTCATCAAGCGCTTTCACCCCGACATCACTAAAATCATCAAGTTCACCAATAGCAAATCCTTCTGCATTTAGAATTGGAAAAAACATGTAATTGTAAAGACTGCCAAGTTCAGGAGTAAGTGCCCTTTCCCATGACCAGCGAAAATCCTCGGCGGTGACAAGGTCACCATTACTCCAACGGGCATTCTCTCTGAGGTGGAAGGTGTAAATTTTTCCATCATTACTGATATCCCAACTCTCGGCTACTCCAGGCTCTGGTTCCAGGGTATAGGGATTTTTTGTCACCAGGCCCTCAAACAGAGCCCCGATAATATGATGCTCTGGCACTCCGGTAACAATATGGGGATCAAGGCCTTGTGGCTCAGTGCCATTACCAAAGTGTAAAACACCCTCAGCGTTACCTGTTGCTACCCGGCTTGAATCTGCTCCACCACCACAAGCAACAAGGAAAAAGGAAAGTAATAGTAATCCGCATATTCGGAATCGATGACTCATCATGATGTACATGCTCTACATTAATTAATCTGATTTTAGTAAACTGATTAGTGCGAGTTAAACCCTGTTGAAAAGCTATCTGACCTTCGCTTTCCACTCAAACAGAATAAACGGCGAATCTTATTAAGTCCACCAGGAATGACCAGGTTTTGAGCACTGTTCAGTTAATTGCTTGATGTATAAAAAAACCTGATTCCAAACGAAACCAGGTTTAACTAAATATTACTTTAAATTCATTATCGGCTTATCTCTGCCCTTTCCTGCATACCTAAAACAAGAGCCTCAAGATCCGCATTGGATGATTGTTGGGAAATGAAAGATTTGAGGCTATCCAGTTCAGCATCTTCAAAATCATCCACGGAGCCTTCTTCAACATTTTGCAATTCAACGACAACATAACCGCCGGAACTTAACTCAAAGCCATCAATAATAGGAGAGCCTTCTACCGGGGCAGGCATATTAAATACATTTTGCACAAGCTCTGGTGGCAAAGATTGATCAGAGCGCTCAAGAGAATTCAATTGATTCCAGCTTAAATTCTGTAACTCAAGCAAGCTGTCAATATTTTGCCCGTTTTGATAATTGGTTTTAATGGTTTCACCAAGCTCAAGAGTTTGTGCATTGATTTTCTCAAATTGCAGAAGCACCTGAATTTCACTACGCACATCTTCAAGAGGCTGGAGTTGAGGCTGATTATGCTCCAGTACTCTTATGGTGACGTTACGTGAAGGAGTAATAGCAATAAGATCACTATTTAAGCCATCAATTAAGATTTGTGGACTGAAAGCCGAGTTAATTACATCGGTATTTGCAGCAATACCGGTGCCACCACTTCGACCGAATAAGTCAGTAGTCTGGATTTCAAGCCCCATAATTTCAGCGGGGTCTGTAAGGTCAAATGATTCAAATGCGAGATTACCCAGTTCTACAGCACGCTCCAGGAAGATAATATCTACCTCCGCTGATTTAAGATCACGTTCAAGCCGGTCTCTGCTCTCTTCAAAGGACTCTATTGAGGATTCACTTTGCTCAGTCAGTTTAATGACATGAACACCAAATTCAGAACGTACGGGATCAGACACTTCACCCACTTGCAAAGCCAGCAGCGCTTGCTCAAAAGGTTCTACAAAGTTATCACCGGAGGTATAGCCGACATCACCACCTTCTTCTGCAGAACCAATGTCATCGGAATACTCCAGAGCAAGTGTTTCAAAGCTTTCACCATTATCTATTCTGCCTTTTAGCTCACCTGCAAGAGAAAGCGCTTCAGTAAAGCCACCCTCATCGAAAGCCTCTAGAAGAATATGCGAGGCTCTACGCTCAATTTGTGACTGATACTCGATCTGTTCCTCGTCATAACGCTGGCGAATCTGCTCTTGCGTAACGGAAACTTCATCGAAAATATCATCTTTATCAATTTCGATATATTCCAGGGAAACTTGTTCTTCCTGCATAAACTGACTTTCATTAGCCTCGTAATATTCGGCAATTTCTTCATCAGTAATTTCTATATTGCCAAACTGACTTTGAAGATTTACCAGGATATAGCGAAAATCTCGAGTTTGATTAATCAATTTTGCTATATGCTCGATTTCAGTTTTAGTGACGAAACCAGAAAGCCCATAGGCAAATGACGTCTGACTGATAAGCCCTTGTGATGACAAGGCAGCACGATAAGAATTTGGTGTGTAACCCATGCTGTTGATGAGTACTTGTGCCCTTTCGCCATTAAAAACGCCGTCAATCTGAAAATCAGGTGTTTGAGCGATCCCTCTATCAATGGCTCTGGAAGAAATAACCATTCCTGAGCTCTCTGCATACTGAAGCATTAACTCTCTTTGAATGAGCTCATTCAGTGCAGACTCCCTGACCAGTTCCTCATTAATGCTGGACAAATCTGCATCAGGGCCAAGGGATTCAATAAGTTCCTGTATTCGAACCTGAGCATTATTTTCAACGGCTAATTCATCAATGTCTACGCCATTTACAGAAACAACGGGAGTCCCATTAATAACGGTAGAGACTATTGAACTCGCACCCCAGGCACCAAATATCACAATAATAAACCAGACAAAAATCTTGGCGCCTATACCCTGAGAGTTATCACGAATTTTTTGTAGCATTTCCTAAATCCAGAATTATTAAATAATAGCGTTAAAGTTAGATCAAAATTGAAACTGATATGAGCCAGTTAAAGCAAGACCGAGATGATCCAGCTCTTGCAAAACCATTTACTACTAAAAACAGAAGGCGCATCAATGATGCGCCCTCTAGGTAACTATACCTGTAGTTAACTCCCTTCTTACTCATTGTACTAAGTACTAAATTTAAATTGTACTAATTGCAATCAGTCAATTAAAAAAGAGAGTTAGAAAAATCAGGAGTTTACTGAGTCTTTAAGTCCTTTACCGGCTTTGAACGATGGAACTCGAGCAGCCTTAATTTGAATAGGAGCACCCGTTTGTGGGTTACGACCAGTACGAGCTGGACGGTCTTTTATGTTAAAAGAACCGAATCCTACCAGCGCGACTGAATTGCCTGATTTCAATGATGAAGTGATTGCATCTGTCATCGCATCAATTGCACGAGCAGCAGCAGCTTTTGGTAAATCGGCAGTTTCAGCAACAGCGTCTATTAATTCTGATTTGTTCACGTTAGCCCCTTATTATCATTTTAGATTTAAGTTGTTGTGGAGTATTTTACTACTTTAATTGAAAGCAATTAGTCAGTCTTTAAATCAGTGAACTTTATACCAACTGTATCAAGAACATGTCAAGGAATACGAGGTTTTCTAATGAGTATTTATAGATTTTTTTCGTTTATCTTTGACTGTGTTCTCAGTTGTTTTTGAAGAACCTTTTTCAAGTGCTTGAGTTTTATTATCTTCCGCTGGTTCTGGCATAAACGTCAAGGCAATTTCCAAAACTTCATCAATCCACTTAACTGCTTTGATTTCGAGATCAGCTTTTATGTTATCTGGTATTTCCTTGAGGTCTCTTTCATTTTCTTTTGGAATAATTACTGTTTTTATATCGCCACGATGTGCTGCCAGTAATTTTTCCTTAAGACCGCCAATGGGAAGCACCTGTCCTCTTAAGGTAATCTCACCGGTCATGGCAACATCCTTTCTCACTGGAATGCCGGTGAGCACAGAAACCAGGGCTGTACACATTCCAACACCGGCACTGGGGCCATCTTTAGGTGTCGCACCCTCAGGCACGTGAACATGTAAATCATTGTTTTCATGAAAGTTTTCTTTCAATCCAAGGGTTGCTGCGCGGCTTCTCACTACGGTCAAGGCTGCCTGGATAGACTCCTGCATGACGTCGCCCAGCGAGCCTGTCATGGTAGTCTTTCCCTTACCTTTGGTGGCTACAGCTTCAATAGTCAGCAGTTCCCCGCCTACCTGAGTCCATGCCAAGCCATTTACCTGACCAACAGCATCCTCTTCTTCCGCTCTTCCGAAGTCATACTTCTGCACACCTACATATTTTTCCAGGTCAGCTTCGCTTACTTTTAGTTTCCTGGATTTATTATCCAGCGCATGCTCCTTAACAATTTTTCTACAAATTTTTGCAATTTCCCTTTCCAGGCCACGTACACCCGCTTCACGTGTGTAGAGCCGGATCAAATGCACAATTGCCATATCCGATATGCTGACCTCATCTTCTCGAAGGCCATTGTTTACTTTTTGTTTTGGGACCAGATAACGGCTTGCTATATTAAGTTTTTCATCTTCTGTATAACCCGGCAAACGAATCACTTCCATCCTGTCCAGAAGCGGTTCGGGAATATTCATGGAATTTGATGTACAAATAAACAGCACATCACTCAAATCGTAATCCACTTCCAGATAGTGATCATTGAAACTATGATTCTGTTCAGGGTCGAGCACTTCCAGTAATGCTGAGGCCGGATCACCGCGATGATCCATGCCCATTTTGTCTACTTCATCAAGTAGAACCAATGGGTTGCGAACACCGACTTTTGCCATTTTTTGTACAACTTTGCCAGGAAGTGAACCAATATAGGTTCTGCGATGACCGCGAATCTCAGCTTCATCCCTGACACCACCGAGCGCCATGCGGACAAACTTTCGACCTGTGGCTCTGGCCACAGATTCACCTAACGAGGTCTTACCTACTCCAGGAGGACCCACCAGGCAAAGAATTGGCCCTTTAAGTTTTTTCACTCTTTTTTGAACAGCAAGATATTCTACAATCCTTTCTTTCACTTCCTTCAAACCATAATGGTCATGATCAAGAATTTCTTCTGCTTTACTCAGATCGGTACGGATCTTGGATTTTTTCTTCCAGGGAACATTGATCATCCAGTCGAGATATGTCCGCACAACAGATGCTTCAGAAGACATGGGTGACATCATTTTAAGCTTGTGTAGCTCAGCGCTCGCCTTTTCCTTGGCTTCCTTTGGCATTCCCGCTTCTTCAATCTTGCTTTTTAATTCTTCAGCCTCATTGGGCACGTCATCAAGCTCCCCCATTTCCTTCTGGATAGCTTTCATTTGCTCATTGAGATAATATTCTCGCTGACTTTTTTCCATCTGCTTTTTGACGCGACCACGAATACGTTTTTCCACCTGGAAGATGTCAATTTCTGCTTCAATCAGCGACATAAGGTGTTCAATCCGAGGTTTAAGATTAGCTAATTCCAGGACGTTCTGTTTCTCCTGCAACTGCAATGACATGTGGGTCGCTATCGTATCAACCAGACGACTGGGCTCATCTATACTGGTGATGGAGGTTAGTACTTCCGGAGAAATTTTCTTACTCAATTGAACGTATTGATCAAACTGGGAAAGTAGTGAGCGGACCAGTATTTCAGTGTCCTTTTCTTCAATAGTGCTGCCATTCAGACTGGTGGTTTCAGCAGTGTAATAGTCTCCATCCATGACCAGGTTCTTGATCTGTACCCGTTCCACGCCTTCTACCAGGACTTTCACTGTGCCGTCATTGACATGCATTAACTGCAGCACGGAAGCTACGGTCCCAATAGTGAACACATCTTCCCTGCCAGGTTCGTCATCGGAGTGTTGCTTTTGTGCCGCCAGGACAACTTTCTTATCCCCTGCCATCGCCGCTTTCAAAGCTTTGATAGATTTTTCCCGTGCGACAAACAAAGGGTGGACAATCTGAGGGTAGACCACTACACCTCTCAAAGGGAGAAAGGGCAAAATGTTGGAGGGGCTTAAAGTGTCCTGATTTTCCATAAGTTGTATCAAACCTGTTGCATAAAATGATTGTCACATTGAATTACAAATTCATCCTGTTTACCAGTGAATGGCAGGAAATGCTTGCGATAATGTGAAGTAAAGTCAGCATCTGTCTGCCAACTGGCACTACTGATCTGAAATAAATGCCTGTAACTGGCAATAGGCAGTAGCCGCCGTTCTTGTACCCATAGATCTATGGGCATATTTGATTAATTCAAGCCGGATCTTTGCTCGAAGTCTTGCCTTGAATTGACTCTCCGGTTTCATACATCAGCAAAGGCTCTGATTCACCCTTGATAACAGCCTCATCAATGACCACTTTAGTAACACCTTCCTGAGACGGGATGTTGTACATGGTATCCAGCAGAACAGATTCCATAATAGAGCGCAAACCTCTGGCTCCGGTTTTCCTTTCCTGCGCTTTTTGGGCAATAGCGCTCAGGGCATCATCCCGAAACTGAATTTCCACACCTTCCATTTCAAACAGCTTGCTATATTGTTTGGTCAGGGAGTTTTTGGGTTCCTTCAAAATTTTGACTAATGCTTCTTGATCCAATTCATTAAGCGTTGCAATCATTGGCAAACGACCAACAAACTCAGGAATCAATCCATATTTAACCAGATCTTCGGGTTCCACATCCTTCAGAGTTTCGCCGACTTTCTTTTCTGCTTCAGGACTACGCAGTACAGCTGCGAAACCAATACCGCTTTTATCAGATCTGTCGCGAATAATCTTATCAAGACCAGCAAAAGCACCACCGCATATAAAGAGGATATTGGATGTATCTACCTGCAAAAATTCCTGCTGGGGATGTTTGCGTCCACCTTGAGGAGGTACCGATGCTACCGTTCCTTCTATCAGCTTGAGCAGAGCCTGTTGAACACCTTCACCTGATACATCACGTGTAATCGAAGGGTTATCGGATTTTCTGGAAATCTTGTCAATTTCGTCGATGTATACAATACCGACTTGGGCCTTTTCGACATCATAATCACATTTCTGCAGGAGCTTCTGGATTATATTTTCGACATCTTCCCCTACATACCCTGCCTCGGTAAGCGTAGTGGCATCAGCAATAGTAAAGGGAACATCAAGCAAGCGCGCCAGGGTTTCTGCTAGCAAAGTCTTTCCGGTCCCTGTTGGAGCAATAATCAGGATATTACTTTTGCTGAGCTCTACTTCTGAATTTTTTTCTTCGAAATTAAGGCGCTTGTAATGATTGTACACAGCCACTGACAAGGTCTTTTTTGCCTTATCCTGACCGATCACATACTCATCAAGGGTATCTCGAATTTCTTCCGGTGTGGGTAATTTTCGATCTTCCTGATCTACAGTTTTTTCCTGAATCTCCTCCCGGATTATATCGTTACAGAGATCGACACATTCGTCACAGACAAAAACAGAAGGTCCGGCAATAAGCTTTCTGACTTCATGCTGGCTTTTGCCGCAAAAAGAGCAATAAAGCAGTTTTCCGCCTTCATCTTCTTTCTTGTCGTCAGCCATTTAATCTCAGTCCTTTTCCCGTATGAGGTAATTTTCAGTTAATGCAGGTGATATCAATCAATAATAAGATGAAGGCAATTGTGCCATTTTACAAGTAATATCTTGTGATTTAATTCAAGTATTACTGATATTAGCCAGATGATTTCAGCGCTTAAGCCTTATCATCCGAAGAGCCTGCGCTAGCTGGAATCACTCTTTTCTGCAGCACGCTATCGATTAGGCCATACTCCACGGCTGCATCGACATTCATGAAATTATCCCGATCAGTATCACGGGCAATGACATCTATACCCTGCCCGGTGTGATGTGCCATGATCTCATTCAGACGTTCTCTGACATTGAGTATTTCCTGCGCCTGAATGTGTATGTCAGAAGCTTGTCCCTGAGCCCCGCCACTTGGCTGATGGATCATCATTCGGGAATGCGGCAAGGCAAATCGTTTGCCATTTTCTCCTCCTGCCAGCAGCAATGCTCCCATACTCGCAGCCTGACCAATACACATAGTGCTCACGTCCGGTTTAATGAATTGCATGGTGTCATATATTGACAGCCCAGCCGTCACTGACCCACCAGGTGAGTTGATATAAAGATGAATGTCCTTGTCAGGGTTTTCAGATTCAAGAAAAAGCAGCTGTGCTACCACCAGGTTTGCCATATGATCTTCAACAGGCCCTACCAGAAAGATGACCCGCTCTTTTAACAGTCGCGAATAAATATCATATGAGCGTTCGCCTCTAGCGGTTTGCTCTACGACGATGGGGACAAGACTGCTGGATTCTTGCATTAACTCATTTCCGCTTTCAAATTTATTCATGATAAAGATTCCTGCAATGCGTTTTTAAAATATGGCTTGTGACTTTATTCAGACGTATCTTTGTCTTCATCTGCAGTGGAATCCACAGAAGCCGTCTCTGCTTCTGATTTTTCTTGTTTGGTTTTAGCCTTTGCATCGGCGCTTTTAGCTTGCGCTTTGCTCTTGCTCTCTTTATCTCCAGCATCTCCTGCACTTTCTGCATCTGCATTACTTTCAGCAACGACAGGTGGCTTTAATGCATCTTCATAAGAGACATTGGATTCAGAGACTTTGGCTGAATTTACAATCATATCAATGACAGCATCTTCCAGAGCCATCGCTTCAATATTGGCAAGCTGCTCTTTATCACTGTAATACCATTTAACGACATCTTCCGGTTTCTCATAACTTTCGGCCATTTCTTCTATCAAGGCACGAACGGCATCAGCCTCAGGCTTCAAGTCATTCTTTTTTACTATTTCATTCATCACAAGACTTAAGATCACACGTCTTTCTGCCTGCTCAGTGAACAAATCGTCAGGTAGCATGGATGGATCAATATTTTGTCCACCACCGAATTGCTGCATGGCCTGCTGTCTGAGAGCATTAACTTCATTTGCAGTCAGTGCCTTGGGAACATCGACACTATGTATTTTTAGAAGACCTTCGATGACCTGATTTTTAATATTGGTGCGACTCGCCGTTTTAAGCTCCCTTGACATATTGGAGCTCACCTCCTGTTTAAATGCTTCAAGGCCTCCCTCTGCAACATCAAAAGAAGCAAAAAACTCATCATCAAGCTCGGGTAATGTTGGCTCACTGACTTTATTCACTTTAACTGCAAACTCGACGGCTTTACCGGCCATTTCTTTATTGTGGTAATCCTCAGGAAAGCTCAGTGACAATGTTTTTTCCTCGCCACTGGAAAGACCCACCAGGCCTTCTTCGAAACCAGGGATCATACGCTTTGAACCTAGAATCAGATTGGTGCCTTTAGCTTGACCACCGTCAAATTCTTCACCATCAAGTGTGCCGGTAAAATCGATATTTACCTGATCTTCTTCTTTGCTTTTTCGCTCAACATCTTTGAAAGACTTGCGCTGTTCACGCAAGGTTTCAATCATTTTGGTGATGTCTTCATCCTTTATTTCAGCATTTTTCTTCTCAACAGTGATGCCCGAGAAATCCTGAAGCTCTATCTCAGGGTATACTTCAAAAATAGCTACAAATTCAAGATTTTCACCCTCTTGAAGATTTTTCGGCTCAATTCTTGGCTGACCGGCAGGTTTTACATTTTCCTTGGTCACAGCTTCAACCCAGGATTGACTCATGACCTCACCGACTACCTCCTGTCTAACACCCTCGCCAAAACGGTTTTTTATTACTTTTACAGGCACTTTCCCTTTCCTGAAACCCTTCATATTGAAGGTTTTTGCTGCTTCCTGCAGACGAGTGCGAACCTGGCTTTCCACTTCGTCAGCGGGCACCTCAATAGTCATTCGTCTTTCCAGACCTGTAAGGGTTTCGATTGAAACTTGCATGTATTAATCCCGATTGTTGCTTTCAATTATACGGTTAAACAATTTATCTGCTTATCGGGAAAAAACCGATCAGCAAATAACAGTAAATTACTAATTTTGTCAGAATGTTTTCCAGGATATTGAAGATCGAAATGCCGGAATTCAATTTTATCCTGATACTGCTTTGGGCGTATTGCTGCTATAAGCAATTTTTCCCATGACATCAGTTATCTAGCAGGTATTGCACAAAGTGCTTATTATTAAAAATACTACTTAAAAATCAGATAGTTATTAATATCGTTTACGAAGCAGGCCGGGATTGTGCCATATCAAAAAGGCATATTCAATAGCGCTATTTAAGCCAGATTTTTGAAACACTTCGACTAGCCAGGTACGCGCGCTGATAAAAAAGTACTAAATTCCTTCTGAGCTGGATAAAAACATCGATACCATTTCAGCAAATACCTAAAATTCAACAACTTAAGCTTATGAATTCGATATGATATGAATAAATAGTCTGGTTATCAGTGTCAAAAAATAAAAATTTTTTTTATATTTTTTGTAAGTGCCTATCTATAAAACAGTTTTTTGGCAAAGCTTCACGTAAGTGGGTGAAGACTACTTCATGGTGCTTAAAAAATAGGCATTTTTTTACCTTAGCTACTGCTCTTAACCTGCTGTTTTACATGAAATATTCAAGCCCTTTCACTGCAATTATTCCGGCTAACACATTGATTTTAATGCCAATACCAATAACCAGCAGTTATTTTTACTCAATGAAATTATTTAAAATTGGCATAGTTATTGCGGTCTGTATCAGAAGAGATTTCGCTATTATCTTTCTAAGCACTCGCTAGCCCGAAGCGAAAACCAGATGCTGACCACAGGCATTAAATAACAAAAAAAATAACTACAGGATAATCGCTTCGGGCTAGCGGAGACCAATTCAGACTTACACTCTTACACTCTTACACTCTTACACTCTTACACTCTTACACTCTTACAATTTCCCCATTCTTTTTGTCGGCCCTGTCGCTCTTGTCACTTTTTATAACTTGTCTCACTTGCCTTTCCGGGCTCTCACAGCTGTTTCAGCTTTTCCACACCAGGGACTAACCCTGAATTGCCTTTTGCTCATCGAGTGGTTTGAAGACCATTAATAATTGCGGAAGTAAGGTTAATGCTCCCGCCAGAGCCAAGCACATGGCAAGACTCGTTAGGAGACCAAAATACATCGTTGGAACAAAGTTTGATAACACCAGGATGGAAAAGCCTGCCACTATTGTGAAGCCTGTGTAATACATAGCCTTACCAATACTACCGTGGCAATAGGTCATGGTTTCTTCATAGTCATTAAACTCGGGAAAGCGGGATTTAAAGCGATGGATGTAATGTATGGTGTTATCAACCCCGATCCCTACCGAGATAGCTGCAATAGTAATTGTCATCATATCCAGCGGAATCCCAAGCCAGCCCATCAATCCCAGCACTGCCAGAGCTGCCAGAATATTCGGTATGATTCCAATTACAGCCAGTTTCGATGATCGAAACAGCCCCAGAAACATCGCCATAATCGCCAGCAATACGACGCCCAGAGTCAGAATTTGAGATTCAAACAAGCTTTGCAACATATTGTTGTAGAGAACCAACATGCCCGAAAGGCGCACTTGCTCTTCAGCAAAGCCGAATTCATTAATAAGCCCGTTTTGTATTTTTGCCAACAATTCAGAACGTACCAGGTTGTCTGACGTTTCCAGTACCCTGATTGAAAACCTGACCTGATCATTTTCTACTGATACGTAGGGCCTTAATAAGCTTTCCTTGTAAGACTCCGGAATTTTGTTATACAGCACGCCCAGTTCAATACTATTAAGCACTTCACCATCATTGAGCTCATAGGCGATATCAAGCAAGGTCGCCAGAGAAAGAACTTTTCCGGTTTCCGGTAATGAGTCCAGATAATCATGAATTGCGATGAGCTCCTGCATCTTGTCACTAGTGAACCAGTAAGCATCGTCGTCCCCCTGCTCGGCATCGTCAAACTCATCAAACTCATCAAAGAAATCATCATCCTGAAAGGGATTATCACCAAAACCATTGTCAGCAATATCATCAAATGGATTTGGCGGGCGCATATCGATGATGACATCAAGAGGCGTGGTTCCGCCCATATTCTGGTCAATAGCAACCATGCCCTGGTAGATGTCAGTGTTTTTATCAAAATAATCAATAAAACTGTTTTCTACGTTTAACCTTGAAATACCCACCGCGCTCA
>JABIPQ010000041.1 GCA_018698975.1 Gammaproteobacteria bacterium
ACACAAACAGGAAGACCACAACCGCCACCAGGTCATGCACCGAGTAGTAGGGATGGAAAGGAATGCCGTCAAGCGGAATGCCTTTGTCATCCTTGTTGTCTTTTATTTCAATACCATCAGGATTGTTAGAGCCCACTTCATGCAGTGCAAGTAGATGCAGGAATACCAGAAACACCAGCACTAGTGGCAGGGCCACTACATGCAAGGCAAAGAAACGGTTCAGGGTTGCACCAGAGATCAGGAAATCGCCCTGAACCCAGACCATCAGACTTTCCCCTATAAAGGGAATGGCGCCGAACAGACTGACAATGACGTTAGCACCCCAGTAAGACATATTCCCCCAGGGCAGCACGTAGCCCATGAAGCCCTCTGCCATCAGTACCAGGAAGATTGTCATGCCGAAAATCCATATCAATTCCCTGGGTTTGCGGTATGAGCCATACATCAAGGCACGGAACATGTGCAGATAAATCACAGCAAAAAATGCTGAAGCACCTGTAGAGTGCATATAGCGCAATATCCAGCCGTAATCCACATCGCGCATGATGTATTCAACAGAAGCAAAGGCCGCTTCGGAGCTGGGGACATAATGCATTGTGAGCCAGATACCAGTGAGCAACTGATTGGCCAGAACCACAGTGGCCAGGATGCCAAATACATACCAGACATTGAAATTCTTCGGCGCATAATACTTGGTCATATGCTTTTCGATTGTCTTGGTCACAGGCAATCGGGCATCGATCCAGGCCATAAGGCCATTTTTATTTTTGTTGTCCGACATAGGCGAGCTATTTTCTAATTCAGACATCAGGAATTCTCCCCATCCAGGCCGATTACCACAACTGCATCGGTTTCATAATAATGGGGGGGGACGACAAGATTGTCCGGGGCTGGCACACCGCTGTAGACACGACCAGCCAGATCAAACATGGAACCGTGACAGGGGCAGAAGAAGCCGCCTTGCCAATCTGGATCGTAATCCTGCGGTATTACTTCAGCATTTAGAATGGGCGCACAACCCAGGTGAGTACACAGGCCCACCATGATCATCACTTCCGGATTTATTGAACGGAATTCATTCTGACAATATTCGGGTTGCTGATCTTCTTCGGAATCCGGATCAGCAAGTAGCTCGGTTCTGGCATTGAGGCTTTCCAGGGTGGACTCTTCACGCATGAAGACATACACAGGCTGGCCTCGCCAGGCTGGCATCGGTCCAAGCAACTCGCCTGGGTTCAATCGGCTTATATCGATGGTAATGGGAGCGCCAGCTGCCAAAGCTCTGGCACTGGGGTTCCATGAACCGACAAAAGGTACAGCGGCGCCAGCGGCGCCCACAGCACCAACCAATGTGGTACTCCCTATAAGAAACCGTCTGCGCTTCGTATTAACAGTATTTTCGGCGTTTGGATTAGCGGAATGAGCTGTGCCATCACTCACTGTGTGGTTCTCCTTTTTCTAACTTTTTCTCTGGCAGGAAGCCTGAATCAGAGGCCATATTCGGAGCGCGCATACTACTAAATTGGGCCATTTTTTTCAAGGAGATTGACACGCAAAACCTCCCAAATACTTGAAAATTCAACAAAAAAAACGCCGGAAAAAATTCCAGCGCTTTTTTGAGAGGCTTCAAAACAAGCCCTTTTATTCGCTCTACGCTTAACGCTTTGAGTACTGTGGACGTTTTCTTGCTTTGCGCAACCCGACTTTCTTGCGTTCAACTTCTCTGGCGTCACGGGTAACAAATCCTGCCTTGCGCAATGTGGGACGATTTTCTTCATCAAATTGAATCAGGGCCCTGGTGATACCATGGCGGATAGCACCTGCTTGCCCAAAACTGCCACCACCGGCGACATTTACATTAATATCAAACCTGTCAGAGACTTCCAGCAGCTCAAGTGGCTGACGGACAATCATCCTGGCCACTTCTCGGCCAAAGAAATCATCAATGCTACGTTTATTAATGGTGATAGATCCGGAGCCTGTAGTCAGGTAAACCCTGGCTGTTGAAGTTTTGCGGCGTCCTGTTCCGTAGTATTGAGTAGCTGCCATAGCGCTTTTTCTCTTTAATTAATTCTGTTTTAGATCTTAGTAATAGTTAAAAAATAGTCGTAAATTTCAGATCAAGCGAGACTTAACTCAGCCGGATTCTGTGCACCATGGGGATGCTGAGCCCCTGTATAGATTTTTAACTTCCTTAGCATGGCGCGGCCTAGCGGGTTACGCGGCATCATGCCTTTGACCGCCAGTTTGACCACATCTTCTGGTGCTTTCTC
>JABIPQ010000042.1 GCA_018698975.1 Gammaproteobacteria bacterium
CCCCCATCGCCTGCAAGGTATGCATATTTAAAACAAACAAACGAATGACTTCCAGCAAATCCGGTGATTCCCATTGGCCCAGCATATAGGCCTCACCGGCTCCGGTAGAACCGTCTTTTAACACGGCAAGATAGGCAGCAGGGTCCTTAACCTGGATACTTGCAGTGACAGTCGTGTCTGACTTATTGCCAAAATGTATCACTTGCCCCTGCTCTTCCAACACCAGAGAGCCAATGGTCAGCTTGCCAAGAATGGTATGTACAGCCTTGCGTGACAATTCAGTCATGATAAACAATGGCTTGGATACTGCTTTGTCTTGATCTACTGCGGTAATTCTCACTTCCTGCTCCTTCTCTGGTTCTTTGGTTCTGCCGTTCTTAGGTCAAATTATTTTTTTACGTTGTTAAGTGTCGATTGACCAGCAATTAACTTGCTGTCTGCCTCAAGTGCACGTCGTTTCGGATGGGGCAGAAAAGGAATTTTTTTCCACCAGATTTTCAAGGCCTGCCAGTAAATTCCCAAGGCCACCTGCAACGTCATAAAAGGATATTTTAGTAAAATTAAATTAAGTCGCAAGGGGGTCAATTGACGTTGTCTCATATACATTGCTGCATTAAATACGCGTGTGCCGCCCTGGTGATTTTCCATATAAACATTGAGCCTGTCTCCCGGCACGTTACTGCGCCAGTGATACTCCATATCCATAGGCATAAATGGCGATACATGGTGATTTTTTTCAAATCTTGCCTGGGTTCGGGCGTTGTTTTCTGCCGCCGGAATCACATAACTGTGGTGTTCACCCCAAGGCGTATTAGTGACGTCAGCAACAATATATTTAAGATTATTTTGCTTGTCAAAACAGTAATAGCAGGTGATTGGATTAATAATAAATCCAAAATAGCGCAGGTTGGCAAGCATCCTGACCGGCCCATCCAGTTGTTCACCATTTTCTTCCCTGATGCGAAGATGTACAGCTTCTTTTAAAGACCGGGATGCACTACCAAGAAAATCTTTACGGCGAAAACAGGCCAGATTAAAGTGCTTAACTGACCAAAATATGTTCCGGGAAAAAACGCTGTCCAGTTCGTCAAGATCCAGATACATCATAAAAACACGATAATTAAAACGATGTTTTTTCGGCGCAAAACGGCAGTGACTGACGATGCCCTCATAGATTGCGCTGTTGAGATTCATCTCTTTCATGTCGTTATTCATGATTCTGGCTTAACCGGCCTCTGCCAGAAGATCAATTTGTGTTTGTCCGTTTTTATTACTATCCTGCTTTTCGATTTCCCGGGTCACTCTAAGCGCACTCCAGACTCCATCTTCATGAAAGCCATTACGCCAGTAGGCACCACAAAACCAGGTATTATTGATGCCGTTAATCTCATGCCAGCGCTGTTGGGCCTTCATCCCTTCTTCTGTGAATACCGGATGATCATATTGGTATTGACCAAGAATTAATGACTCATCAATGTCCTGTGTCTGATTTAAGGTGACACAAAAGGTATCTTCGGATTCAATTCCCTGCAGAATATTCATGTCATAGGTCAGGGTTGGTCGTTCTGCCTGTTTAGAGTTTTTGTTGGTGTTTGTTTGTGAGTTAAGCGACACGTTCCAGCTGGACCAACAGCGTCTGTTTCTTGGCAGCAGGCGTTCATCCGTATGCAACACCACGTCATTTTTTATATAGGGTATCGAGCCAAGAAAGGCTTTTTCCTTGGCAGTTGGCTGCGCCAGCATGGCAAGCGCCTGATCACTGTGACAGGCAAAAATTACCTGGTCATAATCTTCAGTGAAACGTGCACTTTCTATCCGTACAAGCCCTGAGCCATTGTTGGAGGTAAGACGGCTTACACATCTGACCGGGTTATCAAGTTCGATATTGTTTTTGAAGTTTTCGGTCAGCGGCGCAATATAAGCTCTTGAGCCCCCTTTGATAACGCGCCATTGCGGTCGATTCTTGATATTGAGCAGGCCGTGATTGCGGAAAAATCGCACAAAGAACTGTAAGGGAAATTGCAGCATCATTTCAGTATTTGAGGACCAGATAGCCGCCCCCATGGGGACAAGATAGAGATCCCTGAACACTGCCGAATAGCGATAATGGTCAAGATATTCACCCAGTGACATCGCGGCACACAATGGATTTTCTTCCAGGTGTTTTTCTGCCTGGCCATTAAAGCGCAGAATATCCTTGGTCATGGTTAAAAAACGCGGAGAAACAATATTACGGCGCTGTGCAAACAGCGTATTCAGGCTTGAGCCTGCATACTCTGTCCCGCCAAGCCGATCACTGACACTAAAACTCATGTTTGTCGGCTGGCTTTGCACCGCCAGCTTATCCATCAACTTGATAAATTCCGGGTAGGTCCAGTCGTTAAAAACAATGAAACCGGTGTCTATAGCATACTGCCTGCCCCTGTGTTCCACATCCACTGTTGCAGTGTGTCCACCCAGGCTTTTACCTGCTTCGAAAAGTGTAATGTCATGGGCAGGCGCCAGGGTGTGGGCCGCTGTCATGCCGGAAATGCCGCTGCCAATAATGGCAATTTTCATGATGATGCATCCGCTGGTCTGCTAAGGCGAGCAGCTATGTTCGAATACCACATGCGCGGAAAAAGTTGCATGGTGTGCAAAATAAGATTCAAACTCGATGGAAAGGCAATGGTTAAAGGTCTCTTGCCAGCTTTCTTCAAAATGATGTCGGCGGCTTCATCCACCTCCATTAAAAAGGGCATGGAAAAATCATTCTTATCTGTCATCGGTGTTTTTACAAAACCTGGATAAACCACCGTGACATCGATAGCTTTATTCAGGTCACAACGTAGCGAATGCAGAAAATAACTCATGGCGGCTTTCGATGAGCCGTAAGCTTCTGCCCTTGGAAATCCCACATAGCTGCTCATGCTACCAATACCGATGATTTGTGGGCGATCCATGGATGGATTGCTGGCGGTTTTCTGTAATAAAGGCAAAGCAGCGATGCATGAATTGACCACACCAAAATAATTGCTCTCGCTAACACGTCTTATTTTTTCAATATCCAGCTTGGGCAGATCAATATATTCACAGGTGCCGGCGCTAAGAATAATGCTATCGAGAGATTCAATACCGGCGTCATGCAATACAATTGCCATAGCCTTATCATCTGTCACATCACAGGCCAAGGCAATAAGCTTTCCACTTAAACCTGGACTATTTTCTATGACTATCTGATCCAGGGTGTCCTGGTTTCTGCCGCTAATGTAAACACAGTGTCCCTGGCAGGCCAGTTTTTTTGCCATAGCCAGACCAATGCCTGAGCTGGCACCGGTAATCCAGACAGTTTTCTTTTCTGAAACTGAATTAGAGGGTGAATTTGAGGTCATATCAATGAGCCTGTGCCGCCATACGCCCTTTCAGCGAACGTGTAATACCACCTAAAAGCGGGAGATGGTCATAAATAAGCGCCCCCAGGTCATAACTATCTTCATGATAATAAACGCGATTGGTAAACTTGAAATGGGACATGCCTCTGACTGTAATCATTTTTCCGCCATTGATGCTTTTATGAGCAAAATCCATTTCCCACGTGACATAGGCGGTATTTTCACCACTGAGCACATCCAGATATCTGATGCCGTAATGGGTCAGATTAACTGCCATTTTTTTAAGATAATGCTTTAGAGAGAGAATGCCATCCACCTTATGAATCGGATCTACAAACTCGATATCCTGGGTATAGACCGCGTCCAGATTAGACAGATTTTCAACAGAGAAATCTTCATAGAAACTCATTAGACTATTTAGTAGTCTCTGGCTTTTCAGATCAGTAGTCGTTGTCATAATTTTCTATACACATTAAGGTGTTATGCACACAGGTGTGGATTATACGCACAAACAAATAAATCAGATCAGCTATGGAAAAATGCATTAAAAAAGTCATCCTGACTATGATCCAGCCGGGCAAATGCCCCGTAAGTGGATTATCGAGCATACAAGTTGTGCGTAGAATAATGTTTCATAGCAATATGGGTGGTACAGAACCTTGTCAGCAGTCATTGAGATTAATGCGAGTAAACAAAGGATCAGGGGTAAGCGCGCGGTGAATGAAGCTGCCGCCAAATGGTCCAGTTTACTTGAGAAAGTTGCCTTGCATAGCGACCGCAATGCCTTTCAGCAGCTGTTTGTTCATTTTTCACCACTAATAAAAGCATTTGCCAACAAACAGGCCGGCGCCAGTCGAGGTGAAAATTTTTCTGAAGAGATCGTTCAGGAAACAATGATCAAGGTATGGCAGAAAGCGGCTTCATTTAATATTGAAAAAGCCAATGCCAGTACCTGGATTTTTACCATTGCCAGAAATACGAGAATAGACTTACTGCGTAAAAATGCCAGACACTTTCAAAACAAGGCGACCAGCGATCAGTATGAGGATGCCTTTGATGTAGACGATATCTGGGTAGAAAATGAGAATGAAGATGTTTTCAACCAGTTAGCAAAGCAGCGCAATAGTGAAATGTTGCATGAATCCATGAAAGCGCTACCGGAAGAACAATCGTTAATTTTAAGAAAAGTTTATCTGGAAGATAAATCTCATTCGGAGATTGCAGAAGAATTGGAATTACCACTGGGAACGGTGAAATCACGAGTAAGGTTGGCATTAAACAAATTAAGCCTTTCCGTAGACAGATAAGTAGAAAGATCGAATTACTCTGAAAACCAGACTATATTTTAAACAACTTGAAACCATATTTTATTAACAGAACAGTGCTAAATTATCATGACTAAATATCATCCCGACACACGATTTTTAACCGACTATTCAGCAGGCAGCTTGCCCGAGTCGCAGGCCCTGTGCGTAGCAGCACATCTGCACTATTGCCCGGCATGCCGCACCAAGGTCAGTGAACTCACCCAGGTAGGTTCCGAGATTTTCCTTAGCCAGGAGCGCGAAGAAGTCAGTGAAGACTGTTTCGATAGAATTATGGCCAAACTCTCTGATTTACCTGCTACTGATACTCAGTCTGAGTCATCAACCAGCGCGTCTCTTGCAGCAACTGGACAGGTAATAGAGCCTGAGCCTGCCAAAGACAAATACGTAAATGATTTACCGCGCGCAATACAGAAACTCACTGGCGGCAGTATAGAAAAAATGCGTTGGCGTAAAATCGGCAAGTCTTTCCGCTATTCAGATATAAATATGGGTGATGACAAACGTGAAACCTCCCTGCTACACATCAAGGCAGGCGGGAATGTACCCAAACATCAACATGGCGGTGATGAAATCACTGTTATTCTCAAGGGCAGTTTTTCCGATCAGGAAGATCATTATCACGTGGGTGATTATATTGTGCGCACTAGTGGTGAAATGCATACACCGGTAGCATCACAGGATGAAGACTGCCTTTGTCTGGCAACGCTTGATGCACCAATTGTGATGAACAACTGGTTCTACAGATTGCTGGCGCCCTTGTTTTAAATTCTATTCCGTAAGCTTCAATAATTACATTTCAAGATCTGTCTTTCTCGACAGGAAACTCAACGCTGTTTAAACGCGAAAAGCGTTTAATGCCCTCTCTCGGCCAAACTTTAGATCAATTAGAGGTAAAGGATATTCGTCCGGTTTAAACAAGCCCGGCTCATGAATGGATTTTTTATCCAGGTCATTTAGTTCAGGTACAAAGCGCCGAATAAAGTCCCCATCTCCGTCAAAACGTTTTGACTGTGTGACAGGGTTAAACACACGAAAATATGGTACTGAATCCGTTCCGGTTGACGCACTCCACTGCCAGCCACCATTGTTAGCAGAAAAATCTCCATCTACCAGATGCTGCATAAAAAACTTTTCTCCCCAGCGCCAATCTATCAATAAATGTTTGCTGAGAAACATCGCAGTAACCATGCGCAATCGATTATGCATCCACCCGGTTTCAAGTAACTGGCGCATGGCAGCATCAATTATTGGTATACCGGTTTTCCCCTCGCACCAGCGGGTAAATTCTTTTTCATCATGACGCCAGGGCACATGCTGCTGATTTGTCTTGAACGGCTTGTTCTGACTGATATGAGGAAAATGGAAAATGATATGTCGGTAAAATTCTCGCCATAACAGTTCGTTTTTCCATGTTTCTACCCCTTCACCCTGATGCCAGGTAGAGGCTTTACGCCAACAATCCCTGATAGAAAGAACTCCGGCATTCAACCAGGGAGACAGGGTACTGGTGCCATCCAGGGCAGGAAAGTCACGCTGCTTCTTATAATCTGTCACAACATTTTTACAAAATTTAGCGAGCAAATCCTGTGCATATTTTTCTCCAGCTGGCCACAGTATTTCCCAACTTGAATTGGCCTCAGGCCAGTCGATCTGGTCAAGACGGCATTGTTTATCCAATGTCGCCAATGGCTTTGCCAGAGGCGCAGAGACGCAGACACTCTCCACTGTTTCAGAAACATACAGCATACTTCTGCACTTGCGTGAATAGGGTGTAAAGACCTTGAAGGGGAGACCACTATTGTTGAGGATTGAGCCCGGCTGCAACAAACACTGATCATGACTTACCTTGACGTTCACATCGTGGGCTTTGCAAAACAGGCTTATGTCATCATCACGACGCGCTTCATGCAGTGGATATTCGGCATTGAAGTAAACAGAGGAAACCTCCCATTTGCGGACAATTTCCTCAAACAATCCGGGTATCGCTGCATAATCTGCCACCTGGCATAGCACCAGAGGAACGCTAATTTCTTTCAGGCTTTTTTCCAGTGTCAAAAGATTCCTGCGCCAGAAATCCAGTTTGATAGGCGCATCATCATGGCGCTGCCATTGCTCTGGGGTGGCTATATATAGCGCAACAACTGGCCCCTCTGCCAAAGCGGCATTGAGCGCCAAATTATCGTGTGTGCGAAGGTCGCTGCGGAACCAGCAAAGATTAATACTCATAGTTAAGCCATCATAAATTTATAGTTAATTGAAAGGAAAGCTAGATAGTGTTTCTCAGACTCAGATTATCAGGATAGGGCTGCAGGTAGGATTGTTTGGCGATGTATTCGTTGGGGTAAGTATGGAAATGGTTTTTTAATAAGATAATTGGAACAATCAGCGGAATTATGCCATTGCGATACTGCTCAATCGCCTCGACCAGTTTTTCCTTTTCCTTGCTACTCAAATGATTCTTCAGGTATCCCTGAATATGGCTCAGGACATTGGTATTACTCTTACGGCTGGCTTTTTTAGTCAGTGATTCCATCAAAGCCTGGAAATATCTATCACCGAGTTCAGCAAGATCCTGATTACCAAGATCAGCAAGCATTCTACCCAGCGAAGTATGAGACTGCGGATCGTGAGCCATGAGGGTATATTTATAGGAAGCATGAAAGTCGATGAGTTTTTTGGCAGTCAGCCCGGCTTTTTTTAGTGAAATAAAAGTTTGGTAGGCAAACACACGGGTAATAAAATTCTCACGCAGTACCGGATCCATAAGTCGACCGGCTTCTTCAACAGGCAACAGAGGGTAGGTATCTGTCACTACCTTGGCATACACTCCTCTGCCCATTTCTTGCTGGGGAAAACCACTCTCGTTATAGACTTTGACCCTGAACAATCCACAACTTGGCGAACCTTTGATGAATATATAGCCACTGAGGTCACCCAGCTCTTTTACCTTTTCCCTGGCAAACTCCTTCATCGGCTGGGTCACATTGTGTTCAGGGTTTGCAACACCAACAATATCCGGATCAGAGGGATCACCCACAAGACGAATTGGTTTGCGAGGTACGCCAAGTCCGATACTGACTTCCGGGCAAACCGAAACAAAGTCAAAATATTCTGAAAGATCACGCGTACACAGGGCAGAGTGTTTATGCCCACCGTTATAGCGGACTTCATCTCCCAGCAGGCAACTGCTGATGCCTACCTGTATTTTATGCTGTGCATTACTCACTATTGCTTTCCATGAACCTTTAGCTCTGAAGTACCAGATTCTGTTTTTTCGTTTGCAATCATTGCGCCAAGTGCATGCCAGAATTCTCCCTGACGCCCTACTGCTTCCAGCAAGGTGATTTCCACACCCGCATGCTCCCTCTGCAGGTTTTCTATCTGCGTGGGAACATCATGCAGCAGATGACGACCCGCTGCAAAAAACAGCGGCAATATATTGAATTTTCTGACTCCGCTCAGATAATGCGTGGCGATAACATTCTCCAGACTGGGCCTTGCCATTTCCATATAGGCTAAACAGGCACCTTTCTGCAGGTATGAATTAATCACTTCCAGACCACTTTCAAAAGTGTGGCACCAGTTGCTATCTCTGCTGCCATGGGCCAGCAAGATTAAAAGTTCGGAGTCTGACTTTTCTTTAATCACATCTATTCACTCAGTTAATACGTATAATGGAGCACAATTTATCCAAGAGGCATCTTTAGCGCCGGAATTTTGTCTTTAGCAAACTATTTAGAAAGTCATTGGGCAAAATCTGAAGCAATAAATTGGAAAAAAAACAGCTGTATTATCGCTTCATTATTCAGCTTTTTTAAACATAAAATATACCCGATATATACGTAGAAAAAACATTGGCAGATCTATGAATAAGCGTGCAGTCCTACTTGCTAATCTTGGCTCACCAGAGTCGCCCGCTGTCTCTGATGTGAGACGATATCTTAACCAGTTCCTGATGGATCCCTATGTGATTCAGCTGCCCTGGTTGTTGCGGCGTCTCATTGTTGGTTTGTTTGTATTGCCTTTCAGGCCCAAACGCTCCGCTGAAGCCTACCAAAGCGTCTGGACTGACAAAGGCTCTCCCTTAATTGCCCTGTCCATTGATTTGCTCAATGCCCTGCAAAAAATCACTGATATCCCAGTAGCTATGAGCATGCGTTACGGCACGCCTTCCATCGAGTCTGAATTATTGAAACTGGCCAGTGAACCTGGTGTCGAGGAAATCCTCTTCATTCCGCTTTACCCTCATTATGCTGAAAGTACTGTGACTACGTCCATCAGCGAGGCCCAGCGAGTGATCAAAAAGCACCAGCTCAAGATAAAACTTCTACCATTCAAGCCTTTTTATAATGAACCCGATTACATTGATGCTCTGGTGAGCAGTGCTCAACCCTTCCTTGCTAATGCTGGTACTTCTGAGCATATCCTGTTTAGTTATCATGGTTTACCTGAATCGCATCTTACCAAAGCAGATCCTACTACCAGTCATTGCCTGAAAACCGCAGACTGCTGCAATGTCCCTTCACCTGCACATGCCACTTGCTATCGTCATCAGGTATTGGAAACCACCCGACTTTTCGTTGAAAAAAGCGGGCTAAAACCAGATCAATACACCATCGCTTTTCAATCCAGACTCGGACGGGCAAAGTGGCTGGAACCCAGTACTGAAGAAACACTAAAGGTATTGGCACAAAAAGGCATTAAAAAAGTACTGGTGTTATGTCCGGCATTTATCACTGACTGCCTGGAAACACTTGAGGAAATTGAACTGCAGGGAACAGAAATATTTAAAGAGGCGGGGGGTGAATCGCTGACATTGGTGCCCTGTATGAACGATTCAGCACAATGGGTAGAAACTCTCGCCAGCTGGTTTACAGAACCTGCTGAGCCATTTATTTCGCTGAATCAATCCTGAAGCCGGTAGGCTCAAAATCCTTCAGATCATTGGCAAGCTGTTCATCAGATCTTGCATGGAATTCATTAAATACCAGCACCAGATAATAATGATCTTGTGACAGACGTCTGTGAGTGACTACCCGGCTCACTATGCTGAACACCGACTTGTCGCCGGTAATACTGAAATCGAGTTTCGCTGTGTGGGGGTATTCATCGTTGGCCAACAAGGCTTGCACCAGGTTGCTGTCACAGCTGATCTGAATGCTGGACCGAGATATATCAACACACTCGGAATTGAATACGACCCTCCCTTCCTTGCCAATTAGCCCAAAATCCACAGGAAAAGTGATTGGGTATCTGGGAAAAGCGCGTCTTTCTTTCATATATCACCCGATTCGCTACTGGATTTGCCTACAATTGTTGGCTTTTGCAACTACTTTTGTATCTCTAGATTCCATTGTTTAAAACTTACCAATACACAGCGATCTAAAAGTAATTCTAAACTGCCATCAGATTCTAGAGTGCGCCACTATTGGAATGAATCAAATAAGCAAGAAAGCATGACTCATATCACAAGTGACCTGCCCCTCATGACAAAAATGTGAACTGCCGCACTCACATTTTCAGATTTCAGCGAATCAGGATTTCTTGCAAAGCGGCATCCAGTCCAGGAAAATCGAAGGAAAAACCCTTATTCAGCAAACGCTGTGGCACCACATTTTGTCCGTTCAGCAGGAGGCTCTCGCCCATTTCACCAAAAATGGCTTTCACTACAAATCCAGGTAAGGGAAAAATTGTTGGTCGCGAAATGGTTTTGCCAATAGCCTGAGCAAATTGCGCATTATTCACTGCACCAGGCGCGGTAAGGTTGAACACACCTTCGTGACTGCCATCATTCACCAAAAAATTTATTGCCTTGATCACATCATTGATATGTACCCAGGACATGATTTGTTTTCCTGAGCCGATGCGCCCACCGAGGCCAAAATAAAATGGCGGCAGCATTTTTTTCAAGGCCCCGCCATTTTTACCCAGCACAATACCTAGTCGAATCACACACAGGCGAATACCCAAATTAGTGACAGCCCTGGCCGCCTGCTCCCATTCCTCACAAATATCATGGCTGAATTCCGGCTTATAGGGGGAGTCTTCAGTAAGGGGACTTGCATCATGGGCGCCATACCAACCAATAGCAGAACCGCTGATCATTACTTCAGGGCGAGTTTCCAGACGTTCCAGCAGAGCAAGCAGATGTTCTGTCAGACCGATGCGACTGTGGCGCAAAACCTGTTTACGCTTGTCATTCCAGCGCTTGTCTCCAATGCCCTCACCACCCAGGTTGATGACTGCGTCAAATATGGTGCTGCTGTCAATGTCACTGAATTTTCCGACATACCGAACTGAGTCGTTTAAAGTACCGCTGTGCTTTTCCGGATGACGCGAAATGACTACAAGCTCATGACCGGCTTCAACAAGTTGCCCTACAAGCACCTTGCCGATAAAACCTGTACCACCTGTAACTAGATACCTGGCCATAATTTATACCTCTATTCCCCGGGAACGATTCTCCCTCAGCAGTTTGCGCGTACCAGCCATGCACAACCCTGCAATTCAACCTTGTTGCCCACGACAAAGCCCTGCAGCAGTTCGACAGCTTCCTGATAAGCCTGTGCTTTAATTTCTTCAGCTTCTTCTGCCAGGGCATCACCCAGAAACAAGGCATCCATAACAAAACGGGCCGCACTTTCTGCTGTCGCCTGGGAACCACCAAGATTTTGACTCCCCTGCCAGCGTGCAATTTCAATATCCTTGAAGCCTGCCTTAACCAGGATATCGCGCAGGTAGTCCTGATTGCCAAATGCAAAGGGCCCAGGGGCATTAGGCACCGGCGGTGGCAGTTCAACATATTTGGCAGCGATTGCCATTAGTTGTCCAACCCAGGGCTGCTCTGCCGGTGGTCCCCAGCAAACAAAACTGATACGACCCTTTTCCTTGAGAAAGGTTCTCATATTCTGGAAAGCGCCATAGGGGTCTTCGAAGAACATAACGCCGAATCGTGAAAACAATACGTCATATTCTGCTTGTGAGCTTGAGGCAGCATCTGCGCAGATAAAATCTACATTCGAATGGCCTGATTTAGACAAACGCTGATTGGCGGTATCTACCAGGGTCTGTGAAAGATCCAGGCCGGTAACATGACCATCGCCAACTTGGCCGGCAATCTGAAATGTTGTGGCTCCAGCACCGCAACCGATATCAATCACCCGTTCGCCAGCCTGGAAACCTGCGTACTCAATAGCGGCCTTACCTACCGGGGCAATCATGCCTTCAAACTGATCCGCATAGGTATTCCATTTTTCACCCATGTCACCGGCCCAACTGTCCGACTCCATTTCCTGGGGTAATTTATCTGCCATTTCAATCTCCTCAAGCTGTTAATCCAATTGCCCATATTCTTCCGCAAACTGCTGAGGAAGGCCAGAGAGTTCCTCACCGAAAACACTATATTTGATAGATAACAAGAATCAATTTCAGATAGCGACAAGCACTAGTAAGACAGAGTCAATTTTCCAGGCAGGAAAATCGAAAAAGCTGGTGCTTGTAATTGTTTCACCGAAAGGTGAGCATAAAAAAAGGCAGGTGATCACCTGCCTTTTTTTATTCAATCGTAACTATTATTCAGGCGTTTTAGCCTGAGGAGAAATAAGCGTTGGGAACGGAGAAATATTGTCTCCCTTGCTGATTTTGCTGACCCCTTCTTTCTCAACTTCGTCGATACGAATAATCGCCTGCATAGGAATGAAACTTCGTTTGACGCCCATGAATTCAGCTTTGAGTTTTTCTTCACCGGGATCCACTACAAGTTGCGAGCGTTCGCCAAAGATATAATCCTCTATTTCAATAAATCCATAGAGGTCACTCTGGTAAACCTGTTTGGCAAACACTTCGTATACCTCTCCTTTATTTAGAAAGGAGACTTTGTAGATTTCCCTGGGTTCTTTACTGGAACTGGCCATTTTTTATTCCGATTGCTGTGTTAACAGAGGCTAATATCAGGCTTTATACACCGATTTCAAGGGTTATTCTTCAACTGTTTCTTATTAGATAAAGCATTGAGCATTTCCTCAGGCGCTAGTTTTAGTAATTTCGCGCTTGAAACCGCTCCTGCAAAGGGCAAGGAATCCATCTGGGAGAGGCATTAATTCCAAAAAATCCGATCCTGGCCCATGAGTTGTAGTGTGAAGGCTGGACAGGCGTTATAATCCGCCCTCTTTTTTTCGGGTTTTACCCGGGCTGCATTACTAAAGCTGCAGACTCAACACTGAAAGACTTATGACCAAAAAAGTATTCATCAAAACCCATGGCTGCCAGATGAACGAATACGATTCTTCTCGTATGTTCGACCTGTTGCATGAAAGCCGCGATATGGAGCGCGTTGACACTGCTGAGGAAGCCGACCTGCTTCTTCTAAACACTTGTTCTATAAGGGAAAAAGCTCAAGAAAAAGTATTCCATCAACTGGGACGCTGGCGTGAACTGAAAAAAGTAAAACCTGATATGAAAATTGCTGTTGGTGGCTGTGTAGCCAGTCAGGAAGGCGACATGATTGGCAAGCGCGCGCCCTATGTGGATGTCATTTTTGGGCCGCAAACCCTGCATAGGCTTCCAGAACTACTGGACGCCTCGGGCGGAAAAAAACCGGTCGTTGATATCAGTTTCCCGGAAATTGAGAAATTTGATCGTCTCCCGGAACCCACTGTGTCCGAATCCCAGGCATTCCTGACCATCCAGGAAGGTTGCAGTAAATACTGTTCATTTTGCGTGGTGCCCTATACCCGTGGCGAAGAAGTCAGCCGCCCCCTGGATGATATTCTCGCAGAAGCTGTTCATCTGGCAGACCAGGGAGTACGGGAAGTGAATCTGCTGGGCCAGAACGTTAATGCTTATCGTGGCTTGAGCCATGATGGTGAAATCATCGACATGGCAACCCTGGTTACCTATATTGCGGCCATTGATGGCATTGATCGTATCCGTTACACCACCTCTCACCCGGTGGAATTTAATCAGAACCTGATTGATACCTATGACAGTGTTCCGGAACTGGTCAGCCATCTGCATCTGCCGGTCCAACATGGCTCAGATCGAATTCTGGCATTGATGAAGCGCAATCACACGGTGCTGGAATACAAATCAATCATCAGAAAATTACGCGCAATCCGCCCCAATATCAGTATTTCATCAGATTTCATCATCGGTTTTCCCGGTGAAACTGAAAAGGATTTCGAAGATACCATGAACCTGATCGCTGAGATTGGTTTCGACCACAGCTTCAGTTTTATCTATAGCGCTCGCCCAGGGACACCAGCGGCTGAACTCTCTGATGACACGCCAATGGAGGTGAAAAAGCAGCGCCTGAATATTTTGCAGACGCGGATATTACAGCATGCCGCTACTATCAGTGAAGCCATGGTGGGCACCATTGAGCCGGTACTGGTCACCGGGGTTTCCAAGAAGGATCCAGGTGAGCTTCAAGGCCGCACAGAAAATAATCGGGTGGTAAATTTCAGAGCGGAATCAAATGACATAATTGGCCAAATAGTGGATTTGAAAATAGCCTCTGCCCTGCCAAATTCCCTGCGTGGTGAGATGGCCTGAGCAATGCTTACATAACTCACTGTTTATTAATGAGTTATTCGCGATAAAACACTGAGTTCACCTTGAAAAATTAATACCAATCTTGCCTTTAATTGGTATACTGAGTTCAACTTAAATGCCCCCGGAGGCACGTTTTCTCACTACATGGCTAGCCAATCCCTTTCCCAGCGCCTGGTGCTGGAACCTGAAAATCCCCAACGTCTCGCTAACCTATGCGGACGCCTGAACGAACACCTGAAACAGATTGAAAAGCGTCTGCTGGTCAAAATCCAGAACAGGGGCAATGAATTCATGGTGATCGGTGCGCCTGACGCTGTAAAAAATAGCGCCAGAATCATCCACAAGTTGTACGATATGACCCAGGACACACAAGACCTGGCACCGGATACTATTCACATAACAATCCAGGAAGGCATCAATAACGCCGGACAAGCATCTATACAAAAAGATGTGGAAAAAAGTATGGAAGAAAGCATGGAAAAAAACATGAACAAGCCCCCCGCGGCCGAAGACCATGGCGCGATCGAAGAAAGTGAAGAAAATAATGCTGCCAATAATGACTATTTATTATTACGAACCCCAAAAGCCTCGATCAAACCCAGGGGGCTTAACCAGAACAATTATGTAAGAGCCATTACCCGCCACGATATCAATTTCGGCATTGGTCCTGCGGGTACAGGTAAGACCTATCTGGCAGTTGCTTGCGCAGTGGAAGCCTTGATCAAGGAAGAGGTCAGCCGCATACTGCTGGTGCGCCCCGCGGTAGAGGCCGGCGAAAAGCTCGGTTTCCTGCCAGGTGATTTAAGTCAAAAAGTAGATCCCTATCTGCGTCCTTTATACGATGCCTTATATGAAATGCTTGGCTTTGAACGTGTTGGCCGATTGATTGAGAAAAATGTTATTGAAGTGGCTCCCCTTGCCTACATGCGTGGACGCACTTTAAACAATGCCTTTATTATTCTTGATGAAAGCCAAAACACCACGACCTCACAAATGAAAATGTTCCTGACCCGTATCGGCTTTGGTTCTACTGCCGTAATAACCGGAGACGTCACCCAGATTGACCTGCCTAAAGGTGTGGGCAGCGGACTGGTACAAGCCAGTAAAATTCTGGAAAACGTCGAAGGCGTAAGTTTTACTTATTACCTGTCCAGAGACGTTGTACGTCATCCCATCGTACAGAAAGTCGTGGAGGCTTATGATCACTATGACAAGCAATCCATTACCGAACTCAAGTCTGAATCAAATGCCAACAACAGCGCTAAAAATAAAATGGAAAACGATCGTTTAAATGAACGTGACCATTGAGTTGATGAACGCCAGCTCGGATTCCAGTCTTCCTGCACTAAAGGATTTTCAGCGTTGGACTGACACTACTATGGGCGCTCTGTCAAAATTCGACGACCAGACTTTGCCGGATAGCACCGAATTAAGCATTCGTGTAATAGATGAAGATGAATCAGCCGACCTAAATGCTAACTATCGACAAAAACAGGGAGCTACCAATATCCTGTCCTTTCCCTATAGCGGAATCCAGGGTACAGATATTAACCTGCTCGGCGATCTCGCAATATGTGCGCCACTGGTTAGAAAGGAAGCCGCTGAACAGGACAAAACTCTGGATGCCCATTGGGCACACCTGACAGTCCATGGTGTGTTGCATCTGAATGGCTTCGACCACGAGGAAGACACTGCGGCAAAAGAAATGGAAACATTGGAAACAACTATTCTGAAAACATTGGGTTACAAAAATCCCTACCAGGAATTAACAGGCAATGAGTGACGGTCAATCTGGCAGCGATTCGGGAAGTTCGTCCTGGATCGGTAAACTAAGCAATATATTTACAGACTCCGTAGATGACACCAAGAGCCTGGTCAAGTTTCTGCGCAAGGCTGAACAAAACAATGTCATTGATGCAGATGGCTTAAGCATCATAGAAGGTGCCTTGCAAGTTACTGACATGCAGGTTCGGGAAATCATGATTCCCCGCTCCCAGGTGGCAACCATCGATATCACCGACTCTCCCGATGAAATCATTCCCAAAGTTATCGAAGCCGGACACTCCCGCTTTCCCGTAATAGGAGAAAGCAAGGACGACGTGGTGGGCATTCTGCTCGCCAAAGACCTTCTGGAGCTGGTGTTAATTGCAGATCAGCGAAAATTTAATTTGAAGGATGTGCTGCGCCCTGCCATTTTTGTCCCTGAGTCCAAGCGTCTGAATATATTACTCAAGGAGTTCAGAGAAAACAGAAACCACATGGCCATCGTGATCGACGAATATGGCGGTATGGGTGGCGTTGTCACTATCGAAGATGTACTCGAACAGATAGTGGGCGAAATCGAAGACGAATTTGATGTGGACGAAGAGGATTACATCAAGGTCTATGACAAGGACAGTTATACGGTCAAGGCACTGACTCCAATCGAGGATTTCAACGCTTTCTTCCACAGCAATCTGCCTGACAATGAGTTTGATACGATTGGCGGCCTGGTGGTAAACCAGTTCCGCCACATTCCCGGAAGAGACGAGTCTGTCGGCATTGGGCCATACCTGTTCAGAGTGCTCAGTGCTGATAATCGACAGATACGCCTGTTGCAGGTCACCACCATTTTCGCTGCCAGTCATCCCGGGTAGCACTTATGACCAAGGCAAGCAATGAGCTTAGCGCGCCAGGCCCGGAATTCAGGCCGGGCATCTTCACCCGATGCTTTATTGCCCTTCTGGGGGGTGCCACCGGCCCCCTCGCCTTTAGCCCCAATAATATGTGGTTGCTCGGATTTGTATCAGTAATGGGGCTGTATATAGCATTGAAATATGCGACACCACGACAGGGCGCTATCACTGGTTGGTTCTTTGGCCTGGGTTTTTTTGGGCTGGGTGCTTCCTGGGTCTTTGTCAGCATTAATGTCTACGGCAATGCCAGCGAATTTCTGGCAGGTTTGCTGACCTTACTTTTTGTCGCCGGCCTGGCGCTGCTTTTTGCTGTTCAGGGCTGGCTTACCCAACGTTTTTTTAATTGCTCGTTCTATATTTTCAGCTTCGCGGCATTATGGGTTCTGGGTGAATGGACTCGCAGCTGGTTCCTGACCGGCTTTCCCTGGCTTTATCTTGGCTATCCTCATACCCAGTCCAGCTTCGCAGGCATAGCCCCTTTGTTCGGTGTATTTGGTATCAGCCTGATTGTCGCGCTTTCAGGCGCAGGGTTTGGTGAGATGGTTCTCATCTGGAATCGGCATACTGAAAGAAAAGCCTTTAATGTTGCCCGCTCCCTTATTCCCACCGCACTATTTTTTCTCTGGATTTTTGCCAATCTCAGCGGGAAGATCTCCTGGGTAGATCCTGTTGAAGACGCCGTTATCAAGGTAGGCCTGGTGCAGGCCAATATTGAACAGGGGCAGAAGTTTGATAATGCATTCATCCAGCAGAACCTGGATCACTATGACGCTCTAAGTACTTCCTTGTGGCAGGCCGATGTCATTGTCTGGCCGGAAACCGCGATACCGCTGGTCGCTGGCAGGGCTGGTCCCACACTTGACTATTTTTCTGCCAAAGCCAGTCGCAATGAGGCGACTTTGATCACCGGGATTTTTGGCGAAAGCGATGCTGGACTGCATAACAGTATTACCAGTATTGGCAATGGTGAGGGTATCTACCACAAACAAAAACTGGTGCCCTTTGGTGAATATGTCCCAATGCGCGCAGTGCTGTCTACATTGCTACAAATTTTTAATCTGCCTATGTCCTCTTTGGAAAAAGGTCCTTCCGATCAAGGCTTACTGACTGCCGGGCTATATTCCGTTTCTCCCTATATTTGTTATGAAGTGGTTTATCCGGATTTTGTTCGACAGAGAGCCAAGGACGCAGATTTTCTTGTCACCATCAGCAATGACACCTGGTTTGGGGCATCCTGGGGGCCGCTGCAGCATCTTGAAATGGCGGCCATGCGAGCCCTAGAAAATGGTCGTTACATGGTGCGCGCCACTAATAACGGCGTTTCCGCCATCATCAATGAAAAGGGTGAGATTCTAGCGCGTACCGAGCAGTTTCAAGCAGAAGTTCTGCTTGGCGAGGTGCAGGTGTTTAGTGGGCGCACTCCGTTTTCCTACTGGGGTTCCTGGCCGATATTGTTACTTTGTGCCGCCCTTCTGTGTTTCGTGCATCTGTCACCTGAACCGGCATTGAAGTTGCTTGAGCGCATACGCAACAGGTAAGTGTCTTTAAAGTCTCTTTGCTAATAGCGACATATCCTCAATTCAGCGAGCCTATGCTTTAATGAATTAATACATTTTCTTGAGAAACTTTTTGTTTTACATATAAGCAGCTTAGCAATTGTGCAACTACCCATGAAAAGTACTCTACATCAGTAAGCACAGGTATTGATTTATTTTTCACCTCTTCAAGGATGCTCAGGCCATTAATATCAGGTAACTCAATATCCAGTAAAAGAATCTCTGGTGGGCTTTCATTCAAGGCATTTATAGCTTCCAGCCCCTCATGAAAGATATGTGAGCTATAACCAAGATCCTTAAGATAAGTTTTATACAAATTTGCAGTTGCCGGACTGTCCTCAACTATAAATATTTCGGCAGAACGCATTCAAAGACTCCAGATAGATATATGAAACAAATTTTCGTACGTAATTTATTGAAATATACGAAATGATATTGTGTTTTGTAATACATTATTGAAAATTCAGGATTTATTCCTATAGACCGATGAGATTGGCATAGATGCTAATGCTTATCACCGACAGTATGCAGGACAGTGCAATAGATGTAGCGGCCAGATCTTCACAGCAGCGATAGCGAATGGAAAATACGTATACGGAAATCCCCACAGGCATACAGGATAACAACACCGCTGTCTGCGCCCACAATGGGTCTATGGCAAAGACCAGCGTAGTAAAAAACCACACCAGCCCAGGCAATACCAGGAGTTTCATTCCAGTAATCACCAACGCCATGGGGATTTCACCACGAATTCGATAACGGTTCATACCCGCCCCCAAAGCCATGAGTGCGGCTGGTATCGCGGCCCGGCTTATTAACTCCAATGACTCCAGCAAAGGCTGATAGAGCGAAAGCCCGACAAAATTAACCAGTGCGCCAAGCACCAGACTGCCACTGATAGGGTTTTTAACTACTCCCTTGAACACACTCCACACATGCGCACTTATTGCCTTTCCCTCTTCCCGCTTTAATTCCGCAATAATAGTGCCAAACGAAAAAATCAGCAGGTTGTGAATGGTAATTATCATAAATATCGGTACAAAGGCGGCTTCACCGAGCAATTCCAGACAAATCGGAATGCCAAGAATGGTGACATTGGGATAGGCGCACCCCATACCGAAAACACCCAGCCGGGCCTGGCCTGAGCCAAAGTGGAAATAAGCAATGAGGATGCCTGCAATATAGACAATGAAAATGGCCAGGTAGTAAGCCCACAATAAATTCCAGTCCAGGTCTTTTGGCAAATCCGCAGTGGCTGTACCAAAAAAAAGCATGCACGGTATAAAAAAATTAAAGGTGATTTTTTCCAGAGCGCGAACTTCACCGTCACTAACTAATTGACGACGTGCCGAAAGCCAGGCCAAAGTAGCGATAGCCACAATGGGAAACAGTGTTTCAATAATATACATGGTTACAACAGACCAAAAAAAATGCTGGCATCATTAAAGCATGCCAGCATTGTTTTTCGAAACTGAACGTCAGGCGCAAGGTTATTTTAAATAATAGGGAGTGCTATCCTTAAGCGAAGCAAATTGAGGTAAATCATTAAACGCCTTCAACTGCAGATTGCTCTGCTCACCAAAAACAATTTCTCCATCAAGGGAAGTCTTTGCTATTCCGCTGTCCTCATTCATTTGCACCTGCACCAGTGTAAATTCCGGGGAATTGTTGTTAGGTGTATTCCATAAATAGGGATTACGGGTTTTCAGACCCGGAGTCACCAAAAATTACATTTCCTGGCCACCTTCCATATCCTTCTTCCAGGCATATTTAATTCGATAGCCTGTTGCAGCTGCAGAAAAAAAATACCCCCTGGTCTCCTGCTGTTCAACTTTTGCAAGAAAGCCTTCAAGATCATTATTTTTCTGATACTCCCTGTAAGCCTTTTCTACTTCTGCGCGCTCTTCAACCGAGGACCAATCGATCAATGACAACCTTACTTCAGTATCGTTTTCATATTTTACGTCCATTGCACTACCGGACAGAGAAAGCATTGCAGCTGCATGTAATTGTGCCGACAACGCAAACAGCAAGATAATACCTGCCAAACTTTTAGCGGCTGACAGTGAATTGCTTAGAAACTTCATTCTATAAACCTCCTTAAGTTATGTAAGTTATGTAAGTTATGTAAGTTTTTTACCGCATGATGAGAAACAGCATCTGTTCCCCTCTTTTCACATTCAAGGCAATAGTGCCCGTATTTTCTTCCAATATTTCGAGTAGCTGCGCGCGGGAGCTAACCACTTGCCGATTGATAGCAGTGATAATGTCACCGCTTTGGAGGCCATTGCGCAGCGCCCTGCTGCCCTGGACAACATTGTTTACCAGCACCCCTTGCACTTCACCATAGTCATCATGATCAGTTGGAATATTGCTCAATTCTGCCCCTTCCAATACCGATGAGGAGTCTGCGGAGACACTGGATTCAGCTAATACAGGCGCATTACCAATTCTTACATCGTAATCAAAACGCTGGTTATCCCTGATCAATCCTATTGAAACTTCCTTTCCAGCCCGGGTAAGTCCAATGGTATTTCGCAGGTCTGATGCACCTGTAATGCTTGCATCATCCACTGCCACAATGACATCACCGGCCTGGATGCCGGCATTGTCAGCTGGTGAATCAGGCTCAACACTGGAAACCACCGCACCGGAAGAAACCTGCAAATCAAGGGCGTCAACCACATCGGGTGTCAGATCAGTAATACGCACCCCTAACATGCCCCGACTGACCTCACCGTATTCAAGTAACTGATCAACAACAGCCATTGCCATATTTATCGGTACTGCGAAACCGATTCCGACATTGCCACCCGCGGGAGAAATAATGGCTGAATTTATACCAACCAGATCGCCGTGATAATCCACCAACGCGCCACCGGAATTACCGGGATTAATGGAAGCATCAGTCTGGATAAAATCCTCATAGCCGTCTCCATTAATACCAGTCTGTCGACTCAGGGCACTGACAATTCCTGTCGTCACTGTCTGACCAATACCAAATGGATTACCAATGGCAGCGACATAATCCCCCACCAGAAGAGTGTCTGAATCAGATAATGGCACAGCGCTGAGATCCTGAGCCTCAATCTGCAACAGCGCAATATCAGTCGCTGCATCACTACCAATAAGCTCTGCCTTTACACTGCGCTTATCCTGCAGCGTAATAGTGATTTCTTCAGCATTATTGACTACATGGTGGTTGGTGAGGATATAGCCTTCCTCGGCATTGAAGATGACTCCTGATCCTGCACTTTGTACAGGCCGGCTCTGGGGCTGATCAGGCACCTCAAAAAAACGCTTGAAGAATGGATCATTCAACAAGGGGTTTTGCGGGATACTCGCCCTGCCTGTCACAGAAATATTAACGACTGCAGGGGTAACTTGTTCCAGTATCGGTGCGATACCGGGTCGTTCAATTAACTCTATTTCCTGCGCAATGCTGATAGCAGCTCTACCAAAAAGTAAGAGGCTTGCTAACAGTACGACAGGAAAATAACGCATTGTTACTTTCATACTGTTTCTCCTAAATCCTGGATCAATATCCGCTTAAACAGCAAGCAGACTCGATTTACCTACTTGGTATAGTAGGTTCAACTGAGAAAATTTCAAGGGGACATTTCAGGCAAGATTGTGAAGAGCAATATGAGTGCTCAAACCAGGAAGTTTATTCCTGGCCTGGATCATCAGATTCAGGAAGGAAGAAATTTATCGTGGGCCACAATACCTGCCAGCATAGCCAGTACGAACCAGACGACTTTCATGTCCAGGGAATTAAGCGCCACCAAAGAAGGCCCGGGACAAATACCCGCCAATCCCCAGCCAATGCCAAATATTACTGCGCCAAGAATCAGCTTTTTATCCAGGTCTTTTTTGCCCGGAATACTAAAGCTGACGGCCAGAAATGGTTTGTGCATCAAGCGTGCATATTGAAAGCCCGGCACTGCAACAGTCAGGGCACCTGCCATGACAAAAATCAAGGTAGGGTCCCAAGGGCCAAGGATATTCAGAAATCCTAATACCCGCGCAGGATTTACCATTTCCGAGACACTCAGGCCAAGACCAAAGAGTATTCCACTGGTTATAATCACCAGCAAATTACTGAAGGGAAGTCCTTTATCTGTTGATTCCATAAACTCTACTCCCCTATCCGGTAATCACATTAACTAATGTATGAGTTAAAGCAGCAGTGACAATAAATGTCACTGTCGCCACCAGCGAACGTGTTGAGAATCTGGCCAGACCACAAATGCCATGACCACTTGTGCAACCACTTCCGGTGCGCGTGCCGAATCCGACTAACAGGCCTGCAATCACATACACAAACCAGGGTGAGTCCAGTTGCACCGGCAATTCACGTCCCCATAAAAATGGATAGATTGCACCACCAATTATCAGACTAAGGACAAAAATCACTCGCCAGCTAACCTGCCCTTTTTCCTGTTTAACAAGGCCGCCAACAATGCCGCTGATACCCGTGATTCTGCCATTACCCAGAAACATCAGGATGACGGCAAAGCCGATCATCACACCGCCGCTAAAGGCATTAATAAAAGAAAATTCTGTCATGGTCACCCTGCTTTTTAAAAAAAGAAATTGGTGAAAAGGATATAAAGAGGCAAATCCGGGGTCTTGCCTTAAATCAAGGCCCCGGTAGAGCAAGACATCTATCCGTTAAGAATAGCTTACAGCACTTCCAAAATGGATTCTGCTGTACTGATACCCATCTCACCTGGAGGTTCGATGGCCAGATGAGTAACAGTGCCATCATCCACAACCATCGCCAGACGTTTGCAGCGAGTACCCAGACCAAAACCTGTTCCATCCAGTTCTGTACCCATGGCACTGGTTAGCTCAGCATTACCGTCTGCCAGCATGGTAATTTTTTCGGCATTTTGGGCTTCACCCCACGCGCCCATCACAAAGGCATCGTTAACTGACAGACAAATAATACTGTCAGCTTTTTCCAGGATAGTGTCTGCATTCACTACATAACCGGGCAAGTGGGTCATGGAACAACCCGGTGTAAAGGCACCCGGAACAGCAAACATCACCACTTTTTTACCGCCGAACAAATCATCTGTTGTAACATCCTTGGGACCGTCTGCAGTCATAATTTTAAGCGTGGCTGACGGAATTTTGTCTCCGACTTCAATAGTCATTGTTGTCTCCAGAATTAGCAAATAGATATAAAGAAAGAAAAAGAATAGTAGAACATCATGGTATAAAGCTCTACTAATGGTTGATTATTTATTAAATGATTATAATCAGCATCTGGATTGTATGGGTTTGATCAGGAAATACAATGCCAGCAGTCTCTTGCCCAAAGCAGATGAGCATCAAGTTAACGAGCATGATGCTATCGCCTCCCAAACAAGGAATTAAGACAATCTGTCAAGACAATGGCCCTATGTATCTATGTAAAATAGTGCTTCCAGGGAATTGATCTCCAGGCGGTCTGCATTTACAGTGAATTCCTGTCCACTTCCCTAAGCGATATGACCCTGGAGCCATCAATGCGTCGAATTCTTTTTTCTCTCCTGACCGCAGTCAGTCTGTGTAATGCTTTTCCTGCCTTTGCACAAAACAATGACTCTTTTGAACCCTATGTGTGGGATCTTACTGAGCTCTACCCTTCACTGGAATCCTGGGAAGCAGAGCGGCAGCGCCTGTTAACTAAAATAAATACTATTGAAGATTTCCGCGGCACACTGGGCAATGATGCCGATTCACTTCATGCTGCATATCGCTATGTATCTGATATATATAGAGAATTACTGCGGGTGTATTCCTATGCCAGCATGGAACAGGATGAAGATCTGAGGGTCACCAATGCCCAAGAACGCAATCAGCTCGGGGAAGGTCTGTTTGCCCGTTTTAGTGAGGCAACTGCCTGGATGGATCCGGAACTGCTGGCAGTGGGCGCTGTAAAAATAAACAGTTTTATTGCCGATAATGAAGACCTGGCCCCGTTCGCGTTTATGCTCGAGGACACCATCCGCCAGGATGAGCATACGCTCAGTGATGAAACCGAACAGGCACTGTCCTATTTTTCCCAGTCTTTTGATGCCCCATCCAATATTTATTCGCTGATTGCCAATTCAGACATTCCTTTCCCTACGGTGACCATGTCTACCGGGGATGAAGCCATGATAAATTCCCAGGGCTACAGTTTCTGGCGCGGGAGCGAAAACCGGGAAGACCGTAAACTCGCTTTTGACAGTTACTGGAACAAGTGGGCTGAGTACAATTCCAGTGTTGGCATGGTACTCAATTCCCATATACAGATGCAGGTGGCATTGGCCAAGGCGCGCAAATATGACAACGTTCTGGAACGGGAATTATTCAGTGACAACCTGCCCCCGGCGGTTTATCACACCTTGGTAGAAGAAGTGAACAAGGCACTACCTACCCTACACCGTTATTTCAAATTACGTGGCAGGATGCTGGGTGTAGAACAGATGAATTACTATGACATCTACCCGCCTCTGGTCTCTCTTGATAAGGTTTTTGACATAGAAACCACCAAGGAAATCACTCTGGACGCCATGGCAATTCTTGGCGAAGACTGGGTCAGCATGCAGCGCGAAGCAATCGCACAGCGCTGGATGCATGTCTACCCTCAGCAGGGAAAACGCAGCGGTGCCTACATGAATGGCTCGTCCTATGATGTGCACCCTTACCTGCTGTTAAACCATAACGATGATTACGATTCCCTGTCTACTTTTGCCCACGAATGGGGTCATGCCATGCATACTTTATATGCAAAGCAGGAACAACCTTTTGAAACAGCTGACTACGCCACCTTTACGGCAGAAATTCCCTCCACATCACTGGAGCTGATTCTGGAACAGTATATGGTGGAAAATGCCGAGTCCGTGGATGAAAAAATCTTCTATCTGGGCCAGGGGCTGGAGAGTCTGCGCGGCACGTTTTTCAGACAGACCATGTTTGCAGAGTTTGAACTGGCCTTGTACGAAGCGGTAGAGCGTGGCGAGGCTTTAAGTGGTGCCCGCATCACTGAAATCTATGGCGATATTCTGCGTCGTTATCATGGCCATGATGAAGGTGTTGTGCTGATTGATGACCTGTACACCAACGAATGGATGTTCGTGCCCCATTTCTACTACAACATGTATGTGTTCCAGTATTCCACATCAATTACTGCCGGTACTGCCCTGTATGCCAAGATTGTTGAAGAGGGTGAAGCGGGCGTGGACAACTATAAAAATCTGCTGCGTGCTGGCGGCTCAGACTATCCCTATGAAATTTTAAGGGCTGCCGGTGTCGATATGGCCACACCGGAACCCTACCGGGCAGTGGTTGATCGCATGAATGCCATTATGGATGAAATGGAAGCATTACTGGATCAGCAGGCGGTGAATTAGGGGTAAAAATTATTAGTGCTCTGCATTGGTAGCGTCACGAGCGAAGGTTAATCGAGGCAAAAATGCGCGCAGGCGCAGGGAAGCAGTGTACGAGCAGTACATAACTGACTGAGCACATTTTTAACGAAGAGTAGCCGAGTGCAGTAGCTACAACTATCCCCTACTTCACTCTACTTATCCACGACCAATAAAGGGCATTTTGGTGGCCATCACGGTCATAAACTGCACATTGGTTTCCAGGGGCAGGCTGTCCATATAGACAACGGCTTCGCCGACATGTACCACGTCCATCAGGGGCTCGTTTTTAAGCGAACCATCGGCTTGTTGCGCTCCCCGGGAAACCGCAGCTCCCATATCCGTGGTGGCATTACCGATATCAATCTGGCCACAGGCAATATTCCATGCTCGACCTTCAAGAGAAGTCGACTTGGTCATCCCCAAAACAGCATGTTTGCTGGCTGTGTAGGCAATTGAATTGGGCCGCGGGGATTCTGCTGAAATAGAGCCATTGTTAATAATGCGTCCGCCCATTGGATCCTGCTCCTTCATCATCCTGAATGCGCCCTGCAGACAATAAAATGCCCCGTTCACATTGGTATCCATAACTTTCAACCAGTCATCACTTGCCAGGCTTTCTATAGAGGCGCCAATACCAATGCCAGCATTATTGAACAGCAAATCCAGGCGGCCAAAGTCCTTATGAATGCTCTTGAACAGGGCATCAACAGAGCTGGTACTGCATACATCTGCGACAACACAAGACACCTTAATGTCATTCCCGGCTAGCAGAGCCGCAGTTTCTTCCAGAGTTTCGATACGACGACCGGCCAGTACCAGGTGATAGTGTTTTTCACCAAGCGCAAGGGCCACAGCGCGACCAATGCCACTGCCGGCGCCGGTAATGAGGGCAATTTTATGATTCATAGGGACTTCTCTTTAATTTTTACTGTGTTAAACAGCTCCTGGAAAAAGAGAAGCATAAAGGAAAAGCTGGGCAAGCCCTAAATAATATCATTTAAGAAGGGAAAAGCGCCGGAAAGGTTAATACTGTCAACCCAGATAACTACTGACCAGCTTTACAATATCAGCAATCAGATAACGCGCCTGTCGATCACTTTAGGGGCTACCTGGAAGTGTTTCCGGCAGTAATAAGTGGCTTCATCCATATTCTGGTGGATGGAAATAAGACGTCTGTTTTCATTGATCAACCAGATCACATCGTCAGACAGAATTTCTGCTATATAGGTCATCGTGTATTCCCGCTTTAATCCTGTTCTGGAATCCATCGCTGTCATTTCATTATCCTGTTCCAAATACACTCTTGCCTCTCCTTCTTTGCTACCTTCTCTGGTATCCTAAGCGCCGTTTTTACAAGCGTATTCCAGTTACGCAACCTTTACCAGATTAGACCCGAGCAGAAGCCTTCAGTTTGCCGGAACAGGGGCAATGATTAAGCTCGCATTAAGTCTATAAAGCAGGATAAAAATAAAGCGCGATGAGCATCACATTTACAGATGAATATAAGCCAGCACTCGTAGAAGCCGAGGCCCAAAATTATTGGAATTCCAACGACAGTTTTCGTGTGGAAGTGGATCATTCCAGGGAAAAATTTTACTGCCTGTGCATGTTCCCTTATCCAAGCGGCAAGCTGCATATGGGCCATGTGCGCAACTACACCATTGGTGATGTTGTCAGTCGTTTCCAGCGTATGCGGGGGAAAAATGTGCTTCAGCCTATGGGTTGGGATGCTTTCGGCCTGCCTGCAGAAAATGCCGCCATGAAAAACAAGGTGCCGCCAGCCCAGTGGACCTATGCCAATATTGACGGCATGCGCGCACAACTGCAGCAGCTCGGTTATGCCTATGACTGGCACCGCGAACTGGCAACCTGCCATGTGGATTACTACAAATGGGAACAATGGTTTTTTATTCAGCTCTACAAGAAAGGCCTGGTATACAAAAAAGAAGCGGAAGTGAACTGGGATCCTGTAGACCAGACGGTACTGGCCAACGAACAGGTTATTGATGGTAAAGGGTGGCGCAGTGGTGCGCCGGTAGAGAGGCGCAAGATTCCTCAATGGTTTATTAAAATCACTGATTATGCCCAGGAGTTGCTGGACGATCTGGGCAAACTTGATGACTGGCCAGACCGCGTGCGCGTGATGCAAAAAAACTGGATTGGTCGCAGCGAAGGCCTTGAATTTGAATTCCAGGTAAAGGGTGAAAGTGAGGCCATGCAGGTCTACACCACACGACCCGACACCATTATGGGGGTTACCTACTGCGCTGTGGCACCGGAACATCCTCTGGCCCAGAAAGCCGGGCAGAATAATGCCGACATCGCCGCTGAAATCAGCAAACTGGAAGTTGGCGGGGTTTCCGAAGCAGACATGGCCACAATAGAAAAGGCCGGCCTTGATACTGGCTTCAAGGCTATTCACCCCATCACCGGTGAAGAAATACCCATCTGGGTAGGCAATTTCGTGTTAATGAGCTACGGCTCAGGTGCCGTGATGTCGGTCCCTGGACACGACCAGCGTGACTATGAATTTGCCACAAAATACGGCATCCCCATCAAACAGGTGATCAAACCTGCAGATGACAACACGCCCTGCGATTTGGCCAAGGAAGCCTTTACCGAAAAAGGCATTTGCATCAATTCGGACGCTCCTGACTTAAACCTTGATGGCATGAAATTTAAACAGGCCTTTGCCAAACTGGTGAGTTTCTTTAGTGAAAAAGGCACCGGGCAAAAAACCATTAACTTCCGCTTACGCGACTGGGGCGTTAGTCGTCAGCGTTACTGGGGCACACCTATTCCCATGATAACCTGCACTGCCTGTGGCAGCGTGCCAGTACCGGAAAGTGATTTGCCCGTGGTACTGCCTACCGATGTAGATTTTGATGGCACCGGCTCCCCTATTAAGAAGATGCCAGAATTTTATCAAACCACCTGCCCTGAATGTGGTAGTGAAGCTGAGCGGGAAACGGATACTTTCGATACTTTCATGGAAAGCTCCTGGTATTACGCACGCTTTGCCTCGCCCCGAGAAGAGAGTGGCATGCTCAATAAAGAAGCCATGGATTACTGGCTCGGTGTTGATCAATACATTGGCGGGATCGAGCATGCTATTCTGCATTTGTTATATGCGCGCTTTTTCCACAAGTTGCTGCGCGACGAAGGCCTGGTCTCTACAGACGAACCTTTCACCCGTCTGCTAACCCAGGGCATGGTATTAAAAGACGGCCACAAGATGTCTAAATCCCTGGGCAACACTGTCGACCCTGAGGGCATGATTGCGCAATATGGTGCCGACACTGTGCGCATGTATATGATGTTTACCTCGCCACCGGACCAGAGCCTGGAATGGTCAGATTCGGGCGTGGAAGGGGCTTATCGATTTCTGCGACGCCTCTGGACTCTGCTTGGCTCATACCAGCAAACACCTGTATCTCTGGATCCAGAAAAACTGAATGATGCCCAAAAAGCAGTTCGTCTGAAAACCCACAGCACTATCAAGAAAGTCACTGATGACTATGATCGAAGACAAATCTTCAATACGGCTATTGCCGCAGTGATGGAGCTGTACAATGAATTAACCAGCTTTACCAAAAACAACGATATTTATACTGATGATCAGAGCAAAGCCGTATTCCAGGAAGCTGCAGAAGCCATTGTGTTGCTCCTGGCGCCTATTGTGCCACATATGAGTCACGTACTGTGGAATCATCTGGGTAAAGACGGTGCTGTTATCGATGCGTCATGGCCCGTACATGATGAAAACGCCCTGGTACAGGACAGCATTCAGATTGTCGTGCAGGTAAACGGAAAGTTAAGAGCCAAGCTTGAAGTGTCTGCTGATATCAGCAAGGAAGACATGGAAGCCACCGCCCTCAATGACGAGAATGTGAAAAAATTCGCCGACGGTCTGACAATTCGCAAAGTGATTGTGGTGCCGGGAAAACTGGTTAATGTTGTGGCGAATTAAAATTAATCACAGTCACAAGTCTCAAGTCACAAGCAGGCTTCGACAGGCTCCAGCTTTTTCTTTTTGAGACTTGAGACTTGTAACTTGCGACTGCCTACCCACAACCAGCTATACTTATACACATGCAATTAAAACTTCAGAAAACTCTTATCCTGTTCTCCATTTTGGCGCTGACTAGCTGCGGTTTTACTTTGCGCGGTTCCGCCAGTCTGCCACCCGAGTTGCAAACCATAGTGCTGGCGAGCAGCGACAGTAGCAATGAGACCCTTCGCTTACTTCGCCGCGCCCTTACTGCCAATAATGTTACTGTTCTGGATACTGTCGAGGCCGACAGTTATCGTCTGGTCATTGGCGATGAAGAAATCACGGAACGTATTCTCTCGGTAAACTCCAATGCCCGCGCCGGGGAATACGAACTATCACTTAGTATCCCCTTCCAACTGCGCTCGGCTGACACCATTCTCATTGAGCCGGAAGTGTTAACGATAGAAAAAGTCTACCTTGCTGACCCCACCAGTGCTGTCGCCAAGGCTGAGGAAAGAGAATTAATGGAAAATGAGATGCACCGCGAACTGGTTTTCCTGATTCTCAGGCGCCTGCAATCGGTCACCCTGTGAGCGCTTGCCGTCCTCTTTCTTTTCTGATCATCCTGCTGACTCTCCAATTCAGCTGTGGCTGCACTGCCATCACCGTGGCTGGCGCTACTGCAGGGGCAGCGGTGGCTGTTACTGGCGCTGCTGTAAAAACAACGGGAGCAGCAGTAGGTGCAGTAATTCCTGACGGCGATGATGACGAGGACGAGTAGATAGATTAAAAGGCCTATAAGCGGTAGCAGGCTCCAGGCACAGACTGTAAAAATCTACCTTTTTTGCATACACTAAAAGCCCTCAATTTAACTTACCAGCCACCTTTTATAATTAAACCTTTTTTTTGGAATTCTAATGACAACTTTTGATAACGTAAGTGTAGTAAAAACCGCCAACGTCTACTTCGATGGCAAAGTGACCAGCCGCACCGTGATATTCAGCGATGGCAGTAAAAAAACGCTGGGGATAATGTCAGAGGGTGAATATGAGTTTGGTACCGAGCTGAAAGAAATCATGGAAATCATTGATGGCAATGTCGATGTTTTGCTGCCGGGAAATAATGAATGGCAATCATTTCATGGTGGCGATAGTTTTGAAGTCCCCGCCAATACCAGTTTCAAAGTGAAGGTTCTCGATTTGACTGACTATTGCTGCTCCTACGTCTTATAAAAAATCAGATTGGAGAAAGCAGGATGACAAGCCGATGAATTCAATACTCTACAAAATTCAAACATCACTGTGCTTTGTTTTACTATTTTGTGTACTTCCTTCTCACGCAGCCACCTTGCCTGATCACCCGGCGCTTTCTATTTTAATCATCGCCGATGAAGTGAATCCTCATCGCCTTAACGATGCCGAGCTTACCCAACCCGAGGATCTGGCACCGGCACTAGGTGCAAGCGACAGCGGCCTGAATACGTCCAGTGTCATCACCGTGAACAGCCAATGTGCGGATGACGCTTTGAACGCATTAGAGTCAGATCAAGGCCCGGATGTGGTGTTGTATTTTGCCCATCGCGCTGCACTTTCCTGTGATGGCGAAAATGCACAACCTGCCCTCACCAGACTTTTGGAAGAAGGTTTAAAAAGTGGTTTGGGCATTGTGGTATTGCATCATGGACTGTATGTAGATTTCATTAACCGGGGTGCCAAAGCTGAACTGCTGCATTTGCTAGGCGCAGAATCTGACAGCATTGAATGGAATACCGAAACAGGACAGCGAGTAATCAATGTGGCAGGCGAGCACTTCATCACCAGCAATGGCGTGATCTATGAAGAAGAAGCTACTTTTACTGGCAGCACTGACATCAACGCAGGGACTTACCCGGCTTTTTCCAATCTACCCGATGAGCTTTACGAAATAACCCGCTTGCATGAAGTCGTCGGCGAAACACGTACCTCCCTGTTTGCCTCTGATTCCGGGGACGAGCGCATATTGGGCTATGTGTTACAAAGAAATGGCTGGAGCGGACGAGTAGTTGCCTACCAGCCGGGAGAATATCAGCCTAATGCCCTGGATAATCGAGATGGTCCAAACTTTCAGATCTTGGTTAACGCACTGTATTTTACCGTGCATGGTTCTGACTAAAATTCGATAAGCATTTTTTTCCAAAAAAAAAAGGGTGATGCTTGCGCATCACCCTTTTTACCATTCCCTGGTTTATTTGCTGATTAGAACTCCACGTTCAAGCTCAGGTTGTAACGACGTCCGAAAACATCGTACTGGTTGCTTACACCCTGGCCACCATCATTTCCAGGAACAAGTGGCGGAGCCTTGTCAAACATGTTCAACACGTTAAAGCCAAGATTCCAGGATGCACCATTGTCGAGTTCACTGGAGTAACGTACTGTGCCGTTCCACCATGTGGAGGAAGAGACCCAGTTATAGTCAACATCAACACCTTCAGTCCAGTTACGTCGCAACTTGCCACCAGTGATATGACGGCCTTGCATCTGGAGGGATAAAGGTCCCACTGAATAAGCGAAGGTCACATTACCTGTGGTATCGGGCAAGGTGTACTGATCCAGCTGAGTACTCACAGTGCCATTGGCCGCGACATTGTCCCTTGTCAACAGCGTACCAGCCAGTGCTCGAACAGAGAAAGACTCGAATTCACTGTCGAAGAAGTTTGGCTCCATGCGATAGGACACTTCGAAGTCAAGACCCTCTACTAGCGCCTGGTCCTGGTTGAAGAAGCGTCGGAACACACGGGTTACGTCACCTGTATTAGGATCGAACTCGATGTTGGCACATTGCTCAGTATCACCATCGAAACAGCGATCCACCACGTCCTGGGCAGCAATCTGGGAAATAGCATCGGCAATATCAACTTCATACCAGTCGATAGAAAGTGACAGCCCCTGAAGAATTTCGAACTGCGGCTCATAGACAAAACCAAACACTGTAGTATCGGCTTTTTCCACGTTCACGTTGGGATTACCGGAGGCCACTGTAGTGATGGTATACCGATCATCACCCTGGAATGGGTCATTGATGGCACCACCACCGCCCTGGGCGTCGAAACGCTCACGGAAGTTGGCCTCTCTCACGTCACGGGATTTGGTGGCGCGAAAACGCAGACCTTCCATGACCTGAAATTCAATCCCGGCTTTCCAGGCATCAACGCTGCCAGACGTGCTGTAGTCCGACTGACGGAAGGCCAGGGTGCCGCCAATACTCTGCTCACCGGAATCTGATTCATAAATCGGCGCGGCCACCTCACCGAACCACTCCCACACATCATATTGTCCTTCTACTTTTGGCACTGTGGAGAATTTGTGCAGGTTGGGGCTACCACCAGTATAACCGGGGGGAATGCCACGAATACCCAGTTCAGGGACGTTTTGCGGTGGTCCCAGGGAATCGACTTCTATGGGCAAGGCATTGTCAAAAAAGCTTGAATCACGCCAGGTCAGACCAAAAGCGCCTGAAATTGGACCATAACCCCAACCTTCATGCAGTTCACCGGTGGCCAGAAGCTCAGCAAAATCCTGCTCTACAACACCCACCCCTTTTTTCAGGGAGGATGTATAAGCAATGGCTTCCTCGCTGATATTACCGTGACCCAGGACGTTAAATGGCACACAGCCGCCTACCGTATTATCCAGACCGATTGGGGATTCCAGCGGTTGTGGTACTGGATCTGCCGCTGTGCGGGAATTAGTCAAACCTGTGGCCAGACCTGCTGCGCGTAATTGATCGTCAGTAGGTGAGTACTGTGGCAAATTCACGCGGCAGACGACGGCGCCGGTAACAGGATGCACAACCGCATCCATGGCCAGAAATACACGGTCGACCCGGTCATGATTGTAGCTATGAGACAGGCGATCAGTTTCACCTGTTGAGTAGCTGCCACCGAGAGTCCAGCTATTGCCGAAATCATAGTCAAATCCGACCGTGTAGGTGCTGGTGTTGAATATATTAGGCTCAAATCGATCACTGGCGATGTCACGCACACCCGGGATGGCACCATCCCGACTAAGAGTTAACTGCTCGACGCCATTGTCAATCATGGTCTGGCGTACATAATCTGGCAGAAAAGCATTGTCCACAGCGATCCGCGGTGCCCAAATGGCACGCAGGCTGATACCAGAAGTACCGAGGGCCCTTCCGTCAGGATTATGAATACTTTCTGAGCGGCCTATAACGGCTTGTGCATAACCACTCAGGTTGTCAGTGAACTCATAATTGGCCGCAAGGAACATGGAGCGTCCTTTCACTTCCTGACCGTTAACCGGAAAGCCGCTGTTAGCGATCATGCCCAGGTCAGCTTCGGGGCCACCCGAGGTGGATGCTTCTACGCCGCGTCCATAAGTGGTGAACTCACCTTCGCGGAAAGGTTGCACCTGCGTACCCGCCTGATTAAATATCAGTCCATCCAGCTCTGTGCGAGTGCCGGAAATCATCCCGAACACATGCCGGTCAGTCCAGATAACATTGGGTTTGGTAAGACGTCTGGGGCCATTGGGGTCCGGGTTATTGACAAAGCCATAACGCTGGTACCAGTCGAGATCCTGGGGTCCCACATCGATCTGGTCAATCTGACGGGCTTCCAAAGAACCGATGATATTGAGGCGGTCGCCAATCTGGAAACCACCGGCAATACTGGCATTCGCTCTAAAGCCATTGCCGTCTTCCATAATGCCGGTACCGGTGGAAATTTTCAGACCCTGGAATTCACGGTCGATGATAAAGTTAGTCACACCACCCAGGGCGTCAGCACCATAGGCAGCAGAAGCACCACCGGTGACCACGTCAACGGTCCGTACCAGAGCGGTGGGAAAAGTATCCACATTCACCGCGCCGCGCTTGTCACCGGGGGCCATACGCGCACCATCCAGCAATACCAGGGTACGCTGGGTACCAAGACTACGCATATTCAGGAAGCTGCCTACGCCAGAGGCCAGAGAGCCGACACTACGCTGGGCTGTTTGGGTGCCGAAAAACTGGGGTAAGGCATCAAGCTGTTCAGACACCGTACCACCCGGGTCAAAAGTATTAAGTTCTTCCGGTGTTACCACTGTTACCGGAGTAGGCGCTGCCATACCGTCGGTCTGACGGATACGCGAACCGGTAACGGTTATTTCTTCAATTTCATCTTCTTGAGCTAAAACGAATGGACTTTGAGTTAATGCGGTTGTTATTGCGGCTAAACACA
>JABIPQ010000043.1 GCA_018698975.1 Gammaproteobacteria bacterium
GAAGCTTCAGTTCCGAAGCAGGTTGCTGCGTTCTTCGCGGTTGAAACCGCTCCTACAGGGGATAGCGGAACTTTGTAGAAAGGACTTTGCCTGTATGGATGTAGGTAAGGGGTGAGAGCAGGAGTGGAAGCTTCAGTTCCGAAGCAGGGTGCTGTGTTCTTCGCGGTTGAAACCGCTCCTACAGGGGATAGCGAAACTATTTAGGAGGGACTTCAGTCCCGAATGAAAAGATTGCTGAATTAGAAATTTCGGATCTAAATGGAAAACGGCAATAAAAAAGAAAAATTATTTGCCAACAGTCAGCTGCTGATATTTTTCCATAAGTTCTTCTTTGGATTCTTTATGTTCCGGGTCAAGCGGGATGCAATCGACAGGGCATACTTCGACACACTGAGATGTCTCAAAATGGCCAACACACTCAGTACATAATCCAGGATCAATAATATAAATGAGCTCCCCCATGGAAATTGCATCGTTGGGGCATTCAGGCTCGCAGACATCACAGTTGATACATTCATCCGTGATAATCAGTGCCATTAGTTAAACTCCTTCATCGCCTTCACCACAATTGGTGATACGAACGCAGATATGTCTCCACCATAAGCAGCAATTTCCCTGACCAGAGTTGAAGAGATATAGGAATACTCTTCATCCGGTGCAAGAAAAAGGGTTTCTATGTCCGGTGCTAAAACCCGGTTCATGCCGACCAATTGAAATTCGTATTCAAAATCTGCGACTGTGCGTAAACCACGCAAAATTAAATTGGCATTTTGTTGTTTGACAAATTGAGTCAACAAACCTTCAAAGCCGATGACTTGCACATTTTCAATATGGCTTAATACTTCACGGGTGACCGAAACTCTTTTCTCCAGTGGCGCCAGTGTTGATTTGAGCTTACTGGAACCCACGGCGACTATGACACGGTCAAATATGGTTGAGGCCCGCTCAACCAGATCAGTATGGCCATTGGTAATCGGATTAAATGTGCCTGGATACACTACGGTTTTCATCATGGAAACTCATGGGATTATTGAGGCCGCGATTATACATCAAGGTTCCCTGAATAATCATTTAAGAGGGGTAGACGTCCATAAACAATCTGTTATTGTTGCCACTGAAGGTCAGTAAGCACTAGCACTATTTGCTAACAACTACTTAACAATAATAATCCAAACGATAAAAAGCACTCTAAATGCAAAGCAACGAAAAACATGAAAACTGGTCGTCCCGCTGGCTGTTTGTTATGGCTGCGGTTGGTTCATCTGTTGGCCTGGCCAATATTTGGCGCTTCCCCTACACCACGGGTGAAAATGGAGGGGGTGCATTTGTTTTTATCTATATCGCTGCGGTATTTTTTCTTGCTCTGCCGCTGGTGATTGGTGAATTCATGCTTGGCAGGCGAGGTCAGGACTGTCCGCCTGAAGCATTAAAAAAAGTAATCAAGGAAGCCAATGCCAGCCCTTTTTGGGTAATCATCGGCTATATGGGTATTTTTACTGCGAGCCTCATTCTTTCTTATTACAGCATGATTGGCGGGGAGACTATTTATTATGCATTTGCCAATCTGTTTGGCAATTTCTCCCAGATAAACACTGAAGAAGCCGCGGCAATTTCCTCAGGTTTTAACGGCAGTTGGTTTACCGTATTGATTGCGCACACAATGTTTATGGGGATAACAGTCACTATCTCTGCCAGAGGTATTTCAGGGGGGCTGGAGACGGCAGTTAAATACATGATGCCGATGTTATTCATCATCCTGATTGGCATGGTGGTCTATGCCGCTTTCGCCGGAGAGTTTGCAACTGCTGTGGCTTATTTATTTACTCCGGATTTCAGTCGTATCACACCGTCAGTAGTTATTGAGGCCTTTGGCCAGGCCTTCTTTTCGGTAAGCGTGGGCGCCACTACGCTGATGGCATATGGCTCCTATTTATCTAAAAATGATTCAATTACTGATTCGGCAGCAATGGTTGTCACTGCAGACACACTGGTGGCAATTCTGGCGGGACTGGCAATATTTCCAATCGTCTTTGCTTTCGGTCTTGATGCCGGTGGCGGGCCTGCACTCGTTTTTGAAACGGTGCCGCTGGCTTTCGGCAATATGCCGGGTGGCATTATTTTTGGCACCTTATTTTTTGTGCTGCTTGCCTTTGCTGCGATTACCTCCTCAATTTCCATGCTTGAAGTGCCAGTGGCGTGGCTTGCCAGTAAAGACAACTGGTCCAGAAAAAAATCAGCCATTGTCAGTGGTGTAATTATTTGGCTGATCGGTTTTCTTTCTGTCCTGTCGCTAAATGAGCTGCAGAATTTTCATCCTCTGACGATGGTCGGCATCGAGGGAACTTTCTTTGACCTGTTTGATTACCTGACCAGTAATATTATGCTGCCGGTGACAGGCTTGCTTACCGCCTTGTTTGTAGGCTGGGTTGTGCCAAAAGCAATCTCTATGGAGGAGTTGAAAATTCTCCGAGAACATCACTGGTTCCGTGGCTGGATGATTATGATGCGCTACGGTGTCACGGCAGTGCTGTTTATTGTTTTCTATAATCTGGTTTTTTAGAAAAGCCATTTTTAAAACTGATTAAATACACCAGAAGGATAAACAAAGATGGTGCAGTCTCTTGCTTCGAAAAAACTTATTCCCCCAAAATTTAAGTACAGCCAGCTGGTCAAGGCCGGGCCTCATTATTATTGCAGCGGTTTGATTGCACTTGATAATGAAAGTGGAGAGCTGGTCTCAGGTGGGATCGGTAAAGAAACTGAAAAAATTCTGGAGAACCTTCAGATATTGGCCCATGAATTTAATTTAACCTGGGAGCATCTGGCCTTTGCCAGAGTGTTTACTTCTGACTTTGATAATTTTTCAGAATTCAATACTGTGTGGGAAACCCTGTTTAATTCCCTTGATACCCCGCCGCCCGCAAGAAGCTCATTGGGTGTTAGTGCTTTGCCTCTTAACGCAAGCATAGAAATTGAGTTTACTTTTTATCGGGAAGACTGAACCAGTAATAAAATAATAGGATGGATGCAGGATGCAAGTTAAAAGTGTTGGTAATAAATGCCAATCAGGCAGGCTTTTGTTTTCGTGTGTCCTCGTCTTCTACTAGCCAGGCAAGAGCAGTATCAGGATCCTGAAAAATTTTCACTTGCTTGTTTGATAAGGGATTAAAGTTTCTAATCATTTCATAAACTTTAGCCAAAGTTCTGGCCGGTCCTGAATCTACGAGCAAGGCCAGTTTGGTAACCGTTTCTCTAGCATCATTTGCAATCGTTAGCTTGGAGAGCTCTTTCAGTTCTGATGCAGTAATGTTGATGCTGGTTATTGATCTGAAGTCCACCATTTCATTGTATTTCAGATAATCTGGCAAGAACCTTAGCTCTTCCTGATATTTGTTAAATGCTTTCAGGAAAAGCTTCAGCGAAGCCTCTTCAGGTGCAAAAGTAGTGATAATTACTTTGTTGTCATGATCAATTCTATGTGAAACCAGCATCTTTAATACTTTCTGACTCTATTAGCCCGAACCAAAGTCCACTTTAATTTATTAATCGTTCACATACACCATAATACACCTGACCGGCTTTTTTGCTTTTCAGGAATCGCCAGGATGATGGCAGTTCAATATCTTCAAGAGGGTGGTCGGATTCTAGATAAATAGCACATCCTGGCGCCAGAAAATTGCCTGCGTCCAGCAAACGACAGCATTCAGGCAGTAAATTTTTACTATACGGCGGGTCAATAAAAACAATGTCATATAAACCTTCATTACTAGGCTGTTCGAGCCAGGACATGCTGTCAGCCAGAATAATTTTCATGGCAGTGCAATTGAGTAAATCGCAGTTGTCCTGAAGCATTTGCTTTACGCGGGAAGAGTTATCAATAGCAGTAACCGTTGCAGCTCCCCTGGAGCAGGCTTCATAGGCGAGAGCGCCACTTCCAGCAAAAAGATCCAGGCATCTTGCGCCGATTATTTTTGCCTGCAGCCAGTTAAAAACTGTTTCTCTGACCCTGTCCGGAGTAGGGCGGAGTGTTTCTACTTCGCTGACAAATGGCAATTTTCGGCTGCGCCATTTTCCGGCAATTATGCGAATGACATTACGGCTTGTGTTTTTACTGGAACTATTGGTCATTTAAGTCAATTATTAATACTGTGGAGAATGGTCAAGGCTCTGCCAGATATCCCCTAGTTTTGGGAGTATGCAGTACTATTGTGCCAGATTTTCTATGGTATAGCAGTGGCAGTGCTGATAGGATAGCGACCCTCAATAACACCATCAGAATGCAACAGAAATATCAGAGATTCCTTAATGTTTGGATTTGGCAAAAAGAACCAGGACCAGATAGAAAAGCCCCAGCAAGCAGATCAACAGGATGCCCCAAAAGCGTCCTTTTTTAATCGCTTGCGCTCTGGTTTACAAAAAACCCGAAGCAATCTTGGCGAAGGTTTGCTCACTCTGCTGGCCGGCAAGAAAGCAATTGATGCTGAGTTGCTTGAAGCGCTGGAAAACCAACTGCTGATTGCAGATGTAGGAATCGAAGCAACAACAAGCATTATTGATGATCTCACTGCCAGCCTGAAACGCAATCAGCTTCAGGATTCCGGTGCCTTATATGAAGCTTTGCAGGGAAAGTTGCAGGAATTACTGCTGCCCTGTGAAAAGCCCCTGGAAATTCCAAAAGGCACAGGCAAACCCTTTGTGATTTTGATGGTGGGCGTGAATGGTGTTGGTAAAACCACAACCATTGGCAAGCTGGCACGCAAGTTCCAGGATGAGAAACTCTCTGTCATGTTGGCTGCGGGTGATACTTTCAGAGCGGCGGCAGTTGAGCAGCTTCAGGTTTGGGGAGAGAGACATGATGTCCCGGTTGTGGCCCAGCATACAGGGGCTGACAGTGCATCAGTAATTTACGATGCTTACGAATCTGCTGTGGCCAAGAAAGTCGATGTATTGATTGCGGATACTGCAGGGCGGCTCCATAACAAGGATAACCTGATGCAGGAGCTGGAAAAGGTTATCAGGGTCCTGAAGAAGCTGGATGAAGATATACCCCAGGAAGTGATGCTGGTACTTGATGCCGGGACTGGCCAAAATGGACTAAGCCAGGCTGAACATTTTGGAAAAGCAGTAAACGTAACCGGCCTGACTTTGACCAAGCTTGATGGCACTGCCAAGGGCGGGATGATTTTCGCCATCGCCAAGCACTTTGGTTTACCTATCCGATTTATTGGTATAGGTGAAAAAGCGGATGATCTGAGACCATTCTCGGCTCGTGATTTTGTAATGGCCCTTTTTGATCAAGGGCAGGAGTAGACTGCACCCGAATCCGGGCCTGTTAGCAGATGATTAAGTTTGACAGTGTTAGCAAGCGTTATCCTGGCGGCCACGAAGCACTGACCAATATCGATTTTCACCTGCAGGAAGGTGAATTCGCCTTTCTCACCGGTCATTCTGGTGCCGGAAAAAGTACCCTGCTTAAGCTCATTATGCTCATGGAAAAAGCCAGTACTGGCCAGGTTTTCGTGAATGGGAAAAACCTGAATCGTCTATCACGACGTCACATTCCTTTTTTTCGTCGCAACATAGGAGTGGTATTTCAAGACCATCAATTGTTGTTCGACCGCAACGTTTTTGAGAATGTTGCCTTACCTCTCCTGATTGCGGGCTATGACAACCGGGATGCAGCCCGACGAGTAAGAGCTGCGCTGGACAAGGTCGGCCTGTTAAAAAAGGAAAACCAGAATCCCGTTGCGCTCTCCGGTGGCGAGCAGCAGCGCGTAGGCATAGCCAGGGCAGTAGTTAATAAGCCGGTTTTATTACTGGCGGATGAGCCGACAGGAAATCTGGATCCGGAATTATCCGCAGAAATCATGAACCTGTTTGAACAGTTTAATCAGGTTGGCACCAGTGTCCTGATTGCGACCCATGACCTTGGACTGATCGATAAAGACAGACATCGAGTTTTAACGCTTGATCGTGGCACCCTGGTGTCAGAAGAAGAAAGATCAAAATGACAAAAAAGCAGCCCACACAAAAAAACAAACCAATGCAGGCGCATTCCAGGGCTGGTGGGGAAAAACCTCCTGGTCACTCATGGTTCAAGCAATATTTCCAGCAACACCAGTCCGTGGCAGTAGACAGTTTATCGCGTCTACTTCAGGAGCCGGGATCCAGTATCCTGACATGGTCAGTGATCGGCATCGCCCTTGCGCTACCCTTATGCCTGTTGCTGTTTTTGCAAAACCTGCAGCAGTTAAACACCAGTCTTGATGATGCCAGTAATATTTCATTGTTCATGTCAGCGAATATCAGTGAGGACGAACTTGCAGAGTCTCAGGTACAAATTATGGCCATGGCAGAAGTCGAGGCTGTTTCATTAATCACCGCCGAGCAGGCGCTGACAGAATTCCAGACAACATCCGGCTTTGGCGATGCACTCGAAGGTCTTGATGAGAATCCTCTGCCAGCGCTACTCATTGTTACTCCGGCTTTGGAAGAATTTGATTTGTTGCCTGTGCTTGCCAGCACGCTGGCAGGGATGGAAGGGGTAGATTCAGCTCAGATAGACCTGGAGTGGATGCGCAGACTCTATGGCATTATTGCACTGGCAGAACGGATCACTGCAGGATTGGCCCTGTTGCTGAGCCTGGGTGTTGTTCTTGCAGTGGGCAACACTGTGCGTCTGGCGATCGAAAACCGGCGTGATGAAATTGTTGTGGTGAAACTGGTAGGTGGCACTGATGCCTATGTTTCACGACCATTTCTTTACACGGGTATCTGGTTTGGCGTGGGAGGCGGCATGATTGCCGGGATACTAGCCATTACTGCTTTTGTGCTGCTGTCCGGACCTTTTACAGGGCTAATGGCCTTGTATGACAGTGAGTTCAGTCTTTCCTGGCTCGGCGTAAGTGACTTGCTTACCTTGTTGATCATAGCCGGAAGCCTTGGTTTAGCAGGGGCCTGGTTGTCGGTTATAAGGCATCTTAAGCAGATTGAGCCTAGATAGAATTATTGATAGCACCTGGGTTACGCAGGTAATTCGCCACTTTACCGATAATTGATGATCTTGTGATACATCAAACTGACATTCACAGAACCTGCTTTATCATGACGAGAAATTTATAGCTCTATCCGAAAGACAATAAACGCGCTTTATCGAGGGTAAGTCTGAATGAAGTATTTAGTGAACTGTGCAGCACAATTTTCATTTACGATTTTCCTGTCTCTTGCGCTTTTATCTGGATGTACAAGCACTGGGCAGGGGTCCTCATCCTCTCAAATGCCAGCGCTGGAGATACCCTCTTTACGGGCAAGCCAGGTCTCACAGCCGGAGGGCTGGAATGACGATGTGGCCTTAACGATTCCAGTTGATCTGAACCCTGACCCCAATATTCTTGAAATAAACCTGGAAGCAAAAATTACCAACATGGAAATTATGCCGGGGAAAATCACGCCGGTTTGGACCTATGGCGGATCCTTACCAGGACCACTTATCAGGGCAAAAGTGGGTGACATGGTAATTATTCATTTCAAAAATAATTTGCCTGATTCCACCAGTATTCACTGGCATGGTTTGCGAGTGCCTAACAATATGGACGGAGTACCAGGTGTTACTCAGGACCCGGTTGATGTAGGTGATGAATTTACTTATGACTTTGTGCTGCAGGACGCTGGCACATTCTGGTATCACCCGCATATTAATTCTGCTGCGCAAGTTGGCTGGGGAATGTATGGGCCGCTAATAGTGGAAGACCCCAACGACCCGAAAGAATTTGGTGATGACCTGGTGCTGGTGTATTCCGATATGAGTCTGGACGAGGATGGCCAGTTCTTGCCTCCGGATGTTGGCGGTGCATTCAGTGACCTGTTCGGACGTGAAGGAAATATAATTTTGGTGAACGGCAAAGTGCAGCCAAAATTGAAAGTGCGTAAAGGCAAGCAACAGCGCTGGCGCGTGATTAATGCGGCCAGAACCCGATATTACACAATTCGCTACAAGCGTCAGCCCTTGATCAGGCTGGGCGGAGACAGTGGTCTGGCGGAACACACTGAAACCCTGGATCAAATCAAACTGGTTCCTTCGGAGCGTACCGACTTTGTTTTTACTCCCCATGATGAGCCCGGCACAGTTGACTGGCTCAGGTGGTATCCAACAGAGCGTGGTTATGGCAGCACCTTTAACCGCTTTTCTGAAGAGATGATGGAAATTGAAACAGTTGATGAGCCAGCTGTCCTTCCTGAAACCATTCCTTATGCGCTACGCACCATTGAGCCCATAGATATTACTGGGGCCAAGGACGTGCTAATAGACCTGACGATTACTTTCCCGGATGACAATAGCGTTGAAATGGGAATCAATGGTATTCCTTTCTGGGACTCCAGCCCTCTTTTGGGCAGGATTGGTGAAACCCAGGTCTGGACTGTTCGCAATGACACAGATTTCAATCATCCTTTTCATTTGCATGGATACTTTTTCCAGGTACTGGATGAAAATCGCGTCCCGGAATGGAAAGACTCCGTCGATATCCCGGTGCGCACCGAGCTCAAACTGGCTGTACGTTTTGATGAACGCCCAGGTACCTGGATGTATCACTGTCATATCCTGGATCATGCTGAAGTTGGTATGATGGGAACCCTCAGGATTGATCCCTGAAGCACCAAGCTGGTACTGGCAGTTAGTAATTCAGAGCAAATCATCAAGGAGCATTGGCCGTGTCATTATCCCGTTGCGCCTGGGCAGGCGATGACCCCCTGTATCAGAAATATCATGACAAGGAATGGGGTGTGCCCTTGCACTCAGATAAGAAGCTGTTTGAGTTTCTTATTCTTGAGGGCATGCAAGCCGGCCTGAGCTGGATCACGATATTGAAAAAAAGACAGGCTTTTCGTGAGGCTTTCGACGGCTTTGATTTCAATAAAGTGGCAAAGTACCAGGACAGGAAAATTGAACAGTTACTTGATAATCCGGGCATCATTCGCAACAAATTAAAAGTTAATGCTGCTGTGACCAACGCCCAGGCCTTTATCAGGATCAGGAAAGAATTTGGTACCTTTAATAAGTATATTTGGCAATTTGTAGATCACCAGCCCCTGCAGAATTCCTGGAAAAATTTGCAGGAAATGCCTGCTAAAACCCCTCTGGCGGAAACCATTACCCGAGATCTTAAAAAAAGAGGTTTCAGTTTTGTCGGGCCAACTATTGTTTATTCCCATATGCAGGCCACCGGGATGGTCAATGATCACACAAGGGACTGCTTTCGCCATCAGGAAATAAGAGAGCTATCAAAGTAATCGGTATTTATTGGTTGGTAGAGGTGTTTTCAGGGTTTAGACCTTTGAAGCCCTGATAATGTTTTCTGATTGCGATCATGTCCTGATCCAGATCGCCAGTGGGCTTGAACTCTCCTATTATGCGCAGCTGTTTATTTTCAGCATCGATAGCAGCCATCAGAATAGGCACCTCGGCCTTTTCGGCGATACGGTAAAATCCGGTTTTCCACTGAGTTACCCTGCCTCTGGTGCCTTCAGGGGGTATGCAAAGGATGATTTGCGGGTTTTCCTCCAGCATTAAGACCATTTTATCAACCATCTTGTAAGCTTTTGTGCGGTTAACCGGAATACCACCAAACCAAAGCATTACTCTGCCAATGAAGGGAGGAAAAAGAGTGTGTTTGCCCATCCAGCGAATATCCATGCGCAAATGAAAGGCCGTGACCATCAGCAACAGGAAGTCCCAGTTACTGGTATGAGGTGCCCCTATAAATATAAAAGGGGGGGCTGGCAGGGATTGAGCATGGACTTGCCACCCCTTTAACTTAAGCCAGCAATTGGAAAGAAATCGTAGGGCGGGAGTAATTATAGGCGTTGAAAAGACAGACCGTTGCATACTCAGGCATACTTCCATTTGTGATGCTGGTTAGCTGCTGTCAGCAGCTCAGGAATGATAAATGTAAACACTTACTCACCTTAATAATCACTAAATTTAGGAGATTTCATCAGGGCCATAATAATAATTATCAACCCTGAGTGTGCTTGTCAGGGCGTGCAGGAGTGAAATTCAAGCACACTATAGTGCCCTTGATGGCACTATTGATAGTGCTATTAACAGCCCTCTGACAAATGCTGCAACAAGGTTTGAACGTTTTGTGCTCAACAGTCACCCTTCTGTGTGGTGATTCATGTTCAGATAGTATTTTCATTAGCCTAAAAACAAGAGCAGTGTTATGCATTGAATCGGCACTTTTTTCCCTAATAATAGGGTAATTAGAAAAACGTTGGGTTATACTTTTATCCAATTTCAGGCCTTCTTTGTGCCCGTTTTACCTGCATTTGGTCACCAGGTACATATGTACCAACTGGCGAGGTGACACTGAGGTAAGTTTCAAGAAGCTGATTGTTGGATATTCAGCAATTAAAACTGACACGTGAGACGGTTTGATTCATGATAATGAGAGGTTTATATTAAACCCCATTTTTTATTAAATATTAACAAGTTACGAAATTTTTAGTAGTTAGTAATTCTAATTAAAACTTTATAAAACATATTTCAAAATAAGGGAATTGTTATGGCAACTCTACAAATTAATGGTCAGACAATGGACATCGGTGAGATTGACCCCTCCACGCCACTACTTTGGGTTCTGCGTGATGAGCTCGGTCTGGTTGGCACCAAGTATGGATGCGGTATTGCTCAATGTGGCGCATGTACTGTTCATATGAATGGCGCACCAGTCCGCTCTTGTCAGATCCCGGTTGGAAATTTGACTGATCAGAACATTACAACAATTGAAGGTCTTGCGGCTGCTGACGGGTCATTGACTCCTGTTCAGGAAGCCTGGGTAGAAATTGATGTTCCCCAGTGTGGCTACTGCCAGGCCGGTCAGATAATGAGTGCTACAGCATTGCTGGAAAATAACCAGAATCCTAGTGACGCTGATATTGATGCAGCGATGTCTGGCAACATTTGCCGCTGTGCAACCTACTCTCGTATCCGCCAGGCAATTAAAAATGCTGCTGCGAAGATGAATGGCACAGCTTTTTACGATGCCGCGCAGACAGGAGAGAGAGCATGAAATTAACCAAAAATGACAATCTCTCCCCGGAATTACCAAATTTTTTCCAGGAACTGACAGCTTCTCCCAAAATTAAGATTCCTGACGTAAGCAGGCGTCAGTTTTTCAAGATCTCCACCATTGCTGGTGGTGGTCTGGCTCTAGGTTTGGCAATGGGCACAAGTCCAAAAGCAAAAGCTCAGGCAGGTGCTGCAGAAACCAGTTCGCTGAGTCCATATGTCCAGATTCAGCCAAATGGAAGAATCAATATTTTTTCTAAAAATCCCGAGTGTGGCCAGGGCATAAAAACCGGTTTGCCGCTAATCATCGCTGAAGAGCTTGATTGTGCCTGGAATGATGTAGACGTAGTGCAGGCAGACATTGATGGCTCCAGATATGGTGCCCAGTTTGCTGGTGGTTCCTTGTCTACACCAATGAACTGGATGGCAATGCGCCAGGCAGGGGCAACAGCCCGCGCCATGATCCTGGCGGCCGCAGCACAACAGCTGAACATTCCGGTGTCTGAATTAACAACAAGTGACACTAAGGTGCTACATGCAACATCAGGTAGAGAATGGGGATACGGCGATTTTGCTGAACTTGCCGCCACCATGCCTATACCAGATGCGGCAAGCTTGACGCTTAAGACTCAGGATCAATTTAAATTGCTGGGTCGACGTTTTACTGGTGTAGACAACATGGATATCGTCACTGGGAAGCCTTTATTTGGTGCCGATACTCGTATGGAAGGTCTCAAGTATGCTACTTATACCAAGTCTCCGCAGATTGGTGGTCGCGCTCTTTCTTTTAACGAAGACCACATTAAATCAATGAGTGGCATTGTAGATGCATTCATTATTGATGAGTTTGGTAGTCCTAAAGTGTTCAATCCTGGTGGTGGCGATATGTTTAGTGGTGTTGCCATCGTAGCTGATTCCACATGGGCAGCTATCAAAGCCAAGCGCGAACTGGAAATTGAATGGGATCTCAGTGACGCGGAACAGGCAAGCTGGGATGACCTGGTAAATCGTGCTTATGCTTTAAAAGACCAGGATGGCGAGCCTTTGATGACCACGACTTTCGGTCCTGATGGGCCGAGTACAGTTGCGGCCAGTAAAGGAGATGCAGAAGCCGTGCTGCAAAATGCAGCAACAGTGGTTTCAAGTTTTTATGAATATCCTTATGTAAGCCATGCTCAGCTTGAGCCAGAAACCTGTACTGCCCTTTATCAAAACGGTAACTGTGAAATTTGGGCGCCAGCGCAGATTCCTCAAAGTGGTGAAACGGGTTCCGCAGTATTGTTGGGAATTCCAGCCGAAGAAGCTGCAGATCGTGTTGTGCTTAACCAAACTCGAATCGGTGGCGGCTTTGGACGTAAACTGGCTAATGACTATGTTTTTGAAGTTGTTGCCATTGCCCGGAGAATGGAGGGCACTCCAATACTGCTTCAGTGGACACGTGAAGATGACATGAGCGGAGATTATTTCCGTCCAGGTGGTTTCCACTCATACACTGCAGGACTTGATGCTGTAGGTAATCTCACGGCATGGCAGGATCATTTTATTACCTCCACAGGTAATGATCAGTCTCCAATGACCAGTGCTGACCTTAATCCAAACGTTTTCCCGAAAGATGTAATCGACAATGTGAAGCTGACACAGACCATGTTCCACAATGCTATCCCAACTGGACCGATGAGAGCGCCGGCGTCTAATGCCTTTGCTTTCAGCTTCCAGAGCTTTATGCATGAACTGGCTATTGCTTCAGGCAAAAGTCATGTGGATTTCTTGCTGGACACTCTTGGTGAGCCGCGTCTGGCTAATCCGGAAAATCCACAGTCAATGCATACAGGCCGTGCAGCAAATGTAATTAGTGAAGTCGCCAGAATTTCAGGTCTTGACCAGGAATCCGGTGAGCCAGGTCGTGCTAAAGGTCTCTCCTTTTACTTCTGCCATAGTGGCTATGTTGCGCAGGTAGCTGATGTCACAGTGAGTGCTAACAAGGAAGTAAAAGTACATAAAGTCTGGGCGGTTGGTGATTTTGGCTTCATTCATAATCTCAGCGGTGCAGAAAATCAGATGGAAGGTGGCATAATTGATGGCATCAGCCAGTTGTTTAACTCCAAGATCACTTTTGTAAATGGTGTTATCCAGCAGCAGAATTTCCATCAGTATCCTTTGTTGAGATTGCCTCAGGCGCCTGAGCTGGAAGTAGCATTTCTTGAACCTGAAGAGTTCTCCCCATCAGGTGGTGGTGAACCTTCCATGCCGCCGGTTCTGGCTGCTGTCACCAATGCGATTTATAACGCAACTGGTGAGCGCATCAGAAAAATGCCACTTTTTGAATTAGGCTATAAACTGGTATAAATTACTCTAACGTAATTTAAAAAAGGCCGGATTATTTAATCCGGCCTTTTTTTTTGTATTTTATTGAGTTTAAGTTGAGAGCTATTTGAAACCAAGGTAAAAACAAGGTGAAAACAAGGTGAAGAGCAAGGTGATGAGCAAGGTGATGAGCAAGGTAAGTGGAGAGTTAGCATTGAGCCTGGCGAGCAAGATTGGAATCAGTAACAAAATTATTGGAGGTAACTTAGTAACTGTAGTAATAACGTGCTTCTATAGTATCCCGTTGAACAAGTTGGCCATCCGCAAATCTGGGACGAAAGGAAGTAGAGTTTCTTAAAAATCTGCTTAGGCGAAACTCTACGGACTCAGAAGCATCTGGACTTCTATTAAAAATTTCAACATTTTGCGGTTGACCGAAACGGTTGAGCTGCATTGACACATCAAACCAGCCATGATGTTTTATTGGCAGGTCTGCAGGAAGATTTAACGAATCTCTTGTATAACGATAATAGATAAAAGTGGGTATTGTTGCCGGTAAATCCGGAGAAAATATTTTATTAACGACTTCCTGGTCTACCCCCTTGGCAACTAATTCATCATAAGCAAATTGGTAAGCTTCAATAGCAGCAGAACGTTTTTTAAAAATGAGTAACCAGTCACCAAATTCAATGCGTGCTTTGGCAATTTCTTCCGGCGTGCTGGTATTGAGCCTTAATAATAAATTTAAATGTCTTTCCAACGCTTCACGACCGTGCCTGAATCCTAGTGAATTCGTGGAGACTCTGGACATATTGTAAAACTCCTGGGAAGAGTTGAGCGCCTGGCTTGAAAAATTACCATTACTTATAGCATTGCTACTCATGTCCAGGTTGGTCGCAAAAAAGTAATTAGTCAGGGCCAGCTTTTTTTCTACAGCCAGCAATCTTGAATCTGAACTGCCATAATTATTTAAAAGTATGTCTATGATTGTTCGATATATGAATTGAGCATTTACTAATCTGGTATTTCTGAATTCTTCTTCAACAATTAAATTATTTGTTGCGTTAACTGGAAAAGTATTGGATGAAGAAGTTATGCCGAACATAGGATTAGTGACTAATCTGGAGTCAAAGGCATATATGTTCCACTCTGCGTAGCGGTTAAGCGCTGGAATTAATTCAATGCTGTCATCTCCGAAAGCTTTTCTCTTGAGATAAAAAAGATATTGTTGTTGAACGTCGGCATCATTTATTTCCCCCAGGGCAATATGGCTACTGATTTTGCTTTCGATGATCCGTTCCTGTTCCAGGTTAAACAAGCCTGAATTCACGCGATTAATATGCAGAGCCTGATTAAGGTATTCAAGCGCTTTGATATGATCATTTTGCGTTTGGTAAACATTCGCTAACGACAATAGCTCCTGGCTTAGCGCTGGCTCATAGGCGCCACCTTGTAGTTCAAGTTGTTTGATACTTTCTTCGTAGGCAGCAATGCTTGTTACTTCGTTTGAAGCTGTCTGGGCAGCTTCCTGTGCAGCGCGTTTAAAAATATATTCAGAAACACTCTCGGCTTCGCTGCTTGAAGGCAAAGAAGTGAGTTCATTAATTTGTACCAGATCACCGTCTGATATTGTTTCTATTAATACAGGCTCAAATATTAACAACGAGTGCTCTTCGACATTCTGTGCTAAGGCACGTGGTATCAGCGGAACATATACAGAAGATAAAAGCGCCAAGGTAAGTGCAGAGGAGAAAAGAGAGCGCGGCGAAAATGCAGATGAAGTGCTTGAACGCCGGGCCTGTGTGTGTGGATATATGATCATCGGAAATTATTAAAACATTAAAAGCAGTAAAATTAGTAGAATTAGTAAAAGTTTAATAGGAATAGTAATAACGCACCTGTATGTCTGATTGTGCTCTGGTCCTGCCCGATTCAAAAAAGGGCCTGAAAGTCCCTGATCTTAGCAAATTCAGAAGACGGTTTCGTACCAGATGACCAGTATTTTCAGAAGAATATACAATTTTTATATTACGTAAGGATCCGTTCGAACGTTTATTAAAACTAACATCAATATAGCCTATATAGGGGATATCCAGCTCTTCCGGGATGTTTTGGAACCCCCTGGTGTCTTCAAAACTAACAAAATCGGGGATAAACAGGGCGGGTTCCGGGCTTATGAATGTTTCCGCTTCCTTTTCAGTGAGCCCATTGGCCATTAATATTTCCAGGGCTTTACTATAACCCTCATTGGCCCTTTGCAAGCGTTCAAAAGCCAGATCCCAGTCAGCCAGATCAATATAGGCATTGGCTGCCAGCAGATGATCCTGTGTTTCCAAAGTTTCGGCTCGTGCTAAAAGCTCTTCCCTGCTATCTGAATACCCACGACGAAGAAAAGGTATGGCCCGAAACCCGCGATTATTTGATAATACGATATTGCTGCCAATCGGTTTATCACTGATGTATTTTTCTATCTGGAGTTTAAACAGGTAGGTTAATTCTGCTTTCTTTTTCAATATCTCTTCATTGCCTGAATCTTTCTCCAGAACTAAATCAAATAGCTCTTCTGCTTTCTTCAGCCTGGGATCTACAAGTTGCTCAGGCGTAAAGGATTGTGAACGTAAACTGGATGAATTAGCTAAAAATGCAGAACGGGGCACAAATAGTATGTCGCTAAACTGACTGTCTTCAACAGCGACCAGATCACCCCGGCGGAGCATGGACGAACCTATAGATGATAAACCTCCGCCCATAGCAAGCGCTTCTTCATTATAAAAAGCCAGTCTGCGAAAAGCCTCCATATTCCAGTCTGCCCACTCCAGAGCGGCTTGTGTATATTCCTCGCTATCGTCATCAAGACTGCGTGACATCAGGTAATAAAGATATTCATGATATTTGTCAGCGTCAGCATAATTCCTGCTTGCCTTGCTGTTCTCAATCAATTTTCTAACCGCTTCGGTTTGCGCAAGAGTATATAAACCCTGATTGACTCGTTCTATATGCATGGTCGTTTCAAGCGCTAATGTGGCATTTTCATAATCACCCGCCTGTTGATAAAGATTACCTATGGAAAGGTATTCCTGTGCCAGGAGAGGGTTGAAAGTGCCTCCGGTTTCTATAAGTTCATTAATGCTGGTTTCGTACTGTGCTATATCGTTGAGTAAATCGTTTAAAAAAATTTGTTCTTCATCTGGAATAGACAAATTGGCAGGGGGAGAAATAAATGCTTTCCCTGAATTTCTCGCTGCAGAGGAAAGTAATATTGTTTCGGGATCATCAAGATAGACACCATCAAAAAAGAGAGTATTTAATTCAGTTTTGGTTTGCCCTCGTAATGCTGGGTGAACAAAGAGAGATAAAATCAGGAAAAATAGTAAAAATCTTTTTCGGTACAACAGATTAAAAAAAGGAAATAGCTGCCCATGGTCACATGTGCTGACAACGGTTACTTGTCTTGGATAATTGCTTGTTTCCATCACTTTATAATAATTTATGTAAGGCCTTGTATATCAGTTTTAATCTTCAAAGTTTTAATAATAGTAGTGGTACCTTAAATGAACTTCGCTTAGAGCAATGCTTTCGCCATTGTTGATTAGCGGTCGGAAGCGCTGACTTCTCAAATGATTAATCAAGGCAGACTGTATTTTATCGCTAGTATCCTGTGAGCTACTTACTATATTGATTGCATTTATGTTGCCAAAGCGATCCTTCGAAAAAGAAACATCAATATAGCCCTTATAGGGAATATCAATATCATCAGAGATGCCAAAAAATTTACGGCTATAATTGTGGATGCCGTAAGCAGGCACTGCAATAACAGGCATCGGAGATAAAAATCTATCTGCTTCAAGGCCTGAGTATCCACCAGCAAGCAATAGATTGTAAGCCTTGTTATAAGCTTCAAAGGCCCTTTGAGACCTTTCAAAGCTCAGGTGCATATCTGCAAGAGAAATATAGGCATTGGCTTTTTCAACAGGGCTGTTTTCTGTCGATGTCTCAATTTCTTCTACCAGCTCGGTCAGCGAATTTTTGGCGCTTACGTAACGACGACTTATAAGGAGGTTAGCATCACTGGTATATTGCTGATTGACGCGGTTATAGGCTATTGACCCTCTCTCCCTGATATTCTCAAGTGGATCCAGCTCTTTTTTCAGCAGGTAATTTATATTTGCTAATTTATGTTGAATGGCCTGCTGCTGCATCAGGGTACTTGAGCTATTTTTTTCCAGTTGCTCGAGTATTGATTCGAAAATTTCTTCAGCTTCGTGCAAACGTTGATTGACGATTATGTCATTGCTCAGTGCAAAAGGGACGCTTCTCAGGTTGTAATCGGTTATGGCGGCATTGGTCGCTACTGAATTTGAATTCAACACAGGCACATTGATGGTGACAGGAATGGTCCGATTATTTGTCTCACCGGCTGATACGCCCGGGGATGAAATAGAGCTGTTATCTACAGGGTCGCGATTAACCTGGACATCAAACTGAACTCTATTGTTCATGCTTCTGCCAACATCGATGCTGTCTGAGAGCGCAATTGGGTAGATATAGATGTCCCGGTAGCCCTTGATGAAGGCTTCGATGTTCCAGTCAGCCCAGTCAAGTTTTGCTGTAAGCAAGCGGGGATCGTCTTCAGCCAGATTTTTTTCATGCAGGTAATACAAATAGTGCTTGTGGTTATCAACAGAAACAAAGTCCCCAAGTGCAATTTGTGTGCGAATCAAATAATCAACCAGTCTGGATTGCTCCAGATTAAACAGGCCCAGGTTTACTTTCTTGATATGAATGGCTTTATCAAAGGCCTCTACTGCCTCTTCAAAACTTCCTTCTTGATAAAGCAAAATACCAAGCGCCTCATACTGCTCAGAAAGAGCCTGCGAATACTGATTGCCGGCATCAATGGAATTGCTTATTGCCGCCCGGTATTCGGTCAAACTTGCAGATCTCAATTGAGCATTGTTTTCTGTCTCAATAAATTCACTGGCAGTTGGCTCAGGCACTATTGGCAAGTTACTCTCGAAAGGTCTTGCAGAAGAGGAGTTGGCGGTGAGAGAGGAAAGAGGTGCTACAGAGTCCAACAAGGCGGCTTCAAAAATCAAGGTGGGGAGCGGATCAGTAGCTTGCTGTGCGCTTGCCAGCACCGGCAAGAAAAATGATAGCAGTGCAATCACGGTGCCTGGCAGTGAATGCTTGTTGCTGAAAGTGATTTGAGTCGGCTTAATCATAAATTGTGATACTGGATTACGGTAGCTGGTTTCAATTCTTGCTGTCTGACGAAAATAGCCTGGCAACATTATGTACTCCAAAAAGGCGCACTTAGATCAGAGGCCCCTTGCTTATATGATGAAACAATCAGGCTTAATCAACTCTTAACCTGTAAGCGTATGGATAGAAGACCGATTGCCATGATCAATGTTACACCTGAAGGTGTGAAAAACCAGTGTGTTTTCCAAAGTAGAGCGCGAGTTACACAACATCGCTCAAAGGATTAGGTAACATGAAGACAGTACTCATTACAGGTGCCAATCGGGGCAATGGCCTGGAATTCGTCAAGCAGTATCTGGAACGGGGGTGGCAGGTGTTTGCCTGCTGCAGATCACCCCAAAGCGCAACACAGCTGCAAGCAATGGCGTGCTCTGCGCTCAAAATTTTACCCCTTGATGTCGCTGATACTGGTTCAATACAAGCCTTGCGAGGCCTGCTTAAAGACCAGAATTTATCCTTATTTATCAATAATGCCGGTGTCTATGGAGGTGGTCAGTCTCTGGAACGGGTCGAGGAAGAAAAGTGGCTGAAGGTTTTCAGAATAAATACGATTCCCCCTGCCTTGCTAACTCTCGCACTGTTACCGTTGATGGACAGGTCCAGGCCGGCAAAGCTGGCTTATTTGAGCTCAAAGATGGGGTCCATTGCCGAAAACTCCAGTGGCGCAACCTATCTGTACAGATCCAGTAAAGCTGCCTTGAATCAGATCATAAAAAGCTTGTCGATAGATTTGGCCAGCGAAGGCATGCTCGTGGCTGCGCTGCATCCGGGCTGGGTAAAAACGGAAATGGGTGGCCCCAATGCGCTCATTGATACACAAACCAGTGTGAGCGGGATGCGTGCCGTGCTGGAGCAACTTGGATCCGCCGAAAGCGGAGGGTTTTACAATTATAATGGCGCTGAAATTCCCTGGTAGTTTGTCCCGGAAAAGCCCCGGAAATATTGTAATCAACTGAAAATAAAAGATATTTATTAAAAAATGTTAATACAAAGCTAGCTTCTGCAGAGCTGCCATGCACAGGATGCTGACTTTGCTATGGCATTTGAATATAAGCCACAGATACGCCAGGCGAAAGTGCTCTGGGTGATAATTCGCTCACTCTGTATGGCTCCAACATGGGAACTTCCAACCAGCAACATGCTGTTGCGTGTGCTCGATATGTTTGGCCGTGAATATGAGAGCCATGGCGATTCCACCGGCAAGGTTTATGAAAAATAAGAAAAATAGGCAGATAGCCATATCTGCCTTTTTGTGCCTGAAACATGGAAATTGACAATTATTGATAGTTATTAGCTAATCAATAAATAATTATATTAGTTATTAATTATCAGTATCGTGGGTTTTAGACTAGGGTCTGCTTTTTAATAAAAACCTCGTTTAATCTCCAATCAAGTGCCGAATTGTCGGGTAAAACTGGGTAAAAGTACCGTTGTAGGCAGCTTCAGCCATATGGCACTCGACGCATTCACTTCCATCCGGCACTTTGGCTGAAGTAGCCCCTGGTGCTGCAGTGGGTGGAAACAGGAAAAAGCCTCTACCTTCATTAAAACGACCGCTGTCGATCACATGAAATTCCTGGGCATTCATAGACCCCTGCACAAATCCGGGTAATTGGGGAGCGGATTCAGCCTCGGCGGAATAGAACGAAAGCAAAAACATGGTGCCATCGGCATACTCGCCGTGTTCCAGAAAATACCGATAGGCTGCCGGTTCAATTTGTACAACACCAATAGCACCTGGCTCAGCAGAATTAAAAGGTTTATCCCCATATTCACTACCAAGTGAACTGCCCAGATGGATCCACTCATCAGTACGTTCGGGATAAATAAGCTGCTCATTACTATACAAGGCAATCTCAAGGTCCGTTTGGGCTTGTAGCACAGCAGGAATTATAGAAAATGCAGAAATCAGAATAAGAGTGAAGAATTTGTTCATGATTGAAACTCCTTTGGTGTGCAAAGTGTAAAGGAAGTCATTATCCAGATGTGGAAATAATTAAAAATACTGCAAGTTATGCCAATAAAAATGTTCACAGTTTTTTAACCAACAACAGAGCATCGCCGGTATAGTGAATTGATTGATGTGGGACGATGGCTTTACGCATGACTTCTGTATAGCCACGTCGACTATATAAGTCATAAGCCACAGTGTTTGCTTCAAAAACAATGAGCGAGAGTTTTGCCAGCTTCAGTTTTCGACACTTTGCTTCGGTCATTTCCATAAGCGTAGCAGCGATGCCCTGTTGTCGGGAGGATTCATCTACGGCAATACCGGCAACATATAAACTCTTCGGTTCTTCCAATAACCAGAAGGGCTTAAGCACAGGGTCATCTTCTACGTAGTCATTATCAGCCCGCATTTCGTAGGAAAGCAGTACTGCTACAACTAGGTCATTTTTATCTGCAACCAGACAGTTCTCAAAACTAAAAGGGGTATTTTTTCGCTCGTAACGTTGCTGACCAATATCCAGCAGATTATCGCCGGGTTGGGAAATTTTAGACCAGATATAATCTGAAACTCCATCTGAAGCGATTGAAAAAAGCTCAGCTATGCGGCGCGCGTCCTGCCGAACGGCCGGTCGATAAATGACCTTCTCTACACTCACGCCTGACTGAGTTTGCGCTCGTCGGCCCAGTTTCCGTGCAGACCCTGGCGTAAACGGAAGGGAAGTTTTACACGACCAATAGGGCCGTCCTCGATAGCCTGGGCATCAAGGATGGCAAGTTCTGAGTAATTATTAACGATATCGTCTACCAAAGCGATAATGTAGCCATCACCTTGAGGTGAGTCAGGGCTTCTTGGCACAAAGCAGGGTTCCTGAATAACACTGTCAGGACCGCACCACCATTCAGATTGCTTGCCGGTAAGGAAGTCCATATAGCCAAGTTTGTTAAGCATCAAACCTGAAGCACGTCCGCCGGGACCATTAAATTGTTTCGTCTGATCCATCACCAGCAGCCAGCCATAATCATGCTGCTGGGTGGCATAGCGGTCATCAATACGCGGAAACTCTCCTACCATGTCTGTCATTTTTTCCATGCTTTCAAATTCATCACCCTTACTGTTGAAATCTACAGTCCAGCGAGTCATATAGGATGCTGCTTCCTGGGGCTTGAAAGGCTCTCCATGCACATCCGGAAAAAATGGGAACATATTATTTTTTGCCACCGGAACGTCAAAATGGATTTTGCTGCCATCGTTGAAGGCATTCATCACATGGGAGCAAAAAAGATTGGAGCCCTTGAACCATTTCATGTCTTTGCTTTCACCATCGCGGGGCAAGACACCAAGATAGATCGGCATGGTGGTGTCAAAACCAAAATAAGGCAGGTTTTTTTCAACCCTTTCCCAATTGCAGATTATGGGGACAAGGTGGAAGCAGACATAGTCTTCAGTTACGCCAAAGTCATGCATCATGCAGGCATAAGGGACTTCGAACCAGACTTCCTTGAGCAGCTCACCTGTAGGGCTGATTTCCATATAAGTGCAGTCTTTGGTTGTCAGACCTTTTGATCCATAACTAAAGGCCACCATATTCCCGGTAATAGGATCAATCTTGGGATGCGCGGTAAAAGTTTCGCTGGTCATCTTGCCATCGAAGTCAGTAAAGCCAAATGTTTCCAGTGTTAGCGGGTCCATTAGCAGGGGTGGACTATCTTCCTTGAGTGCGAATAATTTGCCAGCGTGAACAATCGGCGTGGTGTTGGCGGTGCTTCTAATCTGTCCCTTAACGGACGGGTCATCAGTGAGGGGATTACGGTAGGCACCAAATAAGGCATGATCAGCGTCACGTTCCAGCTTCCATTTATCGGTTTGTGCGTATCGTTGTTTGAAATCCACTTTGCCGTTGCGAAAGCGGAATAGTGAAATCATGCCGTCACCGTTGAAAAACTGGTCATCTTCAAAACGGGGGGTAAACTGTTGATCTGGATGCACGCGGTGGAAGGTGCCATTTAATTGCGAGGGAATTTCGCCTTCGGTTTCGCAATCATGGATATCACCCTCAAAACGTAACAGATTGAGGATGCCGGTGAACGGTCGTGTATCAGGAAAATGTGCCATAGGCTTACTCCATTTATGCCAGAACGATTAAACCCGACAGTAAATTTTTTTACAATCTTGAAGTCTTGAATAAAGACAGAGAAAAATTCTCCATTGATTAGCATTAATAGCTAAAATCCAAAGTGATTCATGTCTGTTCACTTTCGGGAATACACTATATATGTATATAAGTCGGTTCAGGCTTATGCAAGCTGATCTATAATCGCCTGGCATACTGATTCCTGAAGCAGGGCATCGCTTTGAATGGTGATGTGAGCATACTTGTTATACAAGGCAGAACGCTCAGCAAATAAATCTTCGAAGCTCTGCTCTGGTCGACGTGCGATTCCGCGCTGATCGTAATCAGTAATGCGCTTTTTCAAGGTATCCAATTGCACATCCAGAAAAATGATAATGCCGTTTTCAGCTAAATGCTTCATGCTGGCGTCGCTATATACAACACTGCCACCTGTAGCGATTACCGAATTTTCAGCCTCAAGGCTCATTACCCATTTCTCTTCAATTTCCCGTAATTTCATATAGCCGTCATTATCGACGATATCCTGCAGTGAACGATGCTCATGGCTTTGGATGACTACATCTGTATCCACAAAATCACGGGAGGTTTTTTTTGCCAGAATTACACCGATGGTGCTTTTGCCGGAACCGGGCATACCGATTAAAACGAGATTTTTATCAATGCTGGACATGGATTTAGTGACTGTAAGTGAAAAGGCAATTATACCTTATGGAATGATGTCATGCGTATGGAATGCAAGAGTGAAATTCTTATTTAATCAACATTCAATGAAGTACCAAGTGGAGCTATCGAAAAATGCAGACTGCTTCGGTGAAAACCTTCACGATCATAAAAGCGATGGGCATCTTTGCGCTGCATACCTGAATCAAGATGGAGCTGTGTGCATCCCTGCTCCCGAGCATGGTTTTTTAACCAGTCAATCATCGCCTTACCAGAGCCTTTTGAGCGTAAGGAATTATCGGTAACCAGATCATCCACATAAAGGTTTTTCTCCCAGGCGAGTTTTTCGCTAATCACAAATCCGGCAACACAGCTAACCTGGCCATCAAGAACATGGTAGGCAATGTTGAAGCCATTTTCCTGTTGTTTTTTTATTTGTTTAATCAGTGATTCTTTGCTGTATTGCGGGCGTAGTTGCAACAACACTGGTGCGATATCAGCCAGTTCTTCATCCGTTGATGCTATACAGATAGTCATCAAACACCTCACTTGAAAATCAGTTATTAAAAATTAATGCAGGTCAGTTAATGATTATATATCCAGCATAAGCTGCATGGGTGTATGCCTTATATTGGCTTCCATATAATCCTCACCATAGCGGCGAAAACCCAGGGTTTCATAAAAAGGAACGGCACTCACCTGGGCACCCAGGAAAACTTTAGTAAGGTTGTCTGATCGTGCCTGAGAGATAAAACGATCCATTATCCGGGAGCCAATGCCCAGCTTGCGATATTCGGGCAGCACGGCAATGCGGCCAATATGACCATCAGCAAGCATTCTTCCTGTAGCAACAGGCTTGTCATTATCCAGTACTAAAATCTGGTATGCGGTTCCATCCAGACCATCGAGATCGAGTGCGGGATCTACACCCTGCTCAACAGTGAATACACTGAGCCGCACAGATTGAATAGCTTCCTGGTGCTCAAGGAAGTTGACTATTTGTAATGAAATCATAAAACCTGGTTTCCCGGATTTTTAATTATCACCACCGCCCTGGAAAGCAGACTGCAATAAATGCGTCAGGGTATGCACGTAACGTAATTTGCCATTTTCCACACGGAAAAGATGGGTATCAGGTGAGCCGCTACCGCCATTTGGTCCGCCTGCTCCAAAGGTGCAATACACCACTACCGAACCGATCACTTCATCGACTACGAAACGACGGTTGGCTATATTTACGCCGGCTGGAACACCGACTTCACAGCTGTCGTCGGGAGAACCTCTACCAGTATAGGCGCCACCTTCAATACGAACGCAGGGGAAGCCCCAGGGTACCTGGTCAATTTTTCCTTCAAGGAATGCATCAAGATAAGCATTGGCAGCAGAGATCAATGTTCCGCGCGAGTCGCGCTCTTCAGCTGGAATAGGGCCCCAGTCTTCAGCTGATGAATACTGCAGGTAGGCATCGGCATCAAACAGCCAATACCCGGTAGTCGTCCAGATGATTTCAATCTCTGCAATTTTGTCATGATTAACGCGCATGCGTGTGCCGAGCACATAAGGGGTGTCTTCATCAGTCACAATAACTTCAGTAAAACTCTGGCAGGAGTCTTCATCAAACAAACTAAAATGATAATCAATATTCTGAGCTGTATTAATCAGGCCTTCGTTAATATCCATGCGCTCTTCATTTTCCCAGTAACCTGCGCCACCTGGCAGGGGCAGGGCAGAAATGTCGCCACTGGTCTGCGCTTCAATGTAAAGATCTACTGCATTTTGCAGGCCGCCACGGGTACAGCTTACTTGAGCAAAACTGGCTATTGGAGTAATTGTTGCGCAGGCAAATATAAGCCATTTGAAATAACTGGATTTCATAACAGTCTCCTTTAAATAAATAAGAGCTAAGCGTCTTGTGTTTTAGCAGGCCGGGCCGGGTTATCTTTAATTAGTTCTGCAGCACCATAGTAAACTGTTTCCCGATATTGAGCGATACGTGCTTGACTGATCAGTTAGTCATCAACGATATAAGGATTAAAAACAACAACTTGTGGACAAACGGACTCATTGCTGTCGAATGCATCCTGTTCCCATTCTTCACCCTCGTCTTCAATGGCATCGGCACACCGGTACAGGAAAGAGGCAAGTTCCCGTAGTGCTTCCGGCTCTGCCAACAGAGTTGTTTCTGTCAGAAGTTCCAGTTCTGCGTCTTCATTTTGTGTTCGGCCAAAAATTTTCATAGTGAGTAATTCCTGAGACCTGAAAAATATTTCCGGTCATTTTAAAAATGAATAAAACAGTAGGATTGTAAACTGTTAATGGATTTTAGTTTCTGCTGTTTTCGCCATAACGCGAATAAATAAAGCTGAGTCAAGAAAGCTGTTTAACCAGTATCTGACTGCCGGGTAGATGCAATGATCAAACCAGTTTTTATCTACCATGGCAAACTGGCGTATAAAAGGAAATATGGCAATATCGGCCAGGGTAATATTTTCACTCATTAAATGCGTATTGCTCTGTAAAGTCGTTTCCAGTATCTGTAAAAAATTTTCGCAATTTTGTCGATAATATTCCTGACTAAATTCAGTATGACGATCTGCATATTTATACTTATCCAGCCATGCTTTGAATTCTTCATCATTCTGCCTGATCAATTGCATGGCATACTGTTTTTCTGTTTCAGAATATTGAGAACACCAGTTATCAGGATCATTTTTGGCTAATGCCCACAGAATAATATCCAGACTCTCATCGATCACATTATCGTCAACAAGAAGTACCGGCACCGTTCCCTTACTTGAAAGGTCCAGCATGGCCCGGGGTTTATTTTTTAAGGAGACTTCGTGAACGTTTACTTCTATATCTGAATTAAACAAAGCCATTCGTGCCCTGATGGCATAGGGGCAACGGCGAAAAGAATAAAGTACAGGTAATGACATTTGCTGTCTCAAAAAAGACGCCGGTGTTTTGGCGTCTTACTTACTTGATCGGAAATCCGTCCAGTTTCTGTATGCACTTTTCTTTTGTTAATGCTTCAGTGCCTGTATATGCCGCGCTCATGTGAGAAGGCTTTGAAACCAAAGAAACCATGGTAACTGCCGGTCCCGCTTTGATTGACGCCGCCGAATGGCAATTTGTTTTCCAGGTAATGTGAGAACACACCGTTGATGGTTACACCACCTGATGAAGTTCTGTTGAGTACCTTGTCGATATTGTCCTGATTATTGCTGTACACATACAGCGCTAAAGGTTTGTCGCGAGCCTCAATATAAGCCACGGCTTCATCAAGGTTCTCGTAAGTCATAACAGGCAATATAGGCCCGAAAATTTCTTCCTGCATGATTTGCATATCTGGCGTGACATCCGTAAGTAACGTTGGATGGATGGTGCGGTCAGCTTCCTCAAGTACGCCACCAACAGCAACTTTGGCACCCTTGGCAATGGCATCGTCAAACAGGTTCTTGATGCGCGTAAAATTCTGCGGATTGACGATCTGGGCAATATTTTCCTTCTTGAAATTACCATCCTCATCAAACAGGTTTTCTGTAACCCTGGCCTTAAATGTGTCGACCAGCTCGTCTTTCTGCTGTTCGCGGATAAGCACATAGTCCGGGCAAATACAGGCTTGCCCGCCATTAAACTGTTTGGCACCAGCGAGATCGCCAGCAATTTTTTGCACATCGGCGCCCGCATCAACTATTACCGGAGACTTCCCACCCAGTTCCAGCGTGACACTGGTCAAGTGTTTGGCCGCTGCGGCCATCACCAGCTTTCCTACCCGCGTGCTACCGGTAAAGAAAATGTGATTGAAGGGAAGCTCAAGCAGAGTGGTTGCGACGCCAACATCGCCTTCAAACACAGCGACTTCATTTTCATCGAAGGCTTCCCTGATAATTGTGGCGGCGATACTGGCAGTAGCGGGGCATAGATCGGTGAGCTTGACCATGCAGCAGTTACCAGCGGCAATGGCCGCAGCCAGTGGACCAAGTACCAGACCTAGCGGAAAATTCCAGGGCCCCAGTATCAGGCACACGCCACGCGCTTCCAATACGATACTCGCAGTGTCATCCGGATTCATCGATGGCACCACATTCACCGGTGCCATCCAGTCGTCGAGATTATCGATGTTGCGCTGGATATTAGCCGTGACGTTCATCACTTCGGTAATTCTGATTTCCTGTTCCGGCTTGCGCGTATCCTGTTTTACAGCCACTACGATATCATCGGCGTGTGCCTCTACAGCAGCTTTCAGCTTCTGCAGTTTCGCCTTACGCTGATTGGCACTAGTCGCTTTTATATCCCATTGGTTGGCGCGCTGGAGAGCAAATATGCGATTAATTTCCGCGGAGTCGTTATGGCTGTTATGTGTAGCAGTACTGGACATCAAGTCTTCTCTCTATAAATGTTTGGTGGTTTGCGACTATGCCGGTGATTGGATATTTTGGCAAGTTGAAGCATGGCTCAATAAAGGGATTTTTGGCAGCAGACTATTTTTTAAAACTCCTTTCTTGGACGTGTCGATGGGGTAAGGGAAGTCTCAGCTATCTTGTGCAAGTTACTGCTAACTTTTTCACTGTTCCCGATTTGGTCAGGATTCAGGCCGTCAGATAGAGGATTAAAATCGCATAGCAGGCGAATACCACAGTCAATACGTTAAACCATGCCGGCTTTAATGTGATCAGCAGCATTAAGGTGCCGCCAATCACAGGAAAAATTACCGAAAGCAAAGCAGGGGTGCCGAACAAGGTTATATTGACGTATGGGCCGACACAGAAATAACCGAGCATTGAAAGGGCGGACACCCGACCGAGTGAGCGACTATGAGCCAGAAAGTCGAGCTCGGAGTCGTCTGTAATATCATAGTCCTCTGACGGCAGCGCCAGTTCAGCAGCGCCATAGAGAAAAATTGATCCGATTACTACAACGAAAAAATCTACGAATGCCCATTCCGAGAATTCTCGCAGCTCCCATCCAACCCACCATAGTTGCAGAATAAATAGCATGACACATGCACCCCATAATGCCGTTGCCCAATGAAAGGTGAGGTGCTTATGAGCTCGAACCAGTGCAGCGATAGAGCTGAGCAAGCGTGTAATTGCCAGACCAAGAATGATAGAAATAGCGACAAACACATATTCATGTTGAGTCATGCGGGAATAGTACCTGCGTAGTAATTAAGATTTATCGCTCCGCTAAAAGGCTAGCGCTGGCGTGTTCAGGTCAGACCACGTTTTAATTGCGCTCGGAACGATGTTTGATCGACTTGTTACAGGGCAACAAGCGATATGCTGATTATTGGTTATATTTGTAGTATGTGCCAATAATAAACGCCAATGCCCAAAGCGGCCAGTAAATGTAAGCAATAGCTATCTAATGCTTGTTCACAGGGCCATACTGGGACTGTTACACATCGTCCTGGCTGTTTGGATACAGAGCACTGTGTAGCCACGGTCCTTAAGTTGCTTCAAACTGACTTCAGGCTTAAGTGGTTCCCTCAAGAGGAAAGTACCATGAGTAAAGGACAAGACAGTAAAAAAAATTCGAAAAAGAAACCGCTGTTAACAGCTAAAGAGAAGAAACTGGCAAAGGCAGCCAGGAAATCCACCACCAATGTTTTAGGTAATTGAGTACAGGATGGCCATCGGTTTTTGCGATGGCCATTATTTTGTGAACTTAAATAGCGCTAGTACTACTTTAATTAAACAGCTATACCCGCCAGGGCAGTCATGCCCGCAATAATTGGAAGATGCACAGCACCTTTCCCTCAACAAAAATATACACTCACGTTTCAAGCCGCCATTATTCTGGAGCTGTGAGCCCACCCTTGATCAGTGGTGAATTTCCCAACATGAATCGAAAATGAATCGCGGAAAACCTTTTCTCTTTTTCGTGAGCAAAAGGGTGTCTTGCATCACATTTTTTTGTGTTGGCATAAAACCATTAAGGTGTAATTCAGAATCAAGCCTCTAAGGTCTCGAAAAAACCATGAAGAAAAACGAGAGCCAGAAGAAAGAGGAGAATTATCTTGAAACGCTTACTGCTGATATGTCTGAGTGCTTGTGTCCTGACGGCTTGCGCCAATATGGAGGTAAGCCTGCGCTATCCGGGAACGGCTGCGGCCACATTCAGGGTGCCTGTGTCCTTGCCGGGTAATTACAGTGAAGCTGGTATTGCTTCTTTTTATGCAGACAAGTACCAGGGAAGGCTGACGGCTAATGGAGAACGATTCAATATGTATGAAATGACGGCAGCACACAAGTCCCTGCCTTTTGATACCAGGGTGAGAGTTATTAATGTAAGTAACGGGCGAAGTGTGCTGGTGAGAATCAATGACCGCGGCCCCTTTATCGAGGGCCGCATCATCGATTTGTCATATTCCGCTTTTGCCCGTATTGCTGATCACCGGCAGGGTCTGGCGGATGTGGTGCTTGAAATACTCTGATGCTCGATGCTCAAGAGTATTTCTCTCAATCGGTCACACAACCTTCACTGGCGCTTTTAACCAGCATGGCGTACTTGTAGAGCGCACCCTTGGTGGCAGGCAGTGGTGGTTGTACCCAGGCTGCGCGACGCTTTTCGATTTCTGCAGCGTCGATGGCGACTTCCAGGGAATTGCTTTCTGCATTAATGGTAATCACATCCCCGTTTTCCACCAGGCCAATAAGTCCACCCACCTGAGCTTCAGGAGTGATGTGACCAACTACAAAACCGTGGGTACCGCCAGAGAAGCGGCCATCGGTAATTAGTGCCACGGATTTGCCCAGGCCCTGGCCCATCAGGGCACTGGTGGGTTTTAGCATTTCCGGCATGCCGGGACCACCCTTGGGACCACAGTAGCGGATGACTACCACATCGCCGTCTACAATCTGTTTTTCATGGATAGCTGCGTTTACGGCGGCCTCACCATTAAAAACTTTTGCAGGACCGGTGAAATTAAGACCTTCCTTACCGGTGATCTTGGCCACGGCGCCTTTCTCGGCAAGATTGCCGTAGAGAATACGGATATGGCCACTGTCTTTCAGCGGCGCATCCAGTGGATGGATTATTTGCTGGCCTTCTTCCAGGCCAGGCAACTCACTCAGGTTTTCGGCAATGGTTTTGCCAGTCACTGTCATGCAGTCTCCATGCAGCATGCCAGCGTTCAGTAGCATTTTCATTACTGCCGGAACACCGCCCACTTCACACAGGTCTTCCATCACATACTTGCCGCTGGGTTTCAGATCGGCCAGGAAGGGCGTCTTGTCAGCAATGCGCTGAAAGTCATCGATAGTGATATCAACATTGGCGGCTTTTGCCATGGCGATCAGGTGAATAACCGCATTGGTGGAGCCCCCCAGTACGGTGACTACAGTGATGGCATTTTCAAAGGCTTGTTTGCTAAGAATATCGGATGGCTTGATATCTTTTTCCAACAGGTGGCGCAGGGCCGGACCAACGCGCAGGCAGTCTTGCTCCTTGTCACCGGACACTGCCGGGTAGCTTGAGTTGTAGGGCAGGGACATGCCCAGAGCCTCGATGGCAGAGGCCATGGTGTTGGCGGTATACATACCGCCGCAGGCGCCAGCACCCGGGCAGGCATGTTCAATCACGCCCTGGAATTCGGTGACATCGATACGCCCGGAATTGAATTCTCCGTAAGCTTCGAAGGCGGAGACCACATCCAGTTTCTTGTCCTTGTAGCAGCCCGGTTTGATGGTGCCGCCATAGACCAGTATCGCAGGGCGATCCAGGCGCGCCAGGGCGATCATGGCGCCAGGCATGTTCTTGTCGCAACCGACAATAGCAGCAACGCCGTCATACCATTGGGCGCTCACCACAGTTTCGATACTGTCCGCAATGATGTCCCGGCTGGGCAGACTGTTGCGCATGCCGTCAGTCCCCATGCTGATGCCATCACTCACCCCGATGGTGTGGAAAATCAGCCCGATCATGTCTTCTTCCTGTACACCCTGTTTTACCACCTTCGCCAGATCGTTCAGGTGCATGTTGCAGGGGTTGCCTTCCCAGCCAGTACTGGCAATACCGATTTGCCCCTTGTTCAGATCTTCCCGGGTCAGGCCGATGGCATGCAACATGGCCTGGGCGGCTGGCAGGCTGGGGTCCTGGGTGATAGTGCGGCTGTATTTGTTTAGTGCTTTCATAAATGTACCCGGATATAAGTTTTATAATTCAGTGTAAATAAGCAGGTTTAATTACAGCGATTTAACAAAAATCTTGGAATTTCGCTGATAGTTGTACAGGGATTTTTTCGTCTCTGGCAAACTGCTGAGATCGCTTTGTGCAAACCCTCTTTCCATAAACCAGTGAGGGGTTTTCGTCGTCAATACGAACAGAGAGTCGAGACCGGCCTTTCTGGCATTCTTTTCAATCTGCTCCAGAATTGATTGTCCCATATTCTTTTTTCGATAATCAGGATGAGTAGCAACGCAAGCCAGTTCCCCGGAATTATCTTCCTGGGGATAAAGCGCACCACAGGCGATGATCATCCCTTCACGTTCAATAACCGTAAACTGCCTGATTTCATTTTCCAGTAGCTCTCTTGAGCGCGGCAAGAGCACGCCTTCTTTTTCCAGCGGCTGGATGAGCTCAAGTATGCTGTTGACATCATCACTGTTGGCGTGTCGAATTTGTTCGTAATTTTCCTGAGTGATTAATGTGCCGGCACCGTCGCGGGTAAATAATTCGGTTAACAGGGCGCCATCTTCTGCATAGGAAATTACCTGTGAGCGTTTTACGCCACCTTTACAGGCCTTGGTGCCAAGCTCAAGATTGCGCAATTGTCTATCAAGGCCATTGCTATTAATTTTTTCGGCGATCAGCAACTGGGCTTCTTCGGCATTAAGTTGGCTAATAGCCGCGCCGGCATCATCGAGAATCCCTGCTTCACTGGAATAGATCAACAGTTTGTCGGCTTCCAGACCAATGGCGGTACTTGAGGCCACCTCTTCCACGGTGAGATTGAATACTTCACCACTGGGCGAATAGCCAAGGTTTGACAGCAGCACAATATTATTTGCTACCAGCTGTTTCTTGATAGCTTCGCTATCGACTTTACGCACTTCGCCGGTATGGCAGTAATCGATGCCTTCATGCACGCCATAAGGTTTTGCGATGACGAAATTTCCGCTGACCAGGTTAATTGATGCACCCTGCATGGGCGAGCTAGCCAGGTTCATGGAAAACACCGCTTCCAGGTCGTAACGTAATTTTGCAACAACCTGCTTAATTTGCTCAAGGCTGGCGGCATCGGTAACGCGAAGTCTGTGGTGCAGATCGCCCTGCACATCATCATGTTTTTCGTCGCTTAATCCAGCCGCTTTCAGCGCTGCATCAATCTGCGGTCTGGCACCATGTACCAGCACCAGCTTGACTCCCAGGCTGTTGAGCAGGTTGATGTCGTGGGCGATATTGCTGAAATTGTCATGGGCCAGCGCTTCTCCAGGCAACATGATGACGAACACCTTACCTCGATAAGCGTTTATATAGGATGAAGACTGTCGAAACCACTTCACGTATTGCGTGTTATCAGTAGTCATGAGCTTTTTAAATATCTGGTCCAGCGGTCAAAAAAGGGCAGGTATTGTAACGCAAACGCCTGAAAAATCGAAAGATTTTATACATAGTTCGAAGGTACAAGGTACAAGTCAAAAGGTACAAATTTTTTGTTCTTGTACCTTGCACCTTTTAACTTGTATCTGTCACAAACAATACTGCTTAATCAACTTCCGCAAAATATCAATATAAGGCTGCACCTGATCAAGCGCCATATACTCGTTAGGCTGGTGGGCCTGATCAATACATCCGGGCCCCATGATGATGGTGTCCATGCCAAGTTGCTGCAGAAACGGGCCTTCGGTACCGAAGGCAACGCTTTCCGGAACATGGCCGGTCATGGATTGCACCAGCTTGCCCAGTTCACTGTCGGCATTATCAAAAGGCTCAACACTTTTAACCAGCCTGGTGAGACTGATTTGAGTTTGGTGCTTCGCGGCAATTGGAGTAACGATTTCTTCAATAGCGCTTCTTATTGATTCGCTACTCATGCCTGGCAACAGGCGCACATCAAATTCCAGGTCACAGTGACCGCAGATGCGATTGGGATTGTCACCGCCATGGATGACACCGAGATTCATGGTGGGCACATCAATAGCAAAATGCGGATTTTGATATTGCGACTGCAGTTGCTGCCGAAATAATAATAAAGCACTGATCACTTCATGCATGGCTTCCAGCGCGTTGTGGCCCAGTGCGGGATTTGAAGAATGACCACTTTGTCCCTGCACACGAATTCCTTCCATCATGATGCCCTTGTGCATGGTGATTGGGCGCAGGCTGGTCGGCTCCCCGATTACTGCGGCACGTGCCTTGGGTTTGCCTTGAGCAGCCAGGGTACGGGCGCCCTCCATGGAGCTCTCCTCATCGGCAGTGGCCAGAATGATTAGAGGCTGTTTCAGATCTGCGACCAGAAACTGCTGAATAGCTTCATGAACAATTGCAAAAAAGCCTTTCATGTCTGTGGCGCCCAGACCATAGAGGCGATTGTCTTTATTGGTCATGGTCAGGGGATTGCAGTCCCACAGGGACTCATCAAAGGGCACGGTGTCGGTATGGCCGCTTAGTACCAGTCCACCAGGGCCACTGCCCAGAGTAGCTATCAGATTCGCCTTTTCATGATAGCCATGCACTGGCACAAGCTCACATTGAAAGCCCAGGCCTTCAAAGGTTTCAGCCAGCAAATTAATGACGCCCATATTGCTCTGGTCGATGTTCGGATTAACCGAGCTGACAGAATGCTGGTTAAGCAGCAGGGTAAATAATTCGTGAAATTTATAATTCATTAATCACACTGTTCCTGTATATGATGCTGCCCTTTTCCCTTTGTGACGTCAGGGCCAAATCATTTAAAAAAAGAGTAGGTCAGAAAGTACTTGCGCCCCAATTTTCGCAAGCCATCATTCTTTTGTAACTTGTAACTCAGGGCGCTGAAACCAACATAGCCGCCCGATCACAACGTGCCGCCATAATAAAATCGTTTCTGTGTAAGCCGGCAATAGTATGGGTCCACCAGAGCACGGTGACTTTGCCCCATTCAGTGATGATAACGGGGTGATGGTTTACCTGCTCGGCAATGTTGCCAATTTTTTTGGTGAGTGCGAGTAGCGTTAAATAATCATTGAAACGATATTCTCTTTTCAATTTATCGACATCGTCTTCTTTTACAATGGCCCAGTCAGGCAGGCTTTTAATTAGTTCTTCTGATTCAACTGCACTGACTGCTGACAGATCTTTTCTGCCAGCAGTGACCTGTTCATCGGCTAAAAGCGCCATTTTAATAATCCTGTTTTTATTTTTCAGTGTTATGGTTTTTTCAATACTGCGGTAGTGAGTCGCGCAATACAAACCAGCTTGTCATCTGTGTTGGTAATTTGTATATCCCACACCATGGTTTTGCTGCCGATGTGCAGGGGGCGGGCAGTGCCGGTCACAAAAGGTGGCTTGCCGGGTCGCACGTGGTTGGCATTGATGTCCAGGCCCACGACATAATAGCCGGGCTCACAACATAAAGCAGATGCCATACTGCCGAGGGTTTCAGCCAGCACCACCGAGGCGCCGCCATGAATGATACCCATATGTTGTTGGGTACGTTCATCCACCGGCAAAGTGCCTTTTAGAAAGTCATCACCTATTTCTGTAATCTCCATGCCGAGATGTTCACACATGGTGCCTTTCATCAGACTCCTGGTCTCTTCAATTAAGACAGTTTGTTTCCAGATTGCCAAAGGTGACTCCTGTTCCTGCATATAAAGTGTCATGACCAAATTTTTGTATTGTGAAAAGCTAGCTGCACTGCCCGGGTAAAAAGGCAGTTGTTTTTCCACTGACAAAATAGGCCAGCAGTCCCGCCCATTCTCTTGCATGGGAATTTAGTTTGTCGAGATTATCTGCCAGATCAAAACTTAAGCGCCATTGCCTGCCGGGAGAGGTAACATGATCGACCGGATAGGGAATCACCGTCCAGTCCTGTTGGCAAAAGACGCCCATTGAACGCGGCATATGCGTAGCGGAGGTCACCAGTATCCAGTTCTCGCCGGGCTGAGGCTGCATCAAGGCTTTGCTGTTCACTGCGTTTTCAAAGGTATTTCGCGAGTCACGCTCCATCTCCAACCTGCTGCGCTCAATACCCATGCTTTCCAGAAAATACAGTGCTACATCGGCTTCCTTGTATTCCTGGTCGAGTAGACTGCCGGCGCCACCGGTAAAGATCAGTTCAGCATCGGGATAATTTTTTGCCAGTTCAATGAAAGCGATATAGCGATCCGCTGCGTCACCAAATTCTGGCTGGTTCCAGATAAAGGATTTAAGGGATCAATAGCGCCGCCTAAAAGAATGATGCCGTGAATGTTATCGGGTAGTTGTGGATTGGCAGGGAAACGATTTTCCAGCGGGCTTGCCAACCAAAGTCCCAGAGGCAGGATAGCTACAAGAGTGAGTAAGACAGCAGCAGTTCCCAGAAGGATTTTTGCCAGATCGATTTTCCTGAAATACACCAGCGCAATGCCCAGCATCAACAACAGATAAATCAGTGTCGCGGGAGAGAGCAAGGCCCAGATTATTTTTGATGCATAAAAAAACAGGGTGTTTAGCATTGAGTGTAATTCATCACCTGAGTATTCAGGCAGAAGCAGGTTTACCCTGAGTAGAATTCAGGAACTAATAATTAACAAAGAGATTATCAGCTAAGGAAGGGATTTTCTCAAACAATCTACAGATGAATTGAATGGCAGGCTCAGTTGCTGGCCATTAGCGCTTTAACTTCATCGAGACTTTTTCCCGTTTGCTCGATGCATAAATCCAGGATATCCAGACCGTAAGTCGCGGTGAGTTTCTTCAGGTTATCAATAGCCGCGCCAAGATCCAGCAAACGCATAATATCAAGATCAGTCACTGCATGAATTTGTTCAAGGCTAAGACCATATTCCCGGCAATAGGAATCCGGAAAAGCGCGAAATCTTTTTTGATTTTCCTTGATGATCAGGGAAGCACATAACTTGTTCAGAGCAATGGCTTCAGATTCAGTTGCCACCATGGTGTCCTGTAATTCCGAAGAATGTGCTGAGAGCATGTCCCGAGCATGTGAAAAAGAGATGATTTTACTCATGGCGACTATGGTGATCTAAACAAGAGGAAGCGACAATCCAATTACTACGGTTGCTTGATTTAGGTCAACAGAAAAAACAGCACAACAGGGAAATTGTTAGAAAGGACCTGTTTTTATACAGGAAGCGTTATATGGGAACTGCTTTGATGCAGGAACTACTTTAATGCAGGAACTACTTTAATGCAGGAACTACTTTGATGCAGGAACTACTTTGATGCAGGAACTACTTTAATGCAGGGACTACTTTGAGGCGTGGCAGACAGAGTGAAGTTTTTCATTATCATTAATATGAATTTCTCTACCATCCACGTTAATGATGCCTTCTTTTTGCAGGCGACTGAAAGTGCGGCTCACTGTTTCAATGGTTAGCCCCAGGAAATTTCCAATATCCATTCTGGACATGGGCAGTCGTAATGACTTGGCGCTCAGGTTGCGGCGACTAAAGCGGTTTGACAGGCTGACCAGTAAAGTAGTTACCCTACCTTCTGCATTTTTCTTGCTCAGAGTCATCATCATCTGGTGATCAGATTCTATCTGCTGGCTCATTAACTGGAAAAAGTGGCGTTGCAGCACAGGAATCTGCAGGGATAGTTCTTCTATTCGCTCAAAAGGGATTTCACAAACCGTGGAGGTTTCCATGGAGACTACATTGCAACCATGAGTGTTGTTTCCAATACCGTCAAAACCGAGGATTTCACCAGGAAGATAAAAACCAGTGACCTGTTCCACGCCATCATCATCCAGCAAATAGGTTTTGATAGACCCCGAACGCACTGCAAAAATAGAGGTAAATCCATCTCCTGTTCTGTAGATGTGCTCACCGGCATGAATCGGTCGACTGCGCTTAATGATGTCATTGACCCTGTCGATATCCTTGAGATCCATGGCAATCGGCAGACACAGGCCTTTCAGGTTGCAATCTGAGCAGGAAGATTGGATAAAGCCGTGAGTACAGGCAATATTGTAAGGGTCAGTTGTCATGCTTGTTCTCTTGAATTTGAGCGCATATTGTACTTTAAAGGCAGAGATTTGAGGAATTTTCTTAACATATTGGTATAAAACAATATTCTCCTGGCTGAAAAGTGCAGCCTGCCCCCCGGATTACAACACATTCGCCGGCCTTGCGGCACCTTGGTATTTCATTATGGTTTTAGATCGGGATGTCATTATTACTGAATTATGCGGCCAATTATTGTGATCTTAGTGGAATCCTGTCAATAGCCTGGTCGTCTGCGGGCAGAAATTCAGCGAGCACATTATTCAGGAATTTATAGCCTTGATCAGTTGTAGCGAGGGTGTCTTTGCCCAGCAAGCCGCCAGTACGAAGTCTTGCTAACTCACTGCTGATACTGTTTATGGACAAACCGGTGCGCTGCTCAAATGACATTTCATCACTGCCACTGACCAATCTCAGGGCATTCATCATGAATTCCAGGGGCAAGTCTGCAACAGATACTTCAGTCAGTCCGGCCATCATATTTTGCGCGTTAGCGAGGTATTTTGCCGGTTGCCTGGTTTTGCGCGTACGCATAATGCGCTGTTCCCCAGGAAGGCTCACCTTGCCATGAGCGCCTGCACCAATGCCCAGATAATCACCGAAACGCCAGTAATTAAGGTTATGTGTTGATGCTTTGTCGGGTCTGCAAAAAGCAGAAATTTCATATCTGGAAAGCTTGTGTGCGGCTAACAACGCAATGCCCTTGTCCTGCATCTCGCTCACCAGATCATCTTCAGGCAATAGCGGGGGCTGGCTGTAAAACATAGTATTAGGCTCAATAGTGAGCTGATACCAGCTTAAATGTGGTGGCTCACATTGCAGGGCAATGTCCAGATCAACCAAAGCATCTTCAATAGATTGATCAGGCAAGCCAAACATAAGATCCAGATTAAAATTCTCGAAGCCGGCAGATCTGACATTTTTAGCTGCAGTTCTGGCCTCAGCATCATCATGAACACGCCCCAGTGCCTTTAAGGCGGCTTTGTCGAAACTCTGGATGCCAATGGATAAACGATTTATCCCTGCTGACCGAAATCCTTTGAACTTATTAATTTCAAAGGTGCCGGGATTGGCTTCCATGGTAATTTCTATGGCCTTGGAAAAGGGAATCAGTTTTTCAATTTCCGATAACAGCCGGGAAATACTTGCTGGAGAAAAAAGGCTGGGAGTTCCGCCGCCAATAAATATCGACACAAGTTCCCGCCCCTGAACGTAAGGTAAATCTCTTTGCAGGTCGGCCAGCAGATTATCGATATATGGTTTTTCAGGTAGATCACCCGCATAAGCATGTGAGTTGAAATCACAATAAGGGCATTTTTTCAGACACCACGGGATATGAATATACAGTGATAGTGGCGGCAGTATGAGCCGGCTCAGACTCATACAGGGAAACAGGTCAGTAGTTTTTGTAATGCTTGTGCACGATGACTGAGACTATTTTTTACGGCAGCTTCCAGCTCTGCAGAAGCGCAGTTATATTCAGGCACAAAAAACAGTGAGTCATAACCAAAACCATTGCTGCCTTGTTCGTTAAAAAGAATTCGTCCTTCCCAGCTGCCCTGGCAAATCAGCGGCATTGGATCTTCCGGAAAGCGCACTAATGCAATACAGCACTGGAAACGCGCGCTACGATTTTCTTCTGCTATTTGTGCCATGTTTTTAAGCAGTAGCACATTATTGGCGGCGTCATTGCTTTCACGGTCCTTGTTAAGCCCGGCATAGCGTGCGGAAAAAATACCGGGTTCACCATGCAAGGCATCCACTTCCAGTCCCGAGTCATCGGCCAATGCTGCAAGACCAGAAAGCCTGCTTGCATGCCTGGCCTTAATGATGGCATTTTCGACAAAGCTCAGTCCGTCTTCCACAGCATCCGGGATATCAAATTCCGACTGGGGAATCAGGCTTACATTTTTGCTGGCAAGAATGTCCTGCAACTCTTTGAGTTTTGCAGAATTGCTGCTGGCAAGTACGATTTTATCCAAAGCTGTCATGGTCAGGGGCTTGTGTTATCTAGTTGTTATACATTCGGGTTTCCCAGGAGATTTCATGGGAGATGTCAGAACCTTCAGGGCTTACCTCAAGGCGAAAGCGAACAATTTCTGCATTTGAATAATCAAATTCGCCAATATAATAAATAGCCTGTCCTTCCTGGATTTCCCGGAAATCTATGTCCCCGGTTTGCCCTAATAGATTGCGCTTGCCCCCGGTTACCTGTGCAGATACTGCTTCGCTTGTACCGTCAGCATTATTTTTCAACACACTGATGTTCAGAAAGGCGCGCCTGTCACTACGCACGATGCCATATTGACGAGCAATATCCGCGTTGACAAAAGTACTGTTTACGGCCTGATAATAAATGCTGTAGTCGCCAAAATTTTCCGAGGCGGCCGTAGCGCTTAAACTTATAAAACTCAGACTACTAAGTATCAGGATGAATAAGAATTTTTTCATTTGGCTTGTTATTTGGTTTTAGCGGGTGAAGTGATAAATCGCATTTATCCCGAACAGGTTGGGATTCAGGTTCATCAGAAAACTGCTACGATGATCAAAGTCTACAACTGTTTTATGCAAAATTTTGATCTTTCTATCTTTACACAAAGTATCAAAATCCTTGATCGTACAATGGTGAATATTAGGCGTGTCATACCACTCAAAGGGCAGGGCGCTGGACTGAGGCATATTACCGCCGGTAAGTAATTTCAGACGATGGCGCCAGTAGGCAAAATTCGGGAAGGTTATGATGCAGTACTTGCCGATGCGTAGCATTTCTTCTACCAGATGATCGGGTCGCTCTACAGTTTGTAAAGTTTGTGCCAGCAACACCGTGTCGAAACTGTTGGATTCAAAATTAGACAGATCCTTGTTCATATCCTGCTGAATAACATTGACCCCGGCCTGCAGACAAAGATTGATATTTTCAGTGTCAATTTCCAGGCCACAGTCGCTGATGCTTTTGTCTTTTTTCAGGTGCGCAAGGAAAGAGCCGTCACCGCAACCCAGGTCAAGCACTCTGGTGTCTGGTTCAATCCATTGTTGAATAATTTCCAGATCAGCGCGCATCGGCATCACTCCTGTCCCCGGTACTCTCTGCTGATACGCAACCCAGATAGGATTTAAGGGCCTGGATATAACGCGGAATAGGCAATAAAAAGGCGTCATGCCCCTGATCAGCTTCAATCTCCAGATAGCTCACTGGCTGTTTTGCTTTCAGCAAGGTATTGACGATTTCCCGCGACCTTTCCGGTGGGAAACGCCAATCACTGGTAAAGGAAATCACCAGAAACTTGCATTGGCTTTCAGCAAAGGCCTTGCTGAGATCAAAATTGTAATCCACCGCTGGATCAAAATAATCCAGGGTCTTGGTGATTAACAGATAACTGTTGGCGTCAAAGCTGTGAGAAAAAATTTCACCCTTGTATTTCAGATAACTTTCTACCTGGAAATCCACGCCATAACTGAAATTCAGTTTTCCTGAACGCAGGTCACGTCCGAAACTTCCCTCAATAGCATCCTTGCCGAATTTATCGCGCATGGCACTGTCGGAAAGATAGGTGACATGCCCAACCATACGCGCCAGCATCAGGCCACGTTTTGGATAGGTGTTGAAATCGTAATAGCGACCGGCATGGAAATCCGGATCACTGGTGATGGACTGGCGCGCGATCTCATTAAAGGCAATATTTTGTGCGGACAGCTTTGGTGCAGCTGCAATAATAATGGCATGGCCAAGTCTGTCGGGATAGGAAATTGCCCAGCGCATAACCTGCATACCGCCAAGACTACCGCCAATAACAGCCGCCCATCTTTGTATACCAAGTCGGTCAGCGAGTCTGGCCTGGCTTGTTACCCAGTCACGCACGGTAATAATTGGGAAATCAGGACCAAATGGCTTGCCGGTATCCGGGTCTATTGAAGATGGTCCAGTGCTGCCTGCACAACCACCAAGGTTATTCAGGCAGACAATAAAGAACTTATTAGTGTCGAAAGCTTTGCCGGGCCCGATGCAGCAGTCCCACCAGCCAGGTTTTTCTTTTTCATCATCAGGTTTATAGAAGCCTGCAGCATGATGATCACCGCTCAGGGCATGACAAATCAGGATGGCATTGGATTTGTCGGCATTCAGCTCACCATAGGTTTCCACCATCAGGTCATACTGGTCGATAGTGCGGCCACTGCGTAAGGCCAGAGGCTCATCAAAATGGATGAGTTCCCCGGACACGAGCCCGACGGAATCTGCTGGAATAGCTTTGGCCATGTTAAAAAAGTTAAAAGTTAAA
>JABIPQ010000044.1 GCA_018698975.1 Gammaproteobacteria bacterium
GAATTTTAACAACGGTTTCCGTCAGATATTTTTAGATGGTCGTGATTATTCAGATCCTGATCTGATCATATACACCTACAATGGTGAGTCTATCGGAAACTGGGAAGGTGATGAGCTTGTAGTAAATACACGTTATATGGAAACCTATAATCATTTCATTGATACAGGAATCCCTATTTCAGAAGATTTCCGAATGCAGGAGAGAATGCGCTTGCTGGAAAACGGTGAAGTGCTGGAGATTGAACATATCATGACCGACCCCAACGGCTGGGTAGGAGAATGGCGCAACACCAAACGCTGGTTGCGAGTTGATTACACGGATATCGGGGAGGTGGAATGCCTGCCTGACCTGAATGACAATCTACCCAGTACACAAGCTGGACAGGATGGCTTGAGTCGATAACACCTTTTATACGCTGGATAATATTTATACCAGGACAATTTTTATCAGGACAATAGAATGAAACTTAAAATTTTTCCCAACAAACTAATTTGGATTTTTACGGCGCTACTGGCTTTACTTGCTGTACCAGTTATTGCGCATCACTCCACTGCTGCCTTTGACAGTGAAAGCGTTATCAAGATTGAAGGCGAAATAACGCAGGTCAGGTGGATAAACCCTCATGCATCATTCAAGTTGGAAGGCACTGTGGAAGGTGCACCCGATGGTTTATGGACAATTGAGATGACTGCTCCGAATGTATTGATAAACCAGGGTTGGAAACGCAGCTCGCTGCGTCCAGGGGACAAGGTCACAGTTTTTGCCAATCCGCTGCGTAATGCCATTACTCTTAATGACGGTAGTCAGGGTGGGCTTTATATCGGTGTTATCTTAAAGGATGGTTCTACACTGGGTCGCACTGATGGGCAGGGACAAGGTTCAGATAGATAGTATTTTATTTTCTTTAAGATATAAAAAAAGCGCCACAACAGTGGCGCTTTTTTTTGATCTAAAATCTCTTAATGAATAGAGACTTACTTCTGGCTGACAAACTCAGGATAGGCTTCCATACCACATTCGGAGAGATCAACACCTTCGTATTCTTCCTCTTCGGTAACACGCAGGCCAATTACTGACTTGATAATGAACCAGGCAATCAGGCTGGAAACAAATACCCAGACAAAGATAGTTAACATGCCGACCAGTTGGCCACCGACAGAGGCGCCACCTGTGACACATACCACCATCACGCCGAAGATACCCACTACACCATGAACGGAAAGAGCGCCGACAGGGTCATCAATTCTCAGTTTATCGAACATGATAATGCTGAACACTACGATGACGCCGCCAACCATACCCACCAGAGTAGAAGCTAAAGGACCAGGGGAAGCTGGGTCGGCAGTAATAGCTACCAGACCTGCTAATGCGCCGTTTAGAATCATTGAAAGGTCAGCTTTGCCGAACAGTATGCGAGCTATAATCAATGCGCCAATTAGTCCGCCTGCTGCTGCAGCATTAGTATTTAGAAATACGTTAGCTACTTCGTTGGCTACGGCGATACCACCAAGTTTCAATGTTGAGCCGCCGTTAAAACCGAACCAGCCCATCCAGAGAATGAAAGTGCCCAGAGTTGCTAATGGCAAGTTGGCACCAGGAATCGGGTGTATGGAACCGTCAGAACCGTATTTTCCTTTTCGTGGACCGAGCAGTAATACACCAGCCAGGGCTGCTGCCGCACCTGCAAGATGCACAATACCTGAGCCGGCATAGTCAGCATAATCCAGAGCATACAGGCCAAATACTGAATCACCATTCCAGGTCCAGCTACCTTCCATTGGGTAGATCAGGCCGGTCATGACAATGGCAAATGCAAGGAAAGCCCAGAGCTTCATGCGCTCAGCAACAGCACCGGAAACGATGGACATTGCTGTAGCAACAAATACTACCTGGAAGAAAAAGTCAGAGGCTCCGGAATAAACTGAATCACCGTCAAAACCGGCTTCAGCTGATTCGGCCAGGACACCTGCAACAGCGGCATCGTCCATTTGTGCAACAGTAGTTACACCGCTAAGGAAGTAGCCTCCATCATACATAATCTCGTAACCGCAGATCAGGTACATGGTACAAGCGATAGCAAATAGCGCTACGTTCTTGGTTAAAATTTCTGTGGTGTTTTTGGCACGTACAAGACCTGCTTCGAGCATCGCAAATCCAGCAGCCATCCACATAACAAGGGCACCCGATACCAGAAAGTAAAAGGTGTCCATCGCATACTGCAGTTCAAAAATTTGATTTTCCATACTAAGCCCTCCTGAAAGCTTGGTATAACATTTCTAATTAGATGGCATCATCGCCAGTTTCACCGGTACGGATACGGATTGCTTCTTCTATGGTAGATACAAAAATTTTGCCGTCGCCGATTTTGCCAGTGTTGGCTGCCTTCGAAATTGTTTCGATAGTCTGTTCAAGAGCGCTGTCTTTCACTACTACTTCAACTTTTAGCTTGGGGAGGAAGTCAACAACATATTCCGCACCGCGATACAATTCGGTGTGGCCTTTTTGTCGACCGAAACCTTTCACTTCAGTGACAGTAATTCCCTGAACTCCAATTTCTGACAGGGCCTCCCTGACGTCATCAAGCTTGAATGGCTTGATAATCGCATTGATCATTTTCATTTGATTCTCCTGGTACGTCGTTCTGACAGGTTGGTGCAATTAGGATTACGCCAGGGTCTGCCGGGAAAAATTTTCATAGTTCGATTCAACTCAATTAGCGTGGGTGAATTGAATTCACCTGCATATGGATACAAAAAGCTGCGATAACACTTTGAAGCAGGTAGCAAGTGCCATGCCAGAAAATAAAAGCTATAAAATACAGGTAGTTAGCTTTAAAAAGCCAAATTCTCAAAGAAAGCAAGGGTTGGGTCGCACCAAAAAAGTGCAAGGTGATTTGAAATTGCACTGTCTTGCAACCGAAATGGGAAATAGCAACTCAACATGAGCGATAACTCTGCTATTAATGCTTATTTCAGGTAATTAAAGTAAATAAGAAGGTTGGAATTACTAATAGGATATGGCTCTGCAATTTTCAACTGCCTGAAAAAACAATAATAATAACAATTAGATTCGCTCAGCCCTCTGATTGGCTTGTCTCATCTTTATATTTCTTTTATGCTCATTCATAGTGCGCAAAGTACAGAATAATCACTAAATTAAGCCTACAAACACTGCTGCTTTATACAGATGGCATCGGTAGTTAAAATAATAATTCAGGGGGATTTATGCTTCTTAAATTTTTTGGAAAAGGCTGGCTTTTACTTGCCCTGTTATTAGCACCGGTTATTACTTTAGCCCAGGATGTGGATGGCGGTGATACTGCATGGATAATGACCTCCACGGCTCTAGTCCTGTTCATGACCATTCCCGGACTTTCACTCTTTTATGGTGGGTTAGTCAGAGTACGAAATGTCTTGTCGGTTCTCATGCAATGCTTTTCTATTACCTGTGTTGCCACGCTGGTTTGGTTGGTTTGCGGATATAGCCTCGCTTTCAGTGAAGGAAATGCCTTTATTGGAGGATTTGGCAATATTATGTTTGCCAACGTGTTTGAAGAAACAGTATCTGGCACTATTCCTGAATCCAGTTTTGCCCTGTTTCAACTGACATTCGCCATAATCACTCCAGCACTAATATTCGGTGGTTTTGCTGAGCGGGTAAAATACAGTGGCGTCATGTTTTTCAGCGTCCTCTGGCTAATTCTGGTCTATGCACCCATTACCCACTGGGTCTGGGCTGAGGGTGGCTGGCTCTTTGAAGCGGGCTTGCTCGACTTCGCCGGTGGTACTGTTGTGCATATTACTGCCGGTATTGCGGCACTTGTTTGTGCCAAAGTGATAGGTACACGTACCGGTTTCGGCAAAACTCCCATGCCGCCCTATAACATGACCATGACTGTGACTGGAGCCGGTATGCTTTGGGTTGGGTGGTTCGGATTTAATGGTGGTAGTGCTCTGGCAGCAGATGGAAATGCATCCATGGCAATGCTGGTGACACATATTTCAGCAGCAGCTGGCTCACTTGCCTGGATACTGATGGAAAAAATTAAATACGGTAAGCCATCAGTCCTTGGTATCGTTACCGGCATGGTGGCAGGTCTGGGCACTATTACCCCTGCCTCTGGGTTTGTAGGTCCTGGTGGCGCTCTTATAATTGGATTATCGGCAGGCACCGTTTGTTTCTTTGCTACCGGGTATCTCAAGAATGTCCTGGGTGTAGATGACTCTCTGGATGTATTTCCGGTCCACGGAGTTGGCGGCATACTGGGTACTTTTCTAGCAGGCTTTTTTGCCTCGACTGGCCTGGGAGTACTCAGCGGTCAGGGCTATGCAGAGGGTGTCACTATGGGCAGCCAGTTAACAGTCCAGTTAACAGGTATTGGAGCGACAGTAGCCTATACTGCCTTTATGACTTTTGTAATCCTCAAGATAGTAGATGCAGTAACAGGATTACGGGTCAGTGAAGAAGACGAGGCCACAGGTCTTGATATTATTCTGCATGATGAAAAAGGTTATGATTTGTAATAGCACTTAAGATTTACTTTAGCCGGTTTTATTACCGGCACTGAATTGATTAAAATCCGGATAGCAGTGCTTTCCGGATTTTTTTTACTAAAAGAACATGAAATGGCATCAATACTGCACCCACTTATAAACAAGTTGGCCGATGGCCAATACCACTCCGGTACTCAGCTTGGCATGGAGTTGAATGTCAGCAGAGCGGCTATCTGTAAAGTCATGAAACAAATCAATGGGCTTGGACTTGATGTTCACTCGGTCAGGGGAAAGGGGTATAAATTACAGGATCCTGTTCTATTGCTGGACTCTGAAAAGATTGCGGTAGCGATCCCGTTGGATCGTCTCGGCAAATTGCAGGAATTGGTCATACTGGACTCCATCGATTCCACTAATTCTTATGCCATGAGGGAAATTCAGGCAGGGCATGGAATTCCTGAACCTGGCAAATATTTGGTTTATCTGGCTGAGCAACAGACACGTGGTAAAGGCCGAAGGGGGAGGGAATGGGTAAGTCCCTTTGGTCAGAATATTTATCTGACCATGGTCAGGAATGTAGATAACGGCGCAATGAAAACGGAAGGAATCAGCCTGATAGTAGGTTTGGCTCTCGTCAGGGCGCTGGAGGCACTTGGAATATCAAGCTTGAAGGTTAAATGGCCTAACGATGTGCTTTTTGACAACATGAAGCTTGGCGGAATTTTACTGGAAATAACTGGAGATATCGGTGGAGTTTGTCAGTTAATTATAGGTGTAGGTATCAATATTCACTGTCAGCCTGAACAGATGCAAAATATTTCCCAACCCTGGACTGATTTAAATCGGATTACTGGAAAGAACACAGACCGTAACCTGCTTGCCGGGAATGTAGTTATGAATATTATGCAGGCCCTTTCCGAATTTGAAACACATGGTTTACAAGGGTTCCTTGATGAGTGGCAACAATACGATGCCATATTCGATAAAGATGTCGAACTCATTTCCGGTGATAACAGCCAGTTTGGTAAAGCCAGGGGTATCTCCAAATCAGGTGCCTTGTTGTTTGAGGTTGATGGAATTACACAAGAGGTGCAGGGCGGAGAAATCTCTCTGAGGAGGGCAGTTAACCCATGATTCTTGAACTTGATGCCGGCAATACAAGAATCAAGTGGCGACTTGTTAATGAGGCCGATGCAAATACACTTGCAAGTAATTATGCGGACGATCTTGATGATGACTCGACAGGGGCTGGGCTGTTTACCCAGATAAGTGCTCATTCATTGGATGACATAAAGCGTATTCGGGTGGCCAATGTCAGAGGAGAGAAATTCAAGGAAAAGTTAATCCATCGACTATCTGAAAACTGGCAGTTGCAGCCGGAATTTGCACAAGTTCAAAAGCAGTGCCATGGAGTAACAAATTCTTACCAGGATCCTCAGAGCATGGGTGTGGATCGCTGGCTTGCTATGCTGTCGGCTTATGCCAGGACAGAATCTGCCTGTTACATTCTCGATTGCGGTAGTGCGATGACTTTTGACTGGATCGATACTGATGGCAATCACATGGGCGGGTTTATTGTCCCTGGATTGAAATTGATGCAGGACAGTCTTGCAAGGAAATCACCTGCTCTGGATGTCATCCTTGAAGACTGGAGTGAGCCAGCACTTGGCAAAAGTACGAATTCTGCAATTAGTCAGGGAATTCATGCCATGGTGACTGGGTTTCTCCGGGAATGTTGGGAGCTTTCGAATAAGAACACAACTGAAGCTGAGTGGTTTCTGACGGGCGGTAATGCCGGCTTGATCAGCAAGCAGCTTAACTGGGCGCATAAACTGGAAAGTGATCTTGTTCTGGACGGTTTATCCCTTGCGCTTCCATGATGCGGGCTTTTCCATGTTCCTGCTTCTATATATAGGTATATATAGGTATATATAGGCAAAAAATCAGGCATATAAAGAAAACTAATGCGCACATTTATTACCCTGTTGATACTGACCAATCTGGCTTATTTTGGCTGGAACCTCTCGCGGCCCCAGGAATCCCGGCAAACCATGGTCAGGGAGCCTTCTGTCCAGGCCTCCCGAACCTTGCAGTTATTGAGCGAAACTCAGGTTGAGAACACCAGCGCCGCTGTTGAACCTGCAATCTGTATATCGCTAGGTGTATTCAACAATACAGAAGAAAGTGATTTTCTGGTTTCAGCCCTGCTGGAACGCGGCCTGGAAGCAAGTCCAGAACTGCTGCCTAGCGCCGAAAATATGAATTACCGAGTCTATATGCCGCCCTTTAATTCAGATATTGCTGAACGCCAGACGCTTGAAGAGCTACGCAGCAGCAATATAGATAGCTTCATCATAACTACTGGTGAACAGGCAGGGGGAATTTCACTGGGTGTTTTTTCGCTGGAAAAC
>JABIPQ010000045.1 GCA_018698975.1 Gammaproteobacteria bacterium
AATGCGGAATACTACTATTAACCAAAGCTTAATAATCATGATTATCTGCGACACCCTTTATGCATAAATATCTGGACATTGTTAATTACAGAAGCCTGTCAATTTCTGCGATTTGTATGCTCGTCAGCTACTTTTGTCTGGCATTTAATTTCAGTTACGATGTTGATCTCATTATTTTCAGTATCGCTATTATTTTTCCCCTGGTTTTTACCATAAGAGAAGCGTTTCGTCGCAGGCAGCATGCAATCAGGTTATTAAGTACTCTGAAAGCCTCGATCAGTGCTTTTTACTTCAGTCTGGAAAACTCCAACAAGCTTTCGCCAGAAGAAAAAGTCGAAGTTCAACAGATGATGAATGGTTTGTCTGAAACCTTTATTGAAGGGCTAAAAGACAAGAGAAATAATCGTATCGAAGAGGTCAGGGAGCGTATTCGACAGGTTTATGGTTTTGTTGATACAAACCGAAATTCCATTTCAGGCAATGCAGCGCTTAAGTTAATCCGGCTAATACAGGACATCCAGGAAAGTGTTGAAAACCTCAATGGCATCAAGATTCATGGCACCCCTATCAGCCTGCGCGCCTACTGCCTGATATTCATCTATATCCTGCCATTTATTTTTACCCCGACACTTGTCTATAACCTGAGTAGTCATCCTGTCTGGTTAATTTATACACTCAGCGTTTTACATGGTTTTATTCTGATGTCCCTGTATAACTTGCAGGATCATATCGAGGACCCCTTTGATCAGATGGGGCTGGACGATATCAAACTGGTTGAATTTCAGTTTAGGGAAAATAGCCCTGTACGCGCCAGTGAGTAAATTGTGTGATTTTGCCTATAGTGACTCCTGGGCTTTAAATACCTCCTTTTAAATACTAGAGTCCTTTTATTTATTATCCAAAAACAGATGTAAGTGCTCGCTAACATTGTTTATTTGCCTTCTGTTTTCCTATATTCTGGAACATTTAATACCAATTATTTCGCTTTTCATGCTTCAGGCAGGGAAATATTTCACTTATTGATAGAATATACAAATATATATCTAGATAAAAATAGATAATAACTATCAATTTACGAAAATTACCTGCTACTTAGGCAGGTCGGAATTTAAAATGACTTTGACAATGATTTGTGCAGGGTTTGTTTTACCTTAATGATAGGCTATCCTATTAGTCATTAACTATCAGGAAAGCGGTATGTCCACCAAAAAACCTTCTATCAAGCAACTCGAATATTTTGCGACCATTGCGCGATCATCCAATTTTCGCAAGGCGGCCGCTAAACTCACTATTTCACAACCTACTTTGACCAGTCAGATTGTGGCGATGGAAGAAGCGCTGGGTGTGCAGTTGTTTGAGCGTTCCCGTGCGGGGACATTGCTTTCACCTGAAGGTCGGGAATTATTGCCACTGGCCAGGGAGATTCTGGAGCAGTACCAGCATTTAATGGAGACAGCCCATAACAGTAGCCTGGATATGGGCGGCACTTTCAAGCTGGGCGTATCGTTGACATTGGGCCCTTATCTGTTGCCTCAGCTATTACCTGAATTACATCAACGTTATCCGAAACTAAAACTGCATTTACGTGAGGGAGATCCCAAGGATCTGGAAACAGGTCTGCGCAAAGGCGCTTTCGATCTAATCATGACAGTACTGCCCATGCAGTCCATGGAGAACAGGGTGCGCCCGTTGTTCACTGAACCAATTAAAGTAGTTACGTCCCAAGAGCATCCCCTGGCAAGGAAAGAGATTATTAGTGGCAGTGATTTACAGGGAGAGTCTGTGTTGACCATTGATGACCATTTTCATTTGCACCGGCGCATTGCCGGATTGTGTGAACGCTTTGGCGCAGAACTGAAAAGAGATTTTGAAGGCAACAGTCTGGACACCATGAGTCAGATGGTGATGATGAACCAGGGCATAGCCTTTCTTCCGGCACTGTTTGTACAAAGTGAATTACAAAAGGGAGCAGCCTTGCATGTCCTCACCATGGAAGAGGAGCCGGTAGTGCGTAATCATGTGGCAGCATGGAGGACGAACTCTTCTTCAAGACATTTATTTCAAAAACTGTCTTTTGACCTGAAGGCAATCGCCATGGAAAAAAATCCGGGCATTCTTACGGAAGTGCTTACGGAAGAGAATGTTTAAAACTTCTTGGTTCAGATGAATTCAGGTGATTGCAGGTGCCATGAAGTTGCTTGCTGATAAGCATGGGCAAGAGAGAACATCACCTCTTCTTTTAAATGCGCGCTGCTGATTTGTAGGCCAATAGGTAAGCCGTTCTGGCTGAAACCTATAGGGACCGAAATGGTGGGAATACCGTAAAGGTTAAACGGAGCAGTATTTCTCACCGAGGGTTCCGCGCTGGCAGCTGATGCGGGATTGATTGCGCTGTCGATGCGTTCTGGCAGACCAGGGGCTGTAGGGGTCACCAGTACATCTACTTCATTGAACACTTCTTGTATCAGGTTTCTGGACCGAATCATATCCTGTTGTGCTCGAATATAGTCATCGGTACTGACGGCTCCTGCAGCCAGAAGTCGTTCCAGTGTCACGGGATCGTATTGACTGTGATTAGTCTCATCGTCCAGATAGTTTTCATGCCATGCATAACTCTCGGCGAGTAGAGGAGAAAAATCCGGGACAGGGGGTAAGGAGACTTCTCGACTTCCTGTGGTGATTGATCCAAACAGTTCAAGTGCATTACTGACTGCCTGTTCTGTATCCAGATGTAGCCTGGAAAAATAATCACCATTTGGTAATCCAATTCTCAAGGACTCTACAGGTTGTAATAAGGCCTCTGCATAATTGCTGCGCGCAGCTCTGATGCTTACCGGATCGAGAGGATCAAAACCGGCCATAGCCTGCAACATATAAGCCGTGTCAGCCACACTCCTGCACAGTGGGCCGACATGATCCAGTGATTCGGCTACCGGGATAATATTACGTATGGAGGCAAGCCCATGGCTGGCTTTAAGACCGGTGACACCGCAATAGGCTGCTGGCAGACGAATGGAGGCCAGCGTGTCGGTACCAAGGGCTGCACAGCACATGCGGGCGGCAACAGCGGCAGCTGAGCCGCCGGATGAACCGCCGGGAATGTGTTCGAGATTCCAGGGATTATGGACAGGACCAAAGTGGGTGATAGCCGAGGTACCGCCCCAGGCAAATTCATGCATATTCAATTTGCCTAACAAGATGCAGCCGGCATCGCGCAGGCGCTCATAAATTGGCGCATTGGTATCGGGAATACGATCCTGCAGGAGGCTGCTGGCAGCAGTAGTGAGGATGCCGGAAGTATCAATATTGTCTTTCAGAGCAATGGGAATACCGTGCAGGGGGCCACGCCATTGTCCGTTTAATATTTCAGTTTCCAGCTGCTGTGCCTGGCGTATGGCCAGATCTGTTGTCACCGTTATATAGGCATTGACTTGAGGTTGCAGTTTTTCGATGCGATCCAGATAGGCAACTGTTAAATCCACCGGGGAAATCATGCGCCGACGAATAAGCTCGGAGGCTTCTACCAGGGAATATTCGGTCAAATCGCCAGTTTGAGCAGAAAGTGGCAGTGTGTTGAGTATGGCTGCAGTGGAGCTGGCAGCAAGAAATGTCCGGCGACTGGTCAAGTAAACTCCATGCATTTAATAATTTGGTTAATGTTTGCAAAGTGCCTTAAAAGGATATGCAAACCTGGCATTTCTTTAGTTATTGAGGTCTCTTTATAATCTAATTTCTCTGCAGACTGAAGCTGCCTGTATTTGCACCGTCATCCCAGGTACCGGTTATCATTCTTTGTGTTGCTGAGCCAAGATTGTCTATTACTCCGTGTATTTCGTAGTTAATAGCATTTCCTGCTCTGTCTTCGCCACTGGCATTAAGGCTGACACTCCAGTTCTCCGGGTCCAGTTTTACATTGGATAAAGGGATGCGGGCGCCATTTTCAAGGAGTGTGCCGGTGATTTCCTGGTCAACTTGCAAATCAAGTAATACAAGCACACGTGTGCGCTGGTCATTAACAAGCCTGTCACCACTCCATGAGCCAACAAGAGGGTGGCCTTCCTGAGAAAGCAGCGGAAAAGAAAAACTCAGCAGCAAAATGAAAGTTGTTGTCAGGTTTTTTCCGGATAAAAAGTTTAAAGTTTTTGTAGTATGAAAATAACTCATTGTTGAACCCTGTTTATTCATTGCCCAAAAAATGTTGAACGTCGCGCTCATTATCCTGACAAAAATACTCATGCAATTCTGCCAGATCAGAGCCATCCCAGCCGGTCCAGTTCCAGGCCACATCAAAGCCACCGCTCCAGGTTTCTGTGTAGGCGCCAGGATCATCCACAGTCAGTTCATAGCGCAGCGTTTCGAAATCCGGGCGTGAAATGCGTTCAGTAAGATGCAGAAATCGGGTGCTGGGTAGTGAGCCAGAGGCGAACCAGGTTTTCTCGTTAAAACCGTTGGTCTCAACCACAAGGGTGTCTCCTTCCCAATGCGCCGTTGAATAACCCAGGTAGGTCGGAATCAAGTCCGGATCATTGATATCCGGCAGGGGACGGCCATCGGTATGAATCATGCGCCAGGTGTGAGGGCCGCCACCGAAAACCAGATAAATTCTATTCAGCTCCGGGTGTTGAAGAATTTCAAATCCATTCACTGTCTGGATCTGACGTGTTATTCCGCCTGGTAGGCAGCGAGCATGAGGATCATCCTTCTGGTTATTTTCCTTTCGGTATTCCAGAAGCGCCCTGGCCCAGGGTTGTAAGGGTAATTCTTCTTCCAGCAGGTTGCTCTGGTGAGCGCGTCCTCGGCGGTCGAAAATTCGTCCTGAGCTACCCCAGAACCCTTTTTGTCCAGGTTCCAGCCCCAGGTTTACCTGACCATTTGCCAGCCTTGGTGTAGGTCTCACCGGCGTGCTTTCTTCAGCGCCCTGAGCACTAAGCTGTGTGCCCATCATCAAAAAGAGCAGGCTTGTCAGCATGAGTAAACTATTTATTGCAGCTCGATTTCTCATAACACTCTATCTCCCAGTCTCCCGGCCTCCTGCCAGCTATGGCGTTGTAAGTTCACTTGATCCGGCGCCCAGTTCTGCACCTGAAGTTAACGTGACAGTACGGGCATTGGCGAGATTACTGCCGTCTCTGGCCAATCTTCCCTCCACTGAAACCATATCACCGATATTGAGTGTCGAACGTGACCATCCCTGGATGCGTGTCAGTACCGCAGGGGCACCCATTTCCAGCGCCCACTTTTCATAATTGCCATTGTCATCTTCAACATCTATATAAAGGTAGACGTGGGGGTTTTGCCACTCAACTTTAGTGACCATTCCTGTCATGGTAACTGGCTTGTTGCTGTCATACTGAGCAGCAAAGGAATGGTGAGCATAAACCGGCATTGAAAGAAGCAGCGAAAACACCAAGCCGGTAAGTCCTGTTGAAGCTTTATTCATGATTTTTTCCTCAAAAGAGCTAATAAGAAATCAAATTAAAACACGGTGTATATAGATGGATAATGCTGTCATTTTGACTGCTTATCAATGTTTTTTATGCTGATTTATTATTTTAAAGTCAGCTATTTCCTATAACTCGCTTGAGTAAATCCATGGCTTTACCTATCGACCTGATAGGTATTTTCAATTTATTCACTGCAGCTTGTACACCGTACACTTTGGAAGGTTACTAAAAGGAGGTATAGAGTATGCTTGGTAAAAAATTACCATTACTTACACTTATAGCGCTCGGCCTATCGCCGCTCGCTTCAATAAGCACGGTCAGTGCGCAGGACACCATGGTCAATAATGACTACTGGTGGCCAAATCAGCTGGATCTGCAGCCACTGCGTATGCATTCACCAGAATCCGACCCTATGGGCGCAGACTTCGATTACGCAGAAGCCTTTGAAAGCCTGGATCTGGATGCATTGAAACAGGACCTTGTAGACCTGATGACTGACTCACAGGACTGGTGGCCAGCAGACTATGGTCATTATGGCCCGTTCTTTATCCGTATGGCCTGGCACAGTGCCGGTACATATCGAATCAGTGATGGCCGCGGTGGTTCTGATGGCGGTATGCAACGCTTTGCGCCCCTTAACAGCTGGCCTGACAATGTAAACCTGGATAAAGCCCGGCGTCTGCTTTGGCCGATCAAGCAGAAATATGGCCGCAGCATTTCCTGGGCTGACCTGATGGTGCTCACTGGTAATGTGGCAATGGAATCCATGGGCTTTGAAACCATGGGCTTCGCCGGTGGTCGTTTGGATGAATGGGAACCTGACGAAATATACTGGGGACCCGAAGGTGAGTGGTTGGGCGACCAGCGCTATAGCGGAAACAGAGATCTGGAAGAGCCGCTTGCTGCTGTGCAGATGGGCCTTATTTATGTAAATCCTGAAGGACCAAACGGTAACCCTGATCCATTGGCTGCCGCTGCAGATATCCGTGAGACCTTTGGTCGCATGGCAATGAATGATGAAGAAACTGTTGCTCTGATTGCCGGTGGACATACCTTTGGTAAAGCACATGGTGCCAGGAGTCCCGAGAACTGTGTCGGCGCTGAGCCTGAAGCAGCCAGCCTGGAAGAGCAGGGCATGGGATGGACAAACACCTGTGGTACCGGCAAAGGTGCTGATACGATTTCCAGTGGACTGGAAGGCGCGTGGACGGTGAATCCAACACAATGGACACATAACTATCTGCAAAACCTGTACAACTGGGAATGGGTACAAACCAAAAGTCCAGCGGGCGCTACTCAGTGGATTCCTGCCAATGGTGCTGCTGCAAACCTGGTACCGGATGCACATGATCCGTCTTTAAGACATGCACCAATCATGTTTACCACTGACCTGGCGCTCAGGGAAGATCCTTCCTATGGCGAGATTACCCAGCGCTGGCTGGATGATCCCGATGCCTTTGGCAGGGCTTTTGCCAGTGCCTGGTTTAAACTGACGCATCGCGATATGGGTCCAAGTACTCGCTATCTGGGCTCCATGGCACCTGATGCAGAGATGATCTGGCAGGACCCTGTTCCCGCCATCGATTATTCCCTGGTCAATTCACGCGACATCTCGCGTCTGAAATCAGCCATTCTTGATTCCGGACTGACTACTGCACAACTGGTAAAAACTGCCTGGGCATCAGCGGCCACTTTCCGTGGTACTGATATGCGCGGTGGAGCCAATGGTGCTCGTATTCGTCTGGCACCACAGAAAGACTGGGCTGTTAATGAGCCAGCTGAACTGGCCAGTGTCCTGGCTGTACTGGAAGGTATTCAGAGTGACTTCAACGATGTACGCTCACGCAGGCAGGTATCTCTTGCTGATGTGATTGTTCTGGGCGGTGCTGCAGCGATCGAACAGGCAGCGGCAGACGCTGGTTATGATGTCGATGTTCCCTTCGTACCAGGACGTGCCGATGCAACCCAGGCGCAAACAGATGTGAATTCCTTTGCGGTACTGGAGCCAAAATCTGACGGCTTCCGTAACTATTTGGCACAAGGCCAATCACCAGCTGTTGAGTTGGTAGAACATGCCGACTTGCTTACCTTGACCGTGCCTGAAATGAGTGTGCTGGTTGCTGGTTTGCGTACATTGAATGCCAATGCAGGTGGCGCACAACATGGTGTGTTCACTGATCAGCCCGGTACTTTAAGCAATGACTTCTTTGTGAACTTGCTGGACATGTCTACTGAGTGGTCAAAAGGATCTATGGAAGGTGTTTATGAAGGACGTGATCGCGCCACTGGTCAGCTAAAGTGGACCGGTACTCCTGTAGACCTGATCTTTGGTTCCAATTCTGAGTTGCGTGCAGTGGCTGAATTCTATGCTGCCGAAGATTCCAAAGACCTTTTTGTGAATGACTTTGTTGCGGCATGGACCAAGGTAATGACTCTGGATCGTTTTGATCTGGATTGATCCATGAAGTAGGGCGCATCTATGCAATAGCAGATTGATCCCTTATGAAAACGAAAACGGCGACATTAACATGTCGCCGTTTTTTTATGTCTGCTTTCGGTCAGCAGTCGTCACTCTGATTAAAACACTATCACTCTTCAACGTTGTGATAGACATTCTGCACATCATCAACTTCATTCAGCATATCCGTCAATTTCTCAAAATCTGCAATATCGTCTTCGCCACTCAGCTGGGTAAACGTTTGTGGAATAAACTGGATTTCATCTACATCAAATTCAATCTCACCGAAACTTTCAGCAAGCGCTGATTTGGCTTTGGCATATTCAGTGTGTGGAGCAAAAACGCTGACTTTACCTGCATCTTCTTCAATATCCGTGACATCCACATCGGCATTAAGTAAGGCTTCCATCACAGCCTCTTCATCGCCGGCAAACACCAGAATGATGGAGTGATCAAACATATGACTGACAGTCCCCTGGTTACCCAGTTTGCTATTGGATTTGGTAAAACACTGACGTACATCACCAAAAGTACGGTTTGGATTATCGGTCAGGCAATCGACGATCAGCATAGAGCTGCCAGGACCAAAGCCTTCATAACGGGCCAGTGAATAATCCTCACCACCGCCGCCTTTGGCTTTGTCGATGGCCTTGTCAATGACATGAGTGGGTACTTGATCACGCTTGGCACGCTCAATGATACTGCGCAGCGCCAGATTACCATCCGGGTCAAAACCACCTTGCTTGGCAACCATATAAATTTCACGGCCATAGCGTCCATAAATCTTGGACTTCATAATTGAAGTCTTGGCCATGGATTCTTTGCGGTTTTGGTAAGCACGTCCCATTGGGGATTCCTGTTTTAGGGGAAAAAGAGTGAATTTTAATGGTCACTGGCAGAAAATCCAGTGCCATTTAGCGCAGATTTTAAAATCAATAGAGTGATTGTAACTTAATCCGCTCAATACGCATTTCAGTCGCAAGCAGATCTTTTGGAAAGCCCGTAATAGAGTGGTGTCTTTACCCCGAAAGTCGATTAGTTTTGCTCTATGAGCCTTAATAAATCTTTAAGGGGTTTAATGTTTTTAAACAACTTTAAAAGATGGCTAGGTGATTCGAACCTCAATCTCTCCAAGGCCTTCAATACCGCACTTGATGACATCATTTTTCTCTACCAGGCCAATCCCCTCGGGCGTTCCTGTCATGATGATATCCCCAGCTGAGAGCTCGTAATACTGTGAAAGAATAGCGATACCTTCAGCCACTGACCAGCGTTGCAAGGCAAGATCAGAGTCCTGTTTCACCACACCATTGACGCTCAGCCAAATACGACCGGTTTCAGCATGGCCGTTTTTAACTACTGTGTGGAGAGGTCCGCAGGGTGCCGAGTTATCAAAAGACTTACTGATTGCCCAGGGGCGTGACAGATCCTGGGCATTATGCTGCAGGTCTTCCCGCGTCATATCCAGCCCAATACCATAGGCATAAACATGGCTGAGTGCATCAGCCGGGCGGATATTGGTTCCTCCACTGCTCAAGGCAACAACCATTTCACCCTCGTAGCGTAGCTCATTAGTCATGGGCGGATAGGGAAAACCATCGCGACTTTCAATCACTGCATCCCGCGGTTTAATGAAGAAAAACGGCGGCGTTTCATCCGGGTTGTCTCCAGATTCGATTGCGTGAGCCCGATAGTTGCGACCCAGGCAAAAGACTCGTCTGACAGGAAATCGCTCATCGGTTCCGGCAATTTCCATCGATATAACTTTGGGAGCAGCAATAACGTACTTATCTTCCTGTGTCGCCGCCAGGGTGATATTGGGTCCAAGAGTCGTGGCGCCGGTAACAGCAGCGAAGCCCGCAAGGAATTGTCGTCGATTTTCGATTTTTTTCTTGTTCATTCAACTATCCTCAAGTAAAAAATTAGTTTTAAAATTATTTAATAAGCGGCCTGCTCAGCCAAGCTTTCTCCACTGACCCTGGCTACTCCAATGAAGTAAAGAAAGTATAAAAACCATTTAACAGGAAGGCTATGTCAAGTTTATTTGCAACACTCCATTAATTCTGAAAATCTCTGAAATGTTGTTTTGGTCGATAATAGTTGTTCATATTGAAGTGTTTAATTTTTTGCTTGAGGGCCTGCTTTCGGCTGCGACTTCAACTGGTGAGCGCAACACACTACTATCTTTGACTAAAAAGTGGAGTGTTGCAACATGGTTAGCAGAACCAGACTAAAATATTCAGAATCAATGAAGTCCTATATCT